>DATJQB010000423.1:0-15570 GCA_035506075.1 Bacteroidota bacterium | reverse complement strand
TGGACGGTCGGCCCTGTGAAAGAACTGACCTTTGCGGACGTGAACCGGGATCTCGTCCAGGCGTCATCGTGCGCCAGCATGACCACGGAGGACGGCCTTGTGCATGAGATCCTGTGCCCCGTCAGCGGCAGGATCGTTACGAGGAATGAAACGTTGCTTGCCAATCCCGGTCTGCTCTCCGACGATCCGTACCATGAGGGCTGGCTGTATCAGATCGTCCCGACTGAGTTAGGATATGAATTGGATAATTTGACGCCATGCAGTGAAGAGTATTAATCTGAATCATTCTGAAGGAACCATCATCCGGCAGGCCTGACACAGGAAGCCGGTGCGTTGGAAGGAGGATATTCATGCTACTGTTCATACTTGCTGTCATCATCTTCATCGCAGCGGATCTTGTGATCCGCTCGGTTGTCAGGAAGCGAAACGAGAAGAAGCTCAGAGATGACAGAGAGAGCGTGCTCTCGGAGAGTCTGAAGCTTGATTTCAGCCGGGAAGCAAAGACCCTGAAGCGGGCGGAGGTGCAGAATCCGAAAGCGCGGATACTCTGTGTCGATGACGAACAGGTGATCCTCGACAGCTTCCGCAAGATCCTCGTGCTTGACGGCTATTCTGTCGATACGGTCGAGACCGGAGCTGAGGCGCTCGGACTCATCCAACAGCATAGTTATGATTTCCTCTTCACGGATCTGAAGATGCCGACGATGAGCGGCGAGGACGTTGCGAAGTCAGCGAAACATCTCCGGCCTGACATCGATGTCATCGTCATCACTGGATACGCGACGGTTGAGTCAGCGGTTGATTGCATGAAGCACGGGGTCATGGATTACATCCAGAAGCCCTTCACAGAAACCGAGCTGATTGAAATGGTGAAGAAGTTCCTGTACCGACGCCAGGAGAGAATTGAAAAGGAACTGAAACCGAGGGTTCATATCAGTCATGTTTCTGAGTTGAGCAATTTCCCCGCGGCCGAATTTGTTATCCCGGGCGGCGCGTTCATCTCCGACGGCCATTGCTGGGCGACTCTCGAAGCGGAAGGGGCTGTGCGTGTTGGTATCGATGACTTCGCGAAGAAACTCCTTGGAAGGGTCCAGGACATCGAATATCCCAACCTGGGGATGAAGGTGAAGGCAGGGCAGCCGCTGTTTTCCATCCGCTTTGGCACCAGGACAATGCCGTTCGTTTCGCCGATCAGTGGGCAGGTGACGAAGGTGAACAAGTTCCTGAGTGAAAACCTTGGCACACTTGATACGACGCCGTACGGTCACAACTGGATCTGCACGATTGACGCCGATGATTTCGACGCGGATCTGAAGAACCTGAAAATTGGAAAGGCGGCGGTGAGCTTCTATCAAAAGGAGATCGATCGCTTCTTGGCCTCCGTAAAGAAAGTACAGAAGAAGGTGAACAGCGAATCCGAGGAGCCGGAACAGCTTCACGTGGGGCAGATGGAGGCACTGGACGATGCAGCGTGGAACGAAGTTGCATCAACGTTTTTCAAACGCTAATTGATTCCTCAGTCGGAAACTGAAATGCTCTGTCCGACGAACAACGTCTGTCGGGGAGCGAACCCGGCGGGCGTCCTCAGGAGGACCCATGTCAGAGACAGAAGAACAACGATTGTTTCACGTTATTCCTCCCGAAGAATCCAAATGTGACTGGATGACGGCTGGAGTGCTGTCCTATCAGCTCTGCGATCGGAAGTACGAATGCGATGAATGTCCGGTCGACGTCGCGATGCGTCAGAGAGTCGCCGAGCGCGACGGTGCCTTCAAGCACGAACGAAGAGGTTCGTCGGCGAAGCCGCCAGAAGAATCACGCGTAGGAGTGGTGTTTGGTCGAAAGCACCTGTGGCTGAAGCGAATCGAGGCAGGAAAACTGCGGCTTGGGATTGAACCGGGCATGGCGTCCGTCCTTGTCCCTCCGATGGCCATCGTCTTACCAGCGCCAGGTGCACGAATTGAACGCAGCAAGGCGTGTGCTTGGATCGTGCTGGATGGAGGAACGCTCCCGATGATTTCACCTGTGTCGGGTACTGTAACTCAGACGAACAGCGTGTTAGTGGAACGTCCTCATGACGTTAGTACTTCTCCGCTCGATGAAGGATGGCTCTTTGAGATGACGGTTGAAGAGGCAGAATTCGTCGAAGCTGATATTCTTCCCTTGTCCGATGTCGCTCGTATCTACGCAGAGGATGAACGCCCTTTGAGGTCTTTGCTCGAGGAGCAGGATGCCTTGTCGTCTTCTGAAACCGCAGGCAGGATTCCTGAACATGGCCGGGCGATTGAGCGACTCTCAGCGAGGCTGGGGCCGACGGAATATCTGAATCTTCTCCGGGCAATGTACACTTGATCTCAAGCCTGCTGAATGATGCATTTCCCACACGTGGCAAGGGGGCGGCAAAAGCTTCCCAAGTTTGCATTCTCGAAAATGGCACTTGGGCAATTGTTGTGTTTTTAAGCACTCATCCATGGCATGGTTTCTGCCCGAGTAAGAGCGGTGAAAAATAGCCATGCGCTGGTTTGAAACTCTCAAGGGCCGCCTCATCCTGGGATCCTTCCTACTCCTGATTCTCTTCGGGATTTATTCCTATTTCTCCGTCCGCTTTTACACAAACGAAATGATGTCGCAGGTGCTGACGAGTGCGAACCGCATCAGCGATGCCATCAAGAGCTCGACGCATTACAGCATGCTGTTGAACCGGCGCGAGGATGTGTATGAAATAATCGATGCGCACGGGAAGCAGCCTGGTATTAACGGTATCCGTATTTACAACAAGCGAGGTGAGATTACCTTTTCGACGGAAAAGAGCGAGCAGGGGAAAAATGTGGACATGCAGGCTGAGGCCTGTGTAGGATGTCACGGGTCGGGTAATCCGTCGCTCGCTGGATCGTCAGGCCGGACGCGTATTTACGTGGGACAGGACGGGACGCGTGTGCTCGGTCTCATCAATCCAATTCGAAACGAAGAGGAGTGTGCAAACGCAGCGTGTCACGCGCACTCGCCGGAGCAAACCGTGCTTGGGGTTCTCGATGTGCGGATGTCGCTTGTGCAAATTGATGCGGCCATCAAGAAATCGCAGACCCAAATCATCATCGTCGCTATGTTTCTTGTCTTCGTTGTCGGGAGTGCGTCGGTTTATTTCTTCACCACGACGGTGCTTCGACCGGTGAGCAATCTCGTAGCGGCAACGAAGGCCGTTTCATCGGGCAACCTTGATTATGAGTTGTCGATACGGCGAAGCGACGAGATCGCCGAGCTCGCGCGCTCGTTCAATTCGATGACCCGCTCGCTGCTGCAGTCGGAAAAAGAAAACAGGGAGTTAAGAGAAACGCTTGAGAATCGTGTCCGCGAAAAAACTGCAGAGTTACAGGAGATCCATCAGCAGATCCTTCAGATAGAGAAGATGTCGTCCCTCGGAAAGCTTGCTGCGACGGTTGCCCACGAGTTGAACAACCCTCTTGAAGGGATCCTGACGTATTCGAAGCTCATCGCCCGGAGGCTGAAGAAACACCAGGGAACGTCGCGCGAAGTCGACCAGGCGATTGAGGATATTGAATTGATCCAACACGAGACGACCCGTTGTGGTACGATCGTCAAGAATCTCCTGCTGTTTTCCCGAAAACAGGTGGTCGAGTATGCGCTGATTCCCGTCGAACAGATTATTGCGAAGGCCGAGCAGATCTTGCGTCACCACTTCGAGATCTCGAAGGTTTCGTTTGCCGTGACGTTTCCTGACGATCGGCCGTCGCTTTTCTGCGATGAGAATCAGATTCAGCAGGCGCTTGTTGCGCTCTTTGTAAACGCGGTAGAGGCGATGCCTGGCGGAGGTGTGCTCTCGGTTGCCGTCCAGAGTCCCCCCAAGGACGGAGGCCTGAATATCGTTGTGAAGGATTCGGGCAATGGTATTCCTGCTGAGGATCGTCCGCGGATATTCGAACCCTTCTTTACCACAAAGAAAAACGGTCAGGGAGTCGGCCTTGGGCTGTCGGTCGTTTACGGGATCCTCGAACGGCACGGTGGAAGCATTGTCGTTGAATCGGAAGTAGGGAAGGGAACGACGTTCATCCTCAAATTTCCGGAGACAGTCACGGGAGGTGAGAGGAGCAAATTCTTCACTGAGGAATCGCGCACACAAGTTTCACAAGACAATGGATAAGCACTGAGTGAGGTACGGCATGAATGGAACTCCATCGATCCTTGTTGTTGATGATGAACAGTCGGTAAGGGATTCGCTGTCGAAATGGTTCAAGGAAGACGGCTATGATGTCGCGACGGCGGGCGGAGCTGCGGAAGCCCTTCAGCAAGTGCAGACTCAGAAGTGGGATGTCTTGTTGCTCGACATTCAGATGCCGGGTATGGATGGCATGGAGCTGCAGCAAAGGATCAAGGAGCTTGACTCAGGTGCGACGATCATTTTTATCACGGCGCACGGATCTGTGGAGACGGCGGTGAAAGCTTTGAAAGCCGGGGCGTTCGACTATGTTACCAAGCCGGTCGACCCCGACTACCTGTCGCATCTCGTTACGAATGCAATGCAAGCGCGCAGCCTCGCGAAAGAGAATCTGAAGCTCAAAGAACAGATTACAGAGTTCAGCCGGACGGATGATATCGTGGGTGACTCGGCACAGATCCAGAAGGTGTATGACCTGATCCAGACCGTGGCGAAGACGGATACGACCGTCATGATCCGGGGCGAGAGTGGTACGGGGAAGGAACTGATCGCACGTGCGATTCACAGCAACAGTCCGCGCAGATATTTCCCGATTGTCGCTGTAAACTGTGGGGCGATGGCGGAGGGGATACTTGAAAGCGAGTTGTTCGGGCACGAGCGTGGGGCATTCACAGGTGCTCAATATCGTCGCAAAGGAAAACTTGAGCTGGCGGATGGGGGCACGTTGTTCCTTGACGAGATCGGCAACATTGACATGAAGACGCAAATGGATTTGCTTCGGGTGATTGAGACCAAGCAGTTTACGCGCGTCGGGGGCAATGACGTCATCCGGGTAGATTTCAGAGTGATCTGCGCGACGAACAAGGATCTGGAGAAAGCAGTTGCCGATGGGACATTCCGGGAGGACCTCTATTATCGTCTGAATGTCTTTACTGTATTCATCCCGCCGTTGCGTGAACGGAAGGGGGATATTCCGCTCCTTGCGAACTACTTTGTCCAGAAATATTCAAGAGCGATGGGAAAGCAAATCACGGCGATTTCACCGGAGGCAATGGACACGATTGTGAGATACAATTGGCCCGGCAATGTCCGCGAGCTTGAGAATGCGGTGGAGCGTGCGATGGTGGTGGGGAAGCCCCCGGCGATACGACCGGAGGATTTGCCATATCAGTTGACCGAGAGGAATCACGTATTGCCTTCCGGTTCGATCGCCGCGGTGGAGAAGGCGCACATTGCCTCGGTGCTCGACCAAAACAGGTGGAATATTTCGCGATCGGCGGAGGTGTTGCAGATAGACAGGGTGACGTTGTATAACAAGATTGAGAAGTATGGGTTGAAGAGGCCAAACGCTTGACAGTTCATGCATCGGGAAGTTAAGAAGGACGGTTTAAACCGTTCGAGTTGGAAAAATACTGTTGAATTCCTAAACACTTGGCGGTTTCAAGAAACACCTGCCAAGTGTTCTCATTTTTGGTAACGTTCCTCACATAAAATGGAGAGATTCTCAGCCTATTGTCGCTTCCCCCAAAGCAACAGAATGGCACATTACTTGTCAAGTAATACTCAAAACTTGTGGCCTAAGCGCCATATATATGGGTTTTCCCCATGCAATCATAGAAAGGGGCATGTCTTTATGATCCGAGGTAAGGTCAGTATCGCCGAAGAGATCTGTAAAGGCTGCGAACTCTGTATCGCCGCCTGCCCCCAGGAGAGCCTTGCACTTTCAGACAAGATCAACCTGAAAGGCTATCGGTTTGCCGTCCTGGTGCAGGACAACTGCACGGGTTGCGTCAACTGCGCACTCGTCTGTCCTGATGCAGCTATCACAGTCTACCGTCAAAAGAAACCAGCCAAAGGTGTAAGCTCAGAAATGCGGATAGCAGTCTAACTGCGAACGCCAATCAATCCCACTATAAGCCGAGTAATGGAATGTCGACGATCGATGAAAAAAAGGAAGTCCGACTTATGAAGGGAAACGAGGCGCTTGCCGAAGCTGCGTTCCGGGCTGGCATGCAAGCGTATTTCGGATATCCCATCACACCTCAGTCGGAAGTTATTGAATATCTCGTGGCCGAACAGCCGAAGCATGACTGCGTCGTTCTTCAGGCTGAAAGTGAAGTCGCGGCCATCAACATGGTTTTCGGCGCAGCAGGCGCCGGGGCCAGAGTCATGATTTCTTCTTCGGGCCCTGGCATCAGTCTCATGCAGGAAGGCATCTCCTACATGGCCTCAGCGCAACTGCCGTGTCTCGTTGTGAATGTGCAGCGCGGCGGACCCGGCCTCGGAACAATCCAGCCGTCCCAGGGGGATTACTTCCAGGCGGTGAAAGGGGGCGGTCATGGTGACTATCGCCTCCTCGTTCTTGCCCCCGCTTCAGTCCAGGAAATGGCGGATTTTGTGTTCGAAGGTTTCCGGCTCGCCGAGAAATACAGAAACCCGGCGATGATTTTAACGGATGGAGCTCTCGGACAGATGATGGAAAAACTCGAGATGCCTGTCAAAGGTTCACTTCCCTATCCCGAAACTCCATGGGCTACCAAAGGCAAGCCTGCCGACGAAGAGCGCCGGATCATCACCTCTCTCTTCATGCAGCCCGAAAAGATGGAACAGGTCAATCATCACCTGCAGGAAAAGTACAAGATGATGCAGGAGACGGAAGTTCGGTATGAAGAGTTCGATGTGGACGATGCAGATCTTGTTCTCGTCGCATTCGGACTCGTCGCGCGCGTCTGTCAGAAGGCGATGCAGATGGCACGAGAAAAAGGACTGAAGGTCGGTCTCCTCCGGCCGATCACACTGTTTCCGTACCCCTCGAAACGACTGGCCGAGATCGCTTCGCACACCCAGGGCGTGCTGACCGTTGAAATGAACGCCGGTCAGATGCTCGAAGATGTCCGCCTTGCTGTCGAAGGCAGATGCCCGGTCTACTTCAAGGGAAGAATGGGGGGAATGATCCCGTCTCCCGAAGAGGTGTTCGAATCGATCGAAACCATTCTCGAAAAGCAATCCGTCGAAATGCAAAGGTGACTCCATGGACCTACCTCCAATTACAAACGGTTTTGAGCTCGTCTACAAGAAGCCGCTGACGCTGACGGAAACACCGATGCACTACTGTCCGGGATGCGGACATGGGGTTGTGCACCGGATCCTGATGGAAGTGATCGATGAGATGGGGATCCAGGACAAGACGATCGGCGTTGCTCCAGTCGGCTGTTCAGTCTTCGCGTACGATTACATGAACATTGATGTACAGGAAGCCGCCCACGGACGCGCGTCGGCTGTGGCGACGGGAATCAAACGCGTCCTACCGGATAGATTCGTTTTCTCCTATCAGGGAGACGGTGATCTGGCTGCAATCGGAACTGCGGAGACGATTCACACTGTGAACCGCGGCGAGAACATTCTTATGGTTTTCATCAACAATGCCGTCTATGGCATGACCGGCGGGCAGATGGCCCCCACGACGCTGCTGGGGATGAAAACAACAACGTCTCCATTCGGACGCGAGCCGAAGCTGGCAGGGCATCCGTTGAAGATCACGAACCTCCTCGCACAACTCCCTGGCGCATTCTATGTCACTCGTCAGGCTGTGCATACTGCGGCGACGGTCAGAAAACTCAAAAAAGCCGTGGCAGCCTCATTCGAATATCAGAAACTGAACAAGGGGACATGCTTCATCGAGGTCATTTCGAACTGTCCGTCGGGATGGAAGATGACGCCGACGGAATCGAACAAATGGCTCGAGGAACATATGTTCCCCATGTATCCATTGGGCGATCTTAAAACGCCCTCACAAACTATGAACTAGGCAGGCATACTCCTATGGTGAAGTCTCAGGAAGTCATTTTCGCGGGCTTTGGAGGTCAGGGCGTTCTTTCAATGGGGCAGCTGCTCGTTTACGCGGCAATGCTCGAAGGAAAGGAAGTCAGCTGGATGCCCTCCTACGGGCCCGAGATGCGGGGAGGCACTGCAAACTGCATCGTGATTGTGTCAGAGGGACGGATCAGCTCCCCGATCGTCTCGAAATTTGATTCTGCAATCGTTCTGAACCAGCCGTCGCTGGAGAAGTTCGAGCACAAGGTTCTTCCCGGCGGTCTGCTGATCTACGAACGCTCCACAATCATCAACCCTCCGACCAGGACCGATGTCGAAATTCTCAACATCCCGGCTATTGAGGAAGCGCATCGTCTGACAAGCAAGCAGGTGGCGAACGTGGTCTTGCTCGGGGCGTATCTCGAGCGGCGGCCAATCGTGAAACCGGAGAACGTGATCCTCGCGCTCCGGAAAGTACTGCCGAAACATCGGCAACATTTGCTGCCAGTGAACGAGCAGGCGCTGGTTCGCGGCAAGGAGATGGCTCTCGAAGCCATGGCTGAGCCCGTCGGGCGGTAAGATTTGCGAGAAGAAGGAGAGATGAGATGAGCGAGTTGAACGTCAAATGTGCCCACGCGTGCAGGGCAACGTGCGCAATGCTTTCCGAAGCGCTTCGCGAAGAGAGCGAGATGGTTCGCTTCTACGAAACGCTCGGCAAAGAGTGCAACTACCCCGACGTTAATGCAATGGTTCAGGAACTGATTGAGTCCAGAAGCAAGTCCGTTCTGATGATCAATCAGAAGCTGAACGAATTGCGCGCGCGCGCGGAGATCATCGACGGGGTCATCTCAAGTTACGATTCGGCAGGGAGTTGAAGCACCCACGTAGAAGAGACGGTACTAGCCAGACGACTTGTCAAACGAAGCAGGCAGCGCGATATCCTGCCTCCTCGGGTGATTGTGGTGAAACCATTAAACCAGAAAGCCGCACTTCGCGATGAGCGTCTTGTTCAGCCGTCAGTGTGAGTATGCTCTTCAGGCAGTCACCTACCTTGCCCTCAGGCCGGAAGGTGAAAAAATCTCCATCCGTGAACTGACTCGCAAGATCGGCATCCCGTATCACTTTCTCGGCAAAATACTCCAGAGCCTGACCTACAAAGGACTGCTAGTTTCGCAGAAAGGGCCGACGGGAGGTTTCGGTCTGGCAAGACCGGCCAAAGACATCTCGTTGTACGATATCGTCGAAGCGATTGACGGAACCGGCTTCAGCACAAGGTGTGTCATGGGCTTCGCGGAATGCTCAGGCAAGAACCCCTGCGCTGTACACACGATCTGGGGCGACGCGAGACAGAGTCTCCATGCGACGTTGGCAGATAAGAACTTGAGTCAGATCGCCCGGGAGATGAAGAAGCCGGAGTACAGAAGCTGACCTCTGAGTCATACGTAGAACAAACTCGATTCAAATTGAAAACCCCCGCCAACTTGCGCGGGGGTTTCTATTTCTATCCAATCGGGACTTCCGGCTCAGGAAGCTTTCCGCTCCAAGAGCCGCTTCCTCGTGAATGCGATCAAGCCTCCGGCATCAATGATCGCCTGACGTGCCTTTGGCAACGGCACGATGGCAAAGGTCTTCCCGGATGAAACGTTCGCAACAGCTGTCTCGGTGATGGTGATTTCATCACCCTCCGCTGCATCGATCTCAGGGCAAACGATCATCCGCAATCCGAGGTTGATACCGTTCTGGAGGAATATCCTCGCAAAACCCGGGGCGATGATTGTGAGTTCGTACCCTTTGAGTGCCGAGACCGCTTGTTCGCGCGATGACCCGCAGCCAAAGTTCTTTCCGCCGATGATGATGCTGCCGGGAGAAATCTGCTTCGACTTCAACTTCGCATTGAACTCAGTCATGTCGGCGAACGCATACTGCGGCGTCTCCGTCGGCAAGACAGTTGCCATGTAGCGTCCGGGATAAATGACGTCTGTCGAAATGTCATCTCCAAGCTTAATGACGACCTTGGCCATGTTAGTTCGCTCCTTTCCTGGGACTTGTGATCACCCCTTTCAGCGCTGAAGCCGCTGCCACCGCAGGTGAACAGAGGAATACCTGCGAGTTGGGATTTCCCATCCTTCCCTTGAAATTCCGATTCGTTGTCGAGAGAGCCGTCTCACCGTCTCCCAGAGCTCCTTCGTGAACCCCGAGACACGGTCCACATCCTGGATTCATGACGACGGCACCCGCTTTCATGAAGATACCGACGTAGCCCTTCGCCAGTGCCTGAGTATAGATGCGCCCGGACGCGGGGAAGACGAGCATACGGGTGTTCGCCGCAACTTTCTTGCCTTTCATGATCGACGCAGCGATAGCCAGGTCGTCCAATCTGCCGTTTGTGCAGGATCCGATGACCACCTGATTCACTCTCGTTCCCTTGACTGCTGCAACCGGCTTGACGTTGTCGACCGTATGCGGACATGCGATCTGCGGCTCGAGTTTCGAAACGTCGATATCGATGACCTGTTCATACGCAGCATCTTTGTCCGCCTGAACGAGCTCGATCTTGCCTTTCACACCCGCTTCCTCACGCAGGTACCGTACGGTTTCCTTGTCCGCCGGAACGATGCCGGCTGTTGCCCCCGCTTCGACGGACATGTTGCAGATGACGAGTCTTCCTGATGTCTTCATGGAGCGAATCGTCTGTCCATGGAATTCGATGACCTTGAAATTGGCTCCCTGCGCACTCAGCTTGCCGATGAGATGGAGGATGAGATCTTTCGGACCGACAAATTTCCGGAAGCGGCCGCGTACATTCACCTTGATGGTCGCAGGCACTTCGACATTTAAGACGGTTCCAAGAGCCCACACGCTCGCCATCTCGGTCGCTCCGATACCGAACGCGAAAGCACCAAGCGCGCCATGACTCGTTGTGTGGGAATCTGTCCCGACCACGACTGCCCCGGGCCTGACATAACCGTTTTCAGGAAGAACCTGGTGACATATTCCCCCAACATCTCCCCGAATGTCATGGAACTTCCCGATCCCTTGAGATGCGACAAATTCCCGCACCTTCTTCTGATTCGATGCAGTCTTGGGCGATTCGGCCGGCACACGATGGTCAAAGATGATCGAAACCTTGGACGAATCCCAGATATTCGGAGTCACAGTTGTTCCCTGGTACACCTCCAGGAACTGATTTACGACAAGCGCTGCATTCTCGTGGGACATCGCAAGGTCGACCTTGGGTTCAACGACATCCCCCGCTTTCACAGATTCGAGTCCGGAAGCCCGGGCCAGGATCTTCTCCGCAACAGTCATTCCCATAAAAACGTCTCCTTTCGTTAGATGATCTTTGCTTCCTTGAAATTCTTAATCTCGTGTTCGGAGTACCCTAGGGTGTTCAGGATCTCCGCTGTGTGCTGGCTGAGCGTCGGTGGTGGAGACTCGACAAATCCGGGAGTTTTCGAAAACTTCGCCGTTAGGTTGAAGAGTTTTAAGTCACCGATGTTCTCGATGTGCACGGAGCCGAAGGTATTGCGATGTTCGACTTGTGGTTGAGACAGCGCTGCTTGAAGGTTTAGGATTGCCCCCGATGGAACGTCCTTTGCATTCAGGGCTTCCACCCAGAATGCCGTCTCCTGTTCGCAGAGCCTTGCCTCCAGCAACGGCGTGAGCTGCTTTCTGTTCTTCTTCCGAGTGTCGCGCTCCTGAAAACGCTGGTCTGTCTTCAGTTCCGGCACGCCGAGCACATCCGCAACTGCTTCCCATTGTTCCTGTTTGTTGGCGGCGATGTTGATGTAGCCATCCCGTGTCCGGAAAACGCCGGACGGAGCAGCTGTAAAATTGTCATTGCCCATAAGCACGGGCTGCTGGCCGCCGATCATGAGATTCGCGACGACCCAGCCCATCAGTGGCATGATGGAATCGAGCAGAGCCACGTCAATGAATTGCCCCTCGCCGGTCCGTTGACGGAAGTAGAGCGCACCCATGATCGCGAAGGCCGCGTTCAGTCCGCCGACAGTATCGCAAACGGGAAATCCTGCCCGCAGAGGATGAATGTTCTCGTCACCGTTGATCGACATTTCGCCGCTCAATCCCTGGATGATTTGGTCATACGCGGGTTTGAGTGCATCCGGTCCGGTTTGCCCGAATCCTGAGATCGCGCAATAGATGAGCCGGGGATTGTCCTTGCTGAGGACTTCGAAGGAGAGACCAAGCCGCTTCATGACGTCGGGTCTGAAGTTCTCGACAACGACGTCAGCAGTCTTGGCGAGCTTCTTGAATATTTCTTTCCCTTCAGGGGCTTTCAGATTCAACGTAACCGATTTCTTGTTGGCATTCTGCGCAAGGTAGCTTGTCCCCATCAGCATCTGGTTGTATCTCGGAACGGCGCCAAGCTTGCGTGCGAGGTCGCCATCTGTCGGGTTTTCGATTTTGATGACTTCTGCTCCGGCGAGCGCCAGGTGCAGTGTGGCAAAAGGGCCGGAGAGAACGTTTGTAAGATCGAGAACCCTGATTCCTTCAAGTAGTTTCATCGTAGGTGCTTCCGCGCGTGTGTCAAGAATGCGTTAGAGTGACTTGAGCGTCGACTGTAGTGGTCCGGTTTTGTATACGTGACCTGGCATTTCTCTTTGGAAGAATGCTGAGACATCCTTCGATAGGGCGATAAGCTTGGTGAGATCAATGTCCGATCTTCGATCGATCCGTTGGAGGAAGTGCACAAGGTCTTCCGTGCAGATATTCCCCGCGGCGACCTTGGTGAAGGGACATCCCCCAAGTCCGGCAAAGGACGACTCAAAGTACTGTATGCCGAGATCCATTGCTGCGACGGTGTTTGCCATCCCCATTCCGTAGGTATCATGGAAGTGGCAGCTGCATTGAACCGACGGGTCAATGGCGAGGACCTGCTCGATGAGCTTCCTCACTTGGTACGGCTGTGCATGGCCGGCCGTGTCGGCGAGACTGATGTGAGTCAGTCCGGCCTCGAGGTATCTTCTCACGAGCAGAAGAACGCGCTCTGGAGGTATGATCCCCTCAAATCCGCAGCCAAACGCAGACTGGACAGAGACCTGCACGTTCTTTCCCTGTGATGCCGCCTGCTTTCCCATCGCGATGATCCGCGTCGCGGCTTCTTCTGTCGACATCCCTGTGTTCTTGCGGCTGTGAGTATCGCTGGCTGACACTCCCATACAAAACATTTCAACGCCGCACCTGTCGCCCCGTTCGAGCCCCTTTTCGTTGAGAACGAGCCCGGAGAGAATCGTCCGCACAGGTTTATGCCCGGGCGCGTTGAAGTATTCGAATAGCTTGTCTGTGTCCGCCATCTGGGGCACTTTGTCGGGATGGACAAAGGATCCGAGCTGAATGATGTCGATACCGGCCGCGATCAACTGCTCCGTCCACCGGACTTTGTGCTCCAATGGAACGACCTGCTTTTCCATTTGAAGCCCGTCGCGCAAACCGACTTCATGTATGAAAATCTCGTTCATGAAAAACTCCCTGACCGCAATGTGAGGAGCTACAGTTTTGATGCAACCGCCTGCGCCATCTCCGTTGTGGTGTTCGATCCGTTCATGTCGTATGTACGAACACGACCGTCTTTGATGACCGCGGCGACGGCATTTTCAAGCTCTGCACCTTTGGACGATTCGCCCAGCCAATCGAGCATCATCTTGGCGGCGAGGATTGTCGCGATCGGGTTCACTTTGTCGAGGCCGGCGTATTTCGGAGCAGACCCGTGTGTCGGCTCGAAGACCGCAAGTTTGTCCCCGATGTTGCCGGAACATCCGAAACCGAGCCCTCCGACCATCTGGGCGCAGAGATCAGATATGATGTCGCCGTACAGATTGGGCGCAACAAGTACGTCGTAGTTGAAGGGATTCTTCAACAGCCACATGGTCATGGCATCGATGTTTGCCTCATCCATTTGTATCTCAGGGAATTGCTTCGATACTTCTCTTGCGGCGTCGAGAAAGAGCCCGTCAGTTGCACGAACGACGTTCGCCTTGTGGACGACCGTGACCTTCTTTCTCTTAAACGTTCGGGCGAACTCGAACGCTGCTCTTACAATACGCTCAGAACCTGCCTTCGTATTGATCTTGCAGGACACCGCATACTGGTCAATAGGAAGAGAGCTAAACGCTGAAAAGGGTTTGGAGAGTTTGCCGAGTGTCTCCGCAAGCTCCGCAGGAACGGGCGAGAATTCGACGCCCGAATACAGATCCTCGGTGTTCTCGCGGAAGACAACAAGATCGATCGCTTCCTTGAAGTTCAATGGATTTCCCGGATATGCCTTGCATGGCCGCAGGCAGATGTAGAGATCAAACAGCTGTCGCATGCGTACAATTGGCGAGCGGTATGTAAGTCCCTTCGCTTGAAGTTCCGGAGTGAGTTCTTTCTGCGCAGCCTTTGCTGGCTTGGAGGTAATTGCGCCAAACAGGGAAGCGTCGACGTTTTTCAGCAGTTCGATAGTTCGTGCAGGGAATGCGTCTCCTTCCTTGCACCAAAAATCCCATCCGATATCGCCGTGGATATATTCTGCATCGAGACCGATCTTGTCGAGAACAATTTTGGTGGCTCTAAGAACTTCTACGCCAATTCCATCGCCTGGCAGCCATGCGATCTTATATTTCGCCATAAACGCTCCGGAGAATGACTCGTTGAAAGGGGAAGAGAATGCTCAATGTGAGTCGTAAACTCTCAATGCCCGTGCCAGAAAAAAATGCTGGAAGTGATTCCCCCGCATGGGAAGCCAAAAAGACTCCCGCCGAATCGCCGATTTTTGAAGGAGCTAACGCACCTCATTCGCAATAGTGGAAAAACACAGCCAGAATCAGGCCTATTTCCACGTTTGCGGAAGTCGCTTGTCACGTCTGAGAATCGCTTTTCGCTTGACAAAACGGTATCCAGTTGTTAATTTAAGACTAAATAGTCCGATATAATACTATGAGCCTACTTTTCAGCAGGGAATGTGAATACGCAATACAAGCGGTGACGTACCTTGCCCGCTATTCAGCGGAGTCGCGCACATCGATTCGCCAGCTTGCGCGCACGTTGAAAATTCCTCACCATTTCCTCGCGAAGATTCTCCAACGGTTGACACAAAAGGGGATCCTGGTCTCCACAAAGGGACCATCCGGGGGATTTGCTCTCGCAGTCCCCGCAGAGGAGATCACCGTCTTTCACATTGTCGATGCCGTCGATGGAGTCGGATTCACGAACCAGTGCATTCTGGGTTTTCCCGAGTGCTCGGGAAAGAATCCGTGTGCCTTGCATGAGCAGTGGGGAGGGATTCGGGAAAACATCTACACGCTTCTTGTCAGCCGCAACCTCTCGCAGGTTGGAGAGGCGATGAAGAAGCCGGAATACGAACAGGCGGCAGCGACCAGATCTGCACGTACGTGAGCGAACTGAAGCTGAGAGAACAATGACAGAAACTACTGAATTGGAACCTGCACGCATTGCTGCAGCAAAGCCGCCAACTTACTCCGCGATGCGCGTTAAGAAACTTTCCCCAGAACTCCGCCGGTACAAGCCAGTCCCGCCGAACGATCTGAACCTCCATCACCGGACAATGTGGAACCTGAGGCATG
>DATJQB010000422.1:0-5074 GCA_035506075.1 Bacteroidota bacterium | reverse complement strand
TTCCCGGATGAGCTCCCCAAGATCAACTTCCTTGAGACTGACGGCGATTTTCCCGTTATCGATCGCTGTGAGGCTCAACATGTCTTCGACAACGCCGAGCAGGTGTGTAGCGTTGCCAATGATGCGCTGCACGTAGAACAGGTCCTGCTCGTTGTAGGGACCATGCTCCTTGGTAAGGAGGTTAGCGAACCCGACGATGGAGTTCAGCGGCGTCCTGAATTCGTGACTCACCTGTGCGAGGAACATGCTGCGTGTTGTTGTCCCGGGTGCAGCAGTAGCAGAGTCGCCCCGATCGGAGTCCGCCGGTGCAGCATTGGTTTCGATCGCAACTCCCAGGACACCGGTGACCAACTGGTGACGATCACGGAGGGGTGTGACAGTTGTGGTGAACATGCGATCACCAACCTGTTCGGTCCAGCTCACGACGTTGCCATCGAGGGCGTATGCAAGCCTGCCGCGTGATTCAGGATTGTCGGGATAGATGTCGAAGAATGAGCGGCCGACTGCGGAACGCTGCGAAGGAGAAAGTCCCAGCGTTGCCTTCCCTTCGAACATGAGAAAGACACCGCGGCGGTCGAGGGCAAACAACAACAGAGGGATGGAGGAGAGAATTGCGCGGAGCTGTTCGCGATCGCTTATGATGATTGTCGAGGATTCGGGCGCGAAGGGGAGCTGGTACTGTGCCATTGCAGGAGACTTCTTCACCGATCGGGGGGACTCGGATTCAGTTCCTCCACTTCGATTCTCTGCATTGTCGTTCAGCTGCACGCTGTCTGCCAAACAATCCCCTTGTCGCTGGTGGAATCAACGGTAGAGCGGTCGAAGGGCTACACCTTCAAGACCGATCGTCGGCTTGCCTTTGAGTCAGTCCCCTCGTTGTACGGTATCGGACGACTGCAGCTCCTCATCGCGGGCCGACGGGATGGTGACGGTGACTGTCGTCCCCTTTCCATAGTCGCTGTCGAGCCGGAGATATCCTCCGTGAATCTCGGTGAGTCTTTTTGCGACGGTGAGCCCGAGTCCAGATCCCTGCTGCTCGTACACTTTTCGTTCGAACTGCATGTACGCGCCGATACCGTGAATCTGCTCGGCCGACATTCCGCGGCCGTGGTCGCGCACCGTCAATACATATTCACCGTTGCTGACCCCGGTTTCGACAACAAGCGGCGACCCCTTTTTCGAATACCGAATAGCGTTATCGAAGATCTCCTCGAACGTCTTCGAGAAGTACTCCGGCGACATCGCGACGGCCCCGGGTTCGAGCTTCAGGATCAGATCACCGGCACGCTCGGATTCGTACGCCCGCTGGCACGCCGCGGTGTCAATAATCTTCTGGGCGTCGGGCGAGCGGTTCTTCCGCAGCTGCTCGATCTTCTGATAATCCATCTTGATAATCTCGATCTGCGCGTAAATCAGGAAATTCTCGACAAGCCTGTTCAGACGCTTTCCGTTCTTGTAGATCCGCTCAGCCATCTGAGAGACTTCACGCGGCTCCAGGTCGTTGAACTGCTTGCGCAGGATGTCTGCATATCCGAGGATTCCGTTCAACGGTGTACGGAGCTCGTGCGGAAGTGCCGTGCTGAGATGCTGACGGAGAAGTTCGAGTTTCGATTCGGCTTCCTGGACCAGCAGACGATGCTTCTCGAGCCGGGCCTTGACGGCCCCGAGCAACTGCGACGGCGTGAACGGTTTGGGAAGGAAATCATCGGCGCCAAGTTCCATCCCCTGCCTCATACGCTCCACACTCGCCATGGACGTCACCATGATGAAGGGGATGGAGGCTGTGGAAGGATTGTTGCGGATTGCCGAAAGAACTTCGTAGCCGTCCACGAGCACCATGCGGACGTCACAAATAATCAGGCCCGGAAGCTGCTTTCGCGCAAGTTCGAGCCCTTCTGCACCATTCGTTGCAGTGAATACCTCATAGGAGGCTTTCCGGAGAGTGTGGGCAATTACCTCCCGGATCGCCATTTCATCATCAATGACAAGAACCTTGGTCATTTCGGGGGACGGGTGATCATTTCATGGGATTTCAATGTTGCTGATACAAAGATAATAGACGGGCAGACGGAATACAACTGTTGTCGGGGACTGTGTGAGGGAACAGCGGGAGGCGAACGGGATGGAGAAGCAAAAAGAAATCCCGGCTGCGCACTCCCCCACCTTCCTCTGTGTACGCGCAGTCGGGATTTTCCTCTACATCGCTCGGGGGTGCCCCAACACCACCGGAGATGATCTCGGAATTGTATTGTGAACTATCGTTCCATGCTCTGTCACAGGAGCTTCACAAACAGTACCAGAAAATCCGCCATCGACGAGAAACGGACTCCGGCTGGAAGTGTTTGGGGTGAATGTGATTAGACAGACGCGGCCATCATCAAGTGCAACGCATGGTCCGGCCGGCTTTGAAGTTTGTACAAATTACCCATCATTCGATCAGAAGTGCCGGCGGGGCAAAGAAAAGGCAGGTAGAAAACTCAACAAGGAGAATTGAGCCGGATCGATCGTGGAAGCATGTCTACAACGCAAGGAGCATTCCCGAGAAATTCGCCGTCCGATTCCACCGGGACATTTTCATCCGAGGAAATCTCGACGTGTTTTCCATGGAAATGCCTGATCCACGAGAGGTTGATGTGCGTCCCAAAGTAGATTCGGGGAAAATTCACAAGTCTCGAAGGGATATTTTGCTTGTGAATAAGGACCACGTCAAACAGGCCGTCATCCACGATGGCGCCGGGCGCGAAATTCATCCCACCCCCTGCAAAACCGCCATTTGAAATAACGACACCGAGCAGGTATTCTGTCACCTTGTGATCGCCGTCGACAACGACGGTGATTCGCTGCTCCCGATGGCGCGCAGCGGTAGAAACTGCCGTCAGGCCGAACCCAAGAAATCCGCCAAGCCATTTGTGATGCGATTGAAAGCGCTGAACGACAACAGCGGCAATTCCCTGCTGGCATTCGTTCAGAAAGAGATGCTCCCGTGTGGATCCGTCCGGATCAGTCACCCTCACCTTGCCAACGTCGACTGGCTTGCACGATTCGCCACAGGCGACACGAATCTGATCTGCCATGGATCGGGGAAGTCCGAAGCTCCGGATGGAATCCTGGGCAGTCCCGCTTCCCACAATACCCAAACGGCAGTCGGGGTTAATCATCCTGCCCTTCTCGGCAAAGCCATTGACAACTTCATGGACGGTCCCATCGCCGCCAACGGCAATGACGAGTCCTGCCCCTTCCTTCACCACCCGCCGTGTCACTTCCGTTGCCTCCAGTGGTTTCGAAGTGACATGCACCGTTGGTGCCTGGCCCAACTGGTTACGCATCAGGTGCAGGATATCCGTCTGTCGCGCGGCAGTCTTCCCGCCGGAAGAGAATGGATTGAGAACGATATGTGTGTTGGGAACTGTCACAATGAAGGTAGGATGAAGTGAATTCGGAACCGTTAACAGTGCGTGGAAAGTAGCAAGAACCGGAGGGATTGTCAAATCTTGCGATCATTTACCGACGATGAAATATGAACATCCGATCCGCGATCCTGATGCGAGTCAAACTTCCATCGGTGAGACGATAAGTGAACGCGCAAGAGGTTTCACATATAAACCACAGTCTCATATGTAAAAATCCACTCGATCCGCTTGAGTTTTTTCAATGATTCGTGTATACTTCAACATGCAATTGTGCCGACTCACCGAACGGCCGGCAGAACTTTCACATACACACCTATAATTCCAGGGAAGAACGATGAACGAGATCCTTGAGTCTCTCACCCGATGTGTCGAGCGCGGTAAGGTCAACAGCAAATCCCCCTACCCGCCGGATTTAAAAGGACAGGATGGAGCAGATGAGTTCGCCAGGAAAGCGGTGGAGGCGGGTATTCCACCCCAGGATATCCTCTCCAACGGTCTCATCGTTGGCATGCAGCGGGTCGGCGTGCGATTCAGGAACAAGGAGATTTTCGTTCCGGATGTCCTCATGGCAGCGAAGGCAATGGCCGCCGCAATGGAACATCTCAAACCGTTTTTCCAGTCAGATGCCCTGAAGCACAAGGGAACGATCGTCATGGGCACGGTTCTTGGCGACCTGCACGACATCGGCAAGAAGCTCGTCTCCATGGTCGTTGAAGGGGCCGGCTGGCAGGTGATCGACCTTGGCACGGATGTCTCCCCCGAAAAGTTCCTCAAAGCAGTCGATGAGCATCCGGGATGCGTGATTGGACTGAGCGCACTGCTCACCACGACGATGGTGAACATGGAATCGACCGTCAAGCATGTGAAGTCCAAGCATCCCGATACGAAAATCATTATTGGTGGCGCGCCCGTGACCGAAGAGTTCGCACTAAAGATCGGCGCCGACGGCTATTCGTCAGATCCCCAGGGGGCTGTCGAATTCCTGAACAGCCGCTGCGCGACCAATTAGCTCCGGCTGAGAGAACACACGAAGGGCTCTGCTCTTCGTTCACGGACTGGGATCATCAGTTCGTCTCCAGCCCTTGTGCGGAACCTCCGCTCGCACCTGATCGTCTTTTTTTTTACAACGGCACTGAATGTCAGATCCAACTGCTGTCGACGTCGTAACATTTGCTCCTCCTCTTCACGAGCTTGAACTCAACAGGGATCTCGTCCTGCTCGCTCTTGGGTACCAACCCGGCGAGGCACCGGACATGATCGTCGAGCTCGTCAGTGAAGTGCTTCCGTTGCTTCCCCTCCACGTTTCACTCCGGTGCGGCTATGCGATGTTCCCGACGGGGGCAGTCGACATTGCCGAGTCCACCGTTCATTGCGGAAAGGTCGCGTTCGAGACGGGTCCGCTCATTACCGCACAGCTCAAACACTCGGAGTCGGTCGCCTTCTACGTCTCGTCTGCGGGGCCGAAACTCGAGGAATGGTCTGGAGAATTGATGGCAGGCGGCGACATGATGCGCGGATACATCGTCGATGCCATCGGGTCAGAGCTTGTTGAGCAGACATCCGTGTGGCTCGAGAAGCAGATCGTCGACCGGATGGAACTCCGCGGATGGAAGACAACAAACAGGTACAGCCCCGGGTATTGTGATTGGCCCGTGTCCGAGCAG
>DATJQB010000421.1:0-2638 GCA_035506075.1 Bacteroidota bacterium | reverse complement strand
TGCAGTTCCGCCCTGTGATGTTATTCCGATCTGGGTGCTCCCGGTCGATGCGAGAGAAATACCGCCGATGGTGATCTGGTTGTATTTCGGAGCCAGGCCACGGATGACAATCTTGTTCGCTTCGCCGGAGCTCGTCAGCGTCGAGATACCCGGCAATCTGCTGATAGCCTGTGCCGCGTTGAAGTCGGGCAGTTCCTGGATGCGAGCTTCCGAAACAATGCTCACAATCTTGTCGGATGTCAGCTGCTGGTTGATTGCCTGCATCTGTCCCTGGGCCTGTCCTGTGACGACGAAGACCTGTCCTTCAATCGCCGCCGCCTCGAGTCCGAAATCCTGCATGACCGTCGCATCGTTGGAGACGCTGATATCGGCTGTCTTCGGCCGGTAGCCGATGTACGAAACCTGCAGCGTGAATTTACCAGGAGGGACGTTCGTGATATAGTAGTTGCCGTTCAGATCAGTAGCGGTTCCAACGCTCGTGCCCTTAATCACCACATTGGCGCCGGGGAGGCCTTCCTTTGTATCCTTATCAAATACCTTTCCCTTGATAACTCCCGAAGCCAGTGCCGATTGAGCGATGAACAGGAGAGCAGCTCCTGCAACCAAAAGGGCTCTCGCGACAAGATGAAATGTGTTTTTCACAACGTGTCTCCTTATTCTTTTGTGTGGACCCTTCTGTTCTTGGAACTGCGTGCACGCTGCCAGCAACTGAGCCGGAAGCGCTCAGTGAACAATGTATGAATTGAGGATATTCTCAAGCATCTCCTGGTGCGCACTCTCAGGTTCCGGCGTACCCTGCTTCAGCACCCACTGCTCGATCTCCTGCAGGCCAATCTTTCCCGACATGATCTTCGCACCGATGCCGGACTTGAACGAACCATACCGCTCATCGATGTACTTTGAGAGCGCCTTGTCTTTCAGAATCTCGTGTGCGATCAGCAAGCCCTTGGCAAACATGTCCATGCCGCCGATGTGCGCGTGAAAGAGATCATGCGGGTCCGTCGAACTGCGCCGGACCTTTGCATCGAAGTTCAAGCCCCCTTTACCGAGCCCGTCCTGCTTGAGAATGACCATCATGGCAAGCGTTGTCGAGTAAATGTCTGTGGGGAACTGGTCCGTGTCCCATCCGAGCAGAAGGTCCCCGCGGTTTGCATCGACGCTTCCAAGTTTACCCGCTGCCGAAGCGACAGCAAGCTCATGCTCAAACGTGTGTCCCGCAAGTGTCGCGTGGTTTGCTTCGATGTTGAGCTTGAAATGGTCGATAAGATCGAATTCCCTCAGGAATGCCAGGGTCGTTGCCGCATCCGTGTCGTACTGATGCTTCGAGGGTTCAGCCGGTTTCGGCTCGATGAGGAACTGCCCCTTAAACCCTATCTTCTTCTTGTAATCGACCGCCATGTGAAAGAACCGGGCCATCTGTTCCTGCTCGTGCTTCAGATCAGTATTGAGAAGTGTCTCGTATCCTTCGCGGCCCCCCCAGAACACGTAGTTTTCACCGCCGAGCTCCTTTGTCGCATCGATCGCGTTTTTGACCTGCGCTGCAGCGTGCGCCATGACATGAGCGTTCGGATTTGTGCCCGCTCCCTGGGAGTAGATCGGATTGCTGAACAGGTTCGCCGTTCCCCACAAGAGTTTGACACCTGTGGTTTTCTGTGCCTGCCTCGCAAGCGCAATGATAGCCTGAAGGTTCTTCACCGATTCGGCGAACGATGCACCTTCCGGAGCAATGTCACGGTCGTGGAAGCAGTAGAAATCCACGCCGAGCTTCTGGAAGAACTCAAAGGCAGCATCGAGCGTCTCTTTCGCACGGTCCATCGGATCGACGGCCAGTCGCCATGGTCGTTCGATGCTCGGGCCGCCGAACATGTCCGCGCCGTTTCCGAGCAGCGTATGCCAGTAAGCAACTGAAAACCTCAGGTGCTCGCCCATCGTTTTTGATCCGACGCGTTGGTCCTTGTTGTAGAATTTGAATGCCAGGGGGTTCGTTGATTCTTTTCCCTCAAAAGGAATGGGCTTCTGGATCTTCGGGAAGTATGTCTTTGCCATCGTCAAATCGTCTCTCTCGTTGAATGAATGGAACACGTTCGCGCATCCGGTGCAGACACAGCACGCCGCGACACGATGAAATGGAATGTCTCCTGCCGGAACGGAAAACCCTCAGGCTGCCGGAGACGCAGTTGAAAAGCTCTTTCTCCGTTCGGCAAGCTCGTCCTGGATCTGCAGGTTAAGCTTCTTACTGATGCTGTAGAACGATACGGAAATCACGCCGACTAAAAACGTCAGCGAAGGAAATATGCTCGCGGTCATGCGGATCCCGAACAGGGCGCTGTCCGACTGAACCACGTTCGGAATATAGCCGTACACAGACAGGAGCCATCCGCAGATTGCGCCACCGAAACCGAGTCCGGCCTTCAACGCAAAGACAACCCCTGCAAACACAACGCCCGTTGCACGCCGCCGGGTTTTCCACTCGGCAAAGTCGGCAACATCAGCCATCATGGCCCAGAGCAGCGGAATGGTCGGTCCGTATGCGAGACTCTTGAGAACGTTCAGCAGGAATGTCGCGCCGACAGCTTCAGGTGGCATGAGAATAAACAGGCTGGTAAAAACAGTTGTCAGAACAAGGCCCGTGAGAAAT
>DATJQB010000420.1:0-8688 GCA_035506075.1 Bacteroidota bacterium | reverse complement strand
TCTGATTCTGCGAGACTTTGACGAGCGTCATGTGGCAGATGGGGCAGATGCCGGGTTTGTCGCTCCGTACGGAAGGATGCATCGGGCATGTGTAGTACTCGTTTCCAGTTGCCGTTTCGCCGGAGGTATTCCCGGCCTTTTTTGAACTGCATCCTGGCCACGCGATCAGCAGGGAAACTAAAAGAGTGAAGGCTGCGAAGGTCTTCATTGGCTGTCGTCCTTTCCGATTGTCGCAAGCATTCGGATGTCGGTAACGCCGATTGCGTGCTCAAGGTCGGCAAGCGTTTCCTCGTATTTCATCTTTGTCATCGCATACTCCAGGTTCATGTTGTTCGACATTCGGTATCCATCGAGGAGCATCATATAGGAAGAAGTTCCTGTTTCGTATTCGGTGAGAAGCAAATCGATCGATTGCTGCGTCTGCGGGAGCATTGTCTTCTCAAATGCGTTCAGTTGCGCCCTGAGAGCCCGAAGCGTTTCATACTCAGTGCGTATCTGGGCAGCAATGTTGTTCTTCGAAGATTCAAACATTGCCGAGAGCATCGAACGCTCCGCTTCAGCTTCCTGAACCTTTGACGAGGTTCTTGCAATTGTCCACGGAGCAA
Source organism: Bacteroidota bacterium (assembly GCA_035506075.1). GTDB lineage: Bacteria > Bacteroidota > Ignavibacteria > UBA10030 > UBA10030 > UBA9647. Next base: position 8,083 of record DATJQB010000420.1, on the reverse strand, counting down.
TGGGGAGGGTCAGCCCGGCTGAGAAGCTCCATCGGTTTTCCATCAACACGGGCATTCTCACGTACTCAAGTGAGAATTTGAAATCCGGCAGGTAGTCTTTCTTCATCAAGCCGATGTTCATTTGTTTCTCCAGGACGTTGAGGGAGTCGTGGATGAGCATGGGCCGATTCTCGCGCGCACAGGCAAGCAGTTGTTCGTAGGATGGAATGACGGATGGGAAGGCCGGTAGTTCGACAACCCCGATGGGATCTCCTGATTTCCGGTTGAGAATCGCCCTGAGTGAGCTCTCGGAGGAGGCGATTGCGCCGCCGATCCTGGCTTCTTCCACCTCCAGCTTCGCGAGCTCCACGTTCGTTTTCAACATCTCCTGCTGGGACGATTGTCCCACAGCGTATGCGGTTTCGACGGACCGAAGAATTCTTGTAAGAATCGACTTGCTCGACTGGTTGATTTGCCGAGATTCACGCGCGAACCAGAGCATGGCAACGGTGCGCTTGAGGTCTGCGACAACAGAGAGCATCGTCTCCATGTGGTCGTGGTGCGCATGCTCCGTCAGAAGCTCCGCAATCTCGCGCTGACCCGAGAGTTTTCCGGGGAACGGGACAACCTGCATGAGCTCGACGTTGGCGTACGAAGCCCTGTTGAGGTCGGTGCCGGGAATCTCCATGAGCTTGAACGTCAGCTCCGGATCCATGAGTGCACCGGCTTGCGGCTCATGTGCCTTCGTGGCTTCCATTGCGTGGAGGCCGACTGCGATGCCGGGATTCCTCGACATCGCCTCTTCAATCAGATCCTGGATGTTCTCGGTTCTTCCCGCCGGTGTGCGCGAGTTCAGTTCCTGGCCACAGACCGGTGGAATCAGGAGAACAATCAGAAGAAGTACCGCTTGAGCGTACTTCATCGTTGCTCCTTGAAATAGATGTGCGTGTTGGATGAGGCGCAGGTACGGGCCTCAACGGATGCTACTCGAAAGAGCCTGGGAGCCTAAATGAGAAGAGAGGATGAAAGAAGAAATCTGGGGAGCGAAGATCCGGGTGGGCGGGTGTCATCGCCCAGGGCAAACTGTGAGTGCTGCGTTGAGGTCTCGGGCCCGGAAGAGCGTGTCGCAAGCACGAGAACAATTTCTGATGAGGGAGCCTGGTACTTTGCAGAACCAAGGAACGGAACTGTGTTTCGCTCAGCCGCTACCGCGTGGTTGCAGCAAGCACCCCCCTGATAGGTGATCGAGAGGCCGCCGGGGACATGGTGTTTGCACGTGCACGCCTGTCCATTGCTCATCATCGGACATGCCACAAGGACGATCGGGAGTCCAATGTTAAACAGTGCAAACAGTCCGACGAGCAGTGCTGCCGACAATATTCTGATCCGCGATTTTATCATCGTAGAGAAGGTACCAAAGGCTCGCCTCAGACGCAAGGCGTCAATCAACCATCTCAATGTCGTGAAGTTTTCTCAGGTCCACTCTCAGACCTGCATCGGAGGGAAGGAAGATGTCTGAGAACTTCGCCCCCCAAACGATTTCGCTGTGCTTGTACGAGGATCGAACATGGACCGACTGCGAGGACGTTTCATCGACGCCGGAAATAAGTACGATAAACTCGGCATCGGAGGCTGCAAGCTGCTCTGGAGTGACGTTGTGCAGCGGACTCTCATGGTCGATCGGGTGGACGACGACCCAGTGGAGCGGAAACAGCTTCACGGCTCCCCGCTCAAGGTTCAGTTCATGGAATTTTCTGAGCCGCCTTCCTCCGTGTTCCTCCATCCGGCTGAGCACAACTGTCGCGTGAACTTCAACAAGCTGGTTGTTGCGCTCGTTGACAATCCGAAACTCAAAGGCCGTCGCGTCGCGGTAGGGTGCCATGACGGCATTCTCGCTGAAGACGATGTTCGCTGCGGGACGGGAGAACCGCGCGAACACGAGCCCGGTCGCAAGAGCAAATCCCAGACCACCGATCAACGCCTGAATGGTGACGAGAACATTTGCCGCAAGACCGGACGGGCTGAGCCCGCCGTAGCCGATCGTCGCCAGCGTCTGCACGCTGAAGAAGAATGCTTCCATGAAACGATCGGGAGCGCTGAGCGCTCGTGACCCGACGAGAGCTCCCGGGCCGCAGAGGAAGTATCCACATGCGAAGATGAAGTTGACGCCAAAATAGAAAGCTACGAGGAGGAGGAAGAAGTTTCTCCACGTCATCGTCAGGAGGGTATGGTATACACTGAAGGAACCGAACGGCGAGAATCCCGTGCGGGAAACGTTGAACGATCCATCCCGGTTGACGAACCGCTCGTGACTCTGCTGAATTACCCGCGATCCAAATCCAAGATCCCTCGTGTCCTCCTCGGTTCGCGGCTGGCGACCTGCTTTCTGGCGTATCATCATCTACTCGCGCTCATGGGAACGTTCGCTCGTTATCGCTTGTGGATGATGAGGTCAAACATATCGCTGACGCCGAGAGAGTAATTGGTCAGGAACGGCTCGCCGTATTTCACGCCGATGCGTTGGCCATAGTACTTTGCGCGGGTTTCAATGTTCTCGAGGAACTCCGGGGTGCTCAACTTCGTCGGCGGTTCCTTGCTCCTCGGATCGAAGAACTGTGACGTATGGGCGCGGACGGATTCCATCTTTTTGTCGTACGAATCGGTGATATCCACAATGAACGACGCGTTGAATTCGTGCCATTGCATGAACTCAAAGTAGTGGTGCGGCCGGAACGACTCCTGAGGCGAGCCGCCGAGCGACGTCTTCAGCTTCCTCAAACCCGCATAGTACCATGCCTGCTTCGCAAGGTGATGCGTGTTCACATGGTCGGGATGCCGCTCAACGGAATGAGGGATGATCATCATCGTCGGCTTGAGTTCGCGGATGAGCACGATGAGTTTTTGAACGTTCCTCTTGTTCACTTCAACATTCCCGTCCGGAACGTGCAGGTTCCTTCGGGTCTTCACGCCGAGAATCTCGGCCGCCTTTTGTGCTTCCTTTGCTCGGATCTCTTTGGTGCCGCGGGTTCCTAGTTCACCCTGGGTCACGTCTGCCAGGGCGACGGAGTAGCCCTGCTTGACAAGCTTCGCAATGGTGCCTCCACAGGCAAGTTCGATATCGTCGGGGTGTGCGCCAACAGCCAGAACATCAATTTTCATGGTTCTCCTGAAGTTCGTCGTTTCAAAAATATACCCATCGGCCGCCTGAAAGACAAGAATCGAAACATGGGAGCCTTTGTCCAACAGTGTGCGTCAAATTCAACAATAGATGTCCCGGCGAAGTTCTCCGTTGGTGCAACGGACGACTTTGTTTCCTATATTCAGCAGGAAAGGACCCGTACACGACCATGCCACAGGAAAACGCCGTTATCACAGTCACTGAGATTACTCGGCAGATCAAGATGTCGCTGGAACAACGATTCCCAAAAGTTTGGGTGCAGGGAGAGATTTCAAATTTCAAGCGGCATACATCGGGGCACCTCTACTTCACGCTGAAGGACGAAGGTGCTCAGTTGTCGGCGGCGATGTGGCGAAGCCGGGTGGCGGGACTCCTGGTTGCCCCTGAAGATGGGATGAAGGTCATTGTGCGAGGAAGCATAACGGTCTACCCGCCGCGGGGGAGTTATCAAATTGATGTTGAGCAGATCACGCCTGTGGGCATTGGCGAGCTTCAGATGGCGTTCGAGAAATTGAAAAAGAAACTCGCAGCAGAAGGATTGTTCGATGAAGGGCGCAAGCGACCTCTTCCTCCGTTTCCTCAGCGCATCGGTATCGTGACATCGGAAACCGGCGCCGCGCTGCAGGATATGCGTACAGTACTCTCGCGAAGATTCCCGTGTGTGGAAGTGGTTCTCGCTCCCGTGCGGGTTCAGGGAGCAGGTGCGGCCGAAGAAATTGTCGAGGCCCTGAGAGAAATGAACCGCGTGGGCGGTGTTGATCTTATCATAGTTGGCAGAGGCGGTGGATCACTTGAAGATCTTTGGGCATTCAATGAAGAGCCGGTCGCCCGCGCGATCGCAGCATCTGCCGTTCCCGTTGTAAGCGCGGTTGGACATGAAATCGATTTCACGATAGCTGATTTTGTCGCGGATTTGCGCGCGCCAACTCCATCGGCGGCCGCCGAACTCGTCGTACCTGACCGCCGTGAACTTCTTGAAGTTATAGGCAACAATGAGTATACTATGAGACAATCGCTCCAGCAGATGATCGATGGCAACAGGGAGCGCATACGAGGGATGCTGACGAGTTATGCCTTCAACCGGCCGAGGGACTTGATCAGAGAGTTCATGCAGCGCGTGGATGAGATAGCCCGGGAAATCGGGGTGAAACTCGCTCATCGATACGAACGCGGCACGATGAACGTAGAATCGTTGACGAAGCGGCTGTTGAGTGTCAGTCCTTCGAACATTCTCCATCGAGGATACGCAATCGTCCGAAAAGGTGAACACGTCGTTACGAACGCGAAGGAACTGAAGCCCAGGGACGAGGCAGTGATCGTGTTCCACGATGGCAAGGTTGTTACAAAGGTGCAACCATGAGTTCAAAGAAAGTTCAAAAGGGATCGTTCGAAAACGCCCTGAAGCGTCTTGAGGAGATAGTGGAGGCGCTTGAAGAAGGGAAGTGCTCCCTGGACGAGGCGGTCGGCCTGTATGAGGAAGGGATTGCCCTTTCCAAGGAATGCGCTGAAAAACTGAAATCGACTGAATTGAAGATCAGGAAGCTGGCGAAGTCGGTCGGTGACGATCTCGAAGAAACAGGGTTGGATCAGGAATGAGCGACAGCGGTCAGCAATACAAATTTCTCGACAAGATCGATGTCCCTGCCGACCTTCGAAAGGTTGAGTTGAAAGACCTGCCGGGCGTCTGTGCGGATGTGCGCGAATTTCTCATCGATTCAGTCTCGAAGTCGGGCGGACACTTTGGTGCGGGTCTCGGAACGGTCGAGCTCACGGTCGCACTTCATTATGTCTTTCAAACTCCGAAGGACAAGCTCATCTGGGATACAGGCCACCAGGCGTACCCACACAAGATTCTTACAGGCCGCAAGAACCGGATGGAGAAGATCCGCCAGATGGGGGGACTGAGCGGCTTTCTGAAACGGACCGAGAGCGAGTATGATGTGTTCGGTGCTGGACACGCGAGCACGGCAATTTCGGCCGCCCTCGGCGTTGCCACGGCGAGGGATTTCAGCGGTGAGAACTATAAGGTCGTAGCAATCGCAGGGGACGGATCGCTGACAGGCGGCATGGCATACGAAGCGATGAACAACGCCGGGTTGCTGAAAAAGGATATTATTGTCATCCTCAATGACAATCAAATGGTCTCGCTGTCTTCTGTGCAGCCGACGCTTTGGTCGCTTCACAACTTCTTTTCCGAGGCGCTGACGCATCCCTCCTACAACAAGTTCAAGACGAACGTCTGGGAACTGACGGGGAAACTCGACACCTTCGGAGATCGGATCCGGTCGGCCGCCCAGAAGGTGGAGCGCGGAGTCAAGGCCGTGATCACGCCGGGTATGATGTTCGAAGCGCTCGGATTCCGTTACTTCGGCCCTTTCAACGGCCACAATGTTTACAAGCTTGTTGAAATCTTCAGACACGTCAGGGATCTCAATGGTCCAATCCTGATCCACGTCCGGACGATGAAGGGGAAGGGCTACCCGCCGGCCGAAAAGGAAGCAACCCGCCTGCACGGTGTGACCCCCTTTGACAAGATAACGGGGATTTCTCCGAAAAAACCGAACGAGACGCCGGCATACACAAAGGTGTTCGGCGAAGCACTCGTTGAAGTCTGCAAGTTGAATCCGAAAGTTGTCGGCATCACGGCTGCGATGCCGGATGGGACAGGCCTCACGCTTCTTCAATCGGAGATGCCGGAGCGGTTCTTTGATGTCGGTATTGCTGAGCAGCATGCGGTGACCTTTGCTGCGGGACTTGCGACGGAAGGATATATTCCGGTGACGGCGATCTATTCGACATTCCTGCAGCGGGCGTTCGATCAGGTGGTGCACGATTGCGCGATTCAGAACCTTCACGTCGTTTTTGTCCTTGACCGGGGCGGTCTCGTTGGATCCGATGGGGCGACGCACCATGGCGCCCTGGACCTTTCCTATCTTCGCTGCGTTCAGGGAATGGTCGTGATGGCTCCCAAGGATGAGCAGGAACTTCGGGACATGCTCTACACTGCCGTGGAATATCGGGGTGGGCCGATCGCCATGAGGTATCCGCGAGGGAATTCCCTTGGGTTATCACTCAGGCGGGGGTTTCAGAAGATTGAAATCGGCACCAGTGAAACACTCCGGCAAGGGAAACATGTCGCTTTGCTCGCGATCGGGAACATGGTGAACCATTCATTGCAGGCCGCTGAACTGCTCTCTGCCGAAGGGATCGAGGCGGAAGTTGTCAACATGCGATTCGTCAAACCAATCGACGAAGAACTTCTCCGGTCCGTAGCTCAACGATTTGACGGAATCGTCACTGTGGAAGACAATGTCACCGACGGAGGATTTGGTTCGGCGGTGCTCGAATCTCTCAGCCGCCTTGCCATCACGAATGTAAGCGTCAGGGTGCACGGGCTGCCGAACAGTTTTGTTGAACACGGATCACCGAATGAGCTCTACAAGCTTCTGTCGTTGGACGGACCGGGCATCGCCAAGGTTGTCCGCGAATTCTTGCTCTCCCGGAAACAGGCGGGCTCTCCGGAACTGATACCAACGTAATTCCAGGAACGCGTTATGCAAAAAGTGCGGATCGCTGTAGTCGGCATGGGAACGATCGGTCAGACTGTTCATCTCCCCATCCTGGCAAAAATACCTGATGTTGAAATCGTCGCGGTGTGTGATCTCGAAGCTTCAAAAGCTGAATTTGTTTCGAGGAAATATGAGATCCCGAGATACTACACCGATTTGGAAGAAATGCTGAAGTCGGAGGAGGATATCGATGCCGTGGACATCTGCACGTCGACATTCTCACATCTTGACGCAGCTGTCGCCGCGCTCGAGGCAAAGAAGCACGTTCTTGTAGAGAAACCTCTGGCTCGCACGCTCGACGAAGCTGCAAAGATCGTGAATACGGCAAAGAAGCATCAACGCAAAGTCATGGTGGGAATGAACAATCGCTTTCGCCCTGACGCGATGATCCTGAAAAGCATGATCCAGGGGGGTGAGCTCGGGAAGATCTTCTATGCGAAAGCGGGTTGGCTGCGGAAACTGAAAACCACCAGTCCATGGTTGACGAAGAAGGAGAAGTCGGGCGGCGGAGTCGTGCTTGACCTTGGGATCGTGATGTTCGATCTCGCGTTCTGGCTTATGGGATTTCCCGAGGCGAAGGAAGTCATCGCGACGAACTATTCTCACAACACCAAGGGGGTCGAGGATTCATCGGTCGTCTTCATCAAGATGAAGAACGGATCGACATTGACAATCGAGTCGAGCTGGTCGTTTGAGTCGGAATCGGACTTCTTCTACTGCGATTGCTTCGGCACAGACGGCGGAGGGTCTCTGAATCCATTCCGCATCCTGAAACGCATGCACGGCAATCTCGTCAACGTAACCCCCGTGTCCCATGAAACACCCCAAACACTGTATTGGAAATCGTACGACAACGAGCTACGCCATTGGATCGGCGCGCTGCGGGGCATTCATCCCGTTCTTTCGACAGGTGACGAGGCGCTCCACAGGATGAGGATCGTCGATGCGATTTACCAGTCTGCCAAAAAAGGAAAAAGCGTTGTGGTGAAAGGCGTGTGACGCTGTCAGGTTCGCCCAACTTCACAGACGTGCAGTCACACCTCCGGTACATTCAGAACCATCCGCCATGCCACCATCGACTCCCGTCGTTGCTCTCCTGACAGATTTTGGTTGTTCCGATCACTATGTCGCCTCGGTGAAGGGAACGATCCTTTCAATCGTTCCCACAGCCAGCATCGTCGACATCGCGCACGATGTCGAGCCCCAGAACGTCGGTCGTGCCGCATACCTTCTCTGGGCCACCTACAGGGACTTCCCCGATCGGACTGTGTTCATCACCGTCGTTGATCCGGGTGTAGGAACGAGCAGGGACATCATCGTTGCCTCATCAGGCACGAAGCACTTTATCGGGCCAAAG
>DATJQB010000419.1:0-8958 GCA_035506075.1 Bacteroidota bacterium | reverse complement strand
AACCGCACTTGCAACTTCCCCCGCTTGAGAGGTCTGCTCATGTGCCCCGGCGGCCATCTGTTCCGTACTCGAACTTATCTGTGTGCTTGCGCCCGCCATTGTTCCGGTCGCCGTCGTGATCTTGCCGAGCAAAGTGCGGAGATTGGCAAGCATGACGTTGAAACTCCGGGCCATATCCCCGATTTCATCGCTGGTTTCGACAGGCACATCCGTACTCAGGTCTCCCGCCGCCACGCTGTGGATGACTTCGGTTGTGGCACGGACAGGCCTCACGATGAGCCCGTTGATGAAGAGGGTCGCAAGAATCGAGAGCACGATGGCAGCTGCCGACATGACCAGGAACATCAGGATCACACGGGTGTAGGAGCCCATGGCTTGCCCATAGCTCGCTTCAGCGAGCTTTCGCTGTGTGTCATTCTCTGTCCTGAGCGTCGACGCGAGAACATTGAACTTATCCTCGGCCGTACCCATGGAGATCGTCGCTGTATTGAGTTCGACGGTAGCAAAGTCCACGACCGTAAACGCTGCCTTGCGGTATTCGATGGTTTGTGCAAGAGCCTTCTGCAGTCGTCCTTTGGTTTCTTCGTCATCCGCCGAATCCGCCATGCTTTTCATCCCGTTGATGACGCTGTCGATCCTGTCTATCTGTGCTTTTCCAAGCGCATCCAGTTTTCCGGAGTCGTAGTTTGCTCTCGCCCATGTGATCAACTTGTAGAGGTTTCCCTGGGCGTCCGCGATCGTTTCAGAGAGGGAGGTCGTCTCCATGTACACCTTGAACCGCTTCTGAAAGATCTCGCCAATCGCGCCTTTCAGGGTCTGCATACCCGAAAATGCAGTCACACCAATCACAAGGAGAAACGCTATTGCCGTCGTTGGTGAAACCAGGAGCTTCTTGGCGAGCTTGAGGTTTCCAATCACTCTTCTCATCTCACTCCTTACGCTTTGTGAAGAACCATTGCGGCCGGCACGTGGGAAGATCCGGCCGCTTCCGGACTGTGTTATTTGTAAGCGCCGCAGCCTATGATCACGTCGTCGACTTTTTCGATATACGCTGTCTTGTCTTCGATTTTCTTCGTGACAGGATTGTTCCACTTGTAGTTCTGCCAGCCGCTTCCCTTTGCTTTAGCAATCTCAACCCGTTCCTTCACAAATGATTTCCCATCCGCATCCTTGAGATCGATCAAATCCTTGCCGACCATTTTCGCGTTGCCTCCATGAGCAAGGCATTTGCCGGTTAGATCGTAAACAAAAATGTAAAGCTCACCCGAAACGAACTTTCCTTTCGGATCACTGAACTCTGCGAAGGCTTTTTCTTTCCCGTTCACCTTCACGAACGTGACCGCCTTCTTGACAAGCGCTTCAGCTTCCGTAGCAGTTCCTTTTTTCTGCGCCGTTGTTGTAGCTACAACAACGACTGCCATAAGGACACACGCAAGTAGTGTCTTCATTGTAACCCCTTGTTATGATGTTGATTTGAATGTTGTATGAGAGCGGAGTGAAATCCGATCCCACAAGCTGCAGGAAGCGGATCTCGGAGATCACATTTTCAAAGTCCGTACCACGATTGACAAATCAGGAACCGGGATTGCTTTGCTGGAATATCACCTGAATTCAATGGTTCGCCTCTCGTCTGCCCCCGCTCGAGGCGGCATCATCCGGGGCTGTGTGGCCAATATTGTTCAGTTGAACGAGTTCCGGTTCTGGGACCCTGAGAAAGTCAATCCGTCTTTGCGGAAGGACAGTTCAGCGAAATGAAAAAGGTCTCAGCGAAGGGATCGTCAACGCTGAGACCTTCTCTGGCGGGATGTATGCGAGGATGTGATGCGTTCTCCAACGCATCGGCAGGAACCGAGTTTATACTTCCATTCTCTCTTCAGCTTGGCGCTGTGGGCTGGTTCGGTCCAGGCATTACGCGGCTGAATCGACCCCGGCGGTCAGGCATGTCTCCAGTGTGCTCAGAAGCCTGTCGAAGTCGATGGGTTTGAGGAGGCATGCGTACGCACCGAGCCGGCGCGTTTCGAGCATGTCTCCCTGGCCCGCTTGTCCTGTGAACATGATGACCGGCAGTGCGGGTGCAATTCGTTTCATCAATCTCAGTGCGTGTACACCATTGAGATGGGGCATGCGAATGTCCATGAGGACAATATCCCACCCCCCATCCAGCACCTTGAGTACTGCTTCGACGCCATTCTCGGCCCGGCCTGTCTCCCATCCGTTTCTGCCAAGTTCCTGTTCAAGATGATTTAGCACATCAGGTTCATCGTCTACAACGAGAATTCGATGCATGAGCTTTTTCCCTCTCATCATTCTAGGGTAAACAGACATTCTGCAACCTGTTTGATAAGTTGTTCCGGCAAGAACGGCTTTTCGAGGGACACCACGCCAAGCGTCCGAACATCCAGAGCCACGTCGTCTTGAAGATAGCCGGAAATGGCGATGACCGGAATTGCCGGTATCATGGTCCGTATCTTTCGTATCGTTCGTATCCCACCCATGCCGGGCATAAAGACGTCGATCACTGCGAGATCGATGTGAATGGATTTGAGCATGTCGACCCCTGATTCCCCGGAGGATGCGTTCCGGACAACATGGCCGGCTTCTTCGAGCCACGAGATCATCAGATCCCGCTCATCGGCTTCATCGTCAATGACAAGTATTTCTGCCACGTCAGTTATTCCTTCGTGCAAAGGTTACTGTCGAATGATCGGATCGTGGCGATCGCTGTACCTTCCGCCATCCAAAGATCCCGTCGTGAATGCCACTGAGGAACTAAGCTCTGGCATGACGATCACGATCGCTGTCCCCTCAGGTCCGGTTCTCGCAATCCGGAGATCCCCCCCAAACGACTTGACGATGCCAAGGGATATGGAGAGGCCAAGCCCGGTCCCCTTGCCAAGAGGTTTTGTGGTGAAAAACGGGTTGAATATCTTCTCGCAAAGGTGCTCAGGGATTCCTGTGCCGGTGTCCTGGACCTGAATGAAGACCTGTTTCAACGCTTCATCGTAGCGCGATTCGATCCAGATTTCGCCTCCATCAGGCATCGCATCGCGCGCATTCGTCAGCAAGTTGAGGACAACCTGGATCATCTGGTTGCGATTGCAGAGCACCTCGGGAAGATTCTCCCCCAGCCGGGTATGGATAAAGACGTTGGACCAACTCTTCAACTGATGTTCGATGAGGAGGAGCGCCTCGTTGAGCAATTCGCTCACGCCGTGCGGCTCGAGGCTTTCTGCCGAAGGCCTCGAATAGGTGAGTAACGCGCGGGTAATCGAGACACATCGCCACGCATTCCGGTTTGCGACCTCAAGATCCTTCTTGAAGTGATCCGGATCGAACTCGTTCTTTTCGATCCGCTTTGAAAGACTCTGCGTCACGCCCGTGATGACCTGCAGCGGAGAGTTGATTTCATGAGCAACTCCCGCCGCCAGCGTGCCTAAATCCGCCAGCTTCTGCCTTGATACGATTGTCGATTCGAGTGACTTTCTTGCTGAAATATCCCGTGCGACCAGTTGGACGGCTTCGCAGTCGTTTATCTTGAAAGGAGCAGCCACAACTTCAACCTGAACTTTTGTCTTGTCTCGTCGCACATACATGCACTCCGTGAGCTCCATAGCGCGGCGCGGCACGAGTTGATCACCTGCGGTTTCAAAGCTCTCGCCCCAGCTGTCGGGATCGACGAAGTCCGAGAACGGCTGTCCAGCGAGCTGTTCCCGCCTCTCGGCTCCAAGAAGCCGTATCCCGGCTTCATTGATGTATTCAATAGTGGGGCCTGCGACGACGAGAATTGGATCCGGGCACAGGTCAAAGAGCGTGTGGAAACGATCCTCACTTTCCTTGAGTTCTTTTTCGACCCGCTTACGCTCCTGTTCGTCGCGCGTCGCCGCTTCAATCAATTGCATCTCAGCGATTGTTCGTTCAGTAATATCGCGCAGCATCCCCTCGACGCGTATGAGTTTGCCGTGCTCATAGACGGGCCGTACCCGATCCTCGAAGCAAATCCTTTTCCCTGATTTTGCCGTCATCCACCAGGTGCGCGTGAGGCTCTCGGAAAACGTGCGTTTCATTTTCTCGAGGTCAGTTCTGAGCTGTTTCAGTTCGGATGATCCCACATGGCCGGCGAGGAACTCCAGCACTCCCCCCTTCAGTCTGATTTCTTCAAGAGAATAGCCGGTCAGTTTTTCAAATCCAGAGCTGATGAACATCTCGTTCAGGCCGTCAGCATGAAAGGAATACACAATGTCGTTGATTCCCTCGACGATCCGAGTGAACCGTTCTTTCGATTCGAGCAATTCCGCATGCCTGTTGAAATCTTCCGTGACGTCCTGGAAAAGTTTCATCATTGCCGGCTGACCGCGGTACTGAAAGAGCGCGTGCGTGATGATGAACGACTTCCCGTTGAGCATGCCGATTGATGTGATTTGCTTTGTACCGTCCGGGGCAAAGCCATGCTGAATCGGGCATCCCGGACAGCGGCACCTGTCGTCGCGATAGACATCCCAGCATTTCCTTCCAACCGGGTCCGTGCCAACCTGCCTGATGAATGGAGGCGTAGCAAAGAGGATCGTGCCGCTCAAATCCGTAATATCGACACCCATGGGAAGCACCGACAACAAGGTTTCAATGAACGCATCGTCAACTTCCGAGAGCGGCCCCTGTCGCCTTGTGACATCCTTCGGAGCAGTACTTCTTGATTGCATGGATTCTTCCTGACGTTCAATTCTACCCGGCGATTCAATTCAAACACTGACAGGTTTTCTGAGACACATCCCGCCTTTGGCAATCCGAAGGCTTTCACTGATCATATGTTCCACACCATTTTCGATTGCTGCCCCGTGACCGGGATAAATCAAGCGCACGCGGCATGTCAGGAGTCTTTCCAGAAAAGCGATGAACTCCCGGCTGTGGCTCTCACTTGAGTCATGGAGACTGAGGGTCGTATCCCCTGTGAACACGACTCCCTCCTCGCAGCAAAGCAGACAAACCGAATCGCTTGAATGGTCCGGGACGGGCAGCACCTCGAACTCGCGATCTCCCATCCGGATAATGTCTCCGCTCTCAACGATCCGGTCCACTCCGGGACACTTTGTCTGTGCTATGACTATCGGGTTCAGGGCGCCCTTTATCGTTCCGACTCCGCCAGCGTGATCAGAGTGGCTGTGCGTCAGCACGACCTGCTCAACCGGCACTTTACCCACGCCCGTCGAAAGCGACCAGACTTCGGACAGAACGAACCCGTCCGGGCCGACATCGACCAGAGTGTTGACATCGTCCAATTTATTCCAGCTCCCGAGCACCAGGTACACATTGCTTGAATACACTGTTTCTCGTCCCCGGAGCCTGACAACTTTCATCGAACACCTCGAAATGTCAGCAATGAAGGGCGGGCTTGCTGCTGTCTCTCACTGCAATGGATGAGCTTGGACCTGATGCCTGGAGCTGTGACATCAATCCTGCCACCATCTTGAGAGGATTCCTGCACGCCGGTAATGACTTTACCGGAGGGCGGATAGTCACACTCTTCGGAACAGCTGCCCGTCTGATCCGACGCGGGCGAAGAGATGCTCATTCTCTTCAGGCATCTTCTGAGTTTGCTCCGTGCAAAACCATCCCCCGGGCGTCAGCACGGAATGGAACATCCTGATCACTTCGACCCGTTGTTTCGGGCTGAAATGAAGAAGCACATTCTTACACATGATCATGTGAAACGTATTCCCCGGAGGTTGCAGGGACAACAGATCATGGTATTGGAATTTGATACTGGAGCGAATGCTTTCGTTGATCCGGAAATGTCCGGGCCTGTCGGCGGCTTCAAAGTACTTGTCGAAAAGCGGGCGCGGGATTCGTTTCAACTCCTCATCTGAATAAATTCCCTCCTCAATGATCTTCCCGAAACCTCCGCTCTCGTCAATGTCCGTCGCCAGGATGTTTATGTTGCGGAATGCGAATCGACCCATGTTCTCTGCTAAATAAATCGCCAGCGAGTACGGCTCGGGGCCCATAGCACAACCAGCATCCCACACCCGAACTCTGCTGTACCCGGTCACATCCGGCACGACGTGCTTTGCCACAAGATCCAGAATATGTGTGTCTCTGAAGAAGAACGTAAAAGCCATTCAACCACCTGCCAGGGACAACCGTGAGTATCGTCGATCCGCGAGACTGAATTACCGCATCATGCTGCGGCAGCCTCCATCGATGCAAACGCCTCTCCCGTCAGCACACGCTCGAGATCGAGCAAGATGAGCAATCGATCCTCGAGTTTCCCAACCGCCGTGATGTAGTCACCGCCAATCCGCGTTGTCATTGCCGGAGGCGGTTCCGTGACACTCTTCGGTATGCGCAGCACTTCCCGCACACCATCGACAAGGAATCCAACTGTCTTCCCCTGCAATTCCACGACAATGATCCTTGTGTTCTTGTCCCGCTCCTTCCGTTCCATGTTGAACCGCCGGCGAAGATCGATAATCGGGATCACTCTCCCCCGCAGGTTGATCACACCGTCGACATACTCCGGCGCGTTCGGGACCTTTGTCACGTCAAGCATCCGATTGATTTCCTGGACTTTCAGAATATCGACGCCAAACTCCTCGTCGCCGATATTAAAGCTCACCAACTGAAGCAGCTCGTCGCTGCTTGCCTGTGATGTCAGTTCTTTCGCTGTTACCTGGCTCATTTCAATCTCCTTGCCGGGAACGGTGGAGGGGCGGCTGGACATTCTGCGTCCAGTACCGCCCCCTCCATCTCCTTGCTTTTTAGTTGTGATGGACAAGTTTACCGTTTTCTCTGACAGCCAGGGAGGAACGTCCCTCGTCGGTTGACTTGCCCTGCTGCGTCTCACCCGAGCCCGTCAGCCGGAAGTTCGAGATCAGCTTCTGCAGGTTGTCCGTCAACCGGTTCAGATCCTCCGCCGCCCGGGCCACCTGCTGCGTGCCGCTCGCCGTCTGCCCCGTCACACTGCTTATCGCCTCCACGTTCTTCGAAATCTGTTCGCTCGTGCTCGACTGCTGCTCACTCGCCGCCGCGATCTGTGTGATCATCTCTGTCACCGTCTGCGAGATCCCCACGATCTCCTTGAGCGACGCTCCAGCCTTGTCCGCCAGCTTGATCCCCTTGTCCACCTCCAGGGTCCCTTCATCCATCGAGCTCACCGCTCCAGCCGTGTCTCCCTGGATCTGCTTGATCATCCCGGCGATTTCCTTCGTTGCCTTTGTCGTGCGCTCGGCCAGTTTCCTCACCTCGTCCGCCACCACCGCAAAGCCCCGACCCTGCTCTCCGGCGCGTGCCGCTTCGATCGCAGCATTCAACGCCAGAAGGTTCGTCTGATCCGCGATATCATCAATCACCGCAATAATATCACCGATCTGCTCACTCGAGCGACCTAACGCTCGAACCGTCTGAGCCGACTTGTTCACGACATCAGCTATCCGCTTCATCCCGGAGATCGTCTCGTCCACCACTTCTCCCCCCTGACCTGCAGAGTCCTTCGCTTTCTTCGCCGTATCGGCCGCACTCACTGCATTCTTCGCGTTCTCCATGATGGTCTTCGTCATCTCCTCGACCGCCGTCGCCACCTCTGCTGCCTGAGTCGTCTGCTCCTGTGCCCCGGCCGCCATCTCCTCCGTACTCGACGAGATCTGGCTGCTCGCACTCGCAGTCGCTCCTACCGCCGAGGACACATCCAGCAGCGCCTTGTTCAACGACTCCGCCACCGTATTGATGCTATCCTTGATCAACTGGTGATCCCCCTGGTACGATCCTGTCACGCGGTGAGTCAGGTCCCCCTGGGCCATCTTCTCAAGCACCGTCGTCCCCTCCTGCACGGGCTTGATCACTGCATCCAGCGTCTCGTTGACTCCCTGAACGATCTTCCGGAAATCTCCCTGGTGTTTCGCCGCATCCGCACGTGTCGAGAGCTTCCCTTCCACTGCCGCCTGTGCAAGCATCGTCGCGTCGGCGACGAGGGCATTGACAGTCACGACGCACTGGTTAAGATTCGTCTTGATGAGATTGTACTGGCCTTTGTACGTGTCCGTTATCTGAGCCGGAATATTCCCCTTCGAGATGCGATCGACGTAATCCGCCGTGACCATCAACGGGTTAACGATATTGGTGATCGTGTCGTTGACACCCGCCACAAGCTGATTCCAGCCGCCGACAAACTTTTTCGCGTCGGCACGCTTATCGAGCTCACCGTCTGCCGCTGCCTTGATGATCTTGTCCGTCTCCGCCAACAGCTCGCTCATCATCTTCACGACTGCATTCAGGTTGTTCTTGATGACATTGTACTGGCCTTTGTAGGTATCGGTGATCTCAGGCGGAATCACACCTTTGCTCACCTTGTCCACGTAGTCAGCTGTCACCATCAACGGGTTGACGATATTAGTGATCGTATCGTTGACACCCGCCACAAGCTGATTCCAGCCGCCGACAAACTTCTTCGCGTCGGCACGCTTATCGAGCTCACCGTCTGCTGCTGCCTTGATGATCTTGTCCGTCTCGGCCAGCAGTTCGGCCATCATCTTGACAACTGCGTTCAAGTTATTCTTGATGACGTTGTACTGACCCTTGTAAGTATCGGTGATCTCAGGCGGAATGACGCCTTTGCTTACCTTGTCCACGTAGTCAGCGGTCACCATCAACGGGTTAACGATATTGGTGATCGTATCGTTGACACCCGCAACAAGCTGATTCCAGCCGCCGACAAACTTTTTCGCGTCGGCACGCTTATCGAGCTCACCGTCTGCTGCTGCCTTGATGATCTTGTCCGTCTCGGCCAGGAGTTCGGCCATCATCTTGACAAC
The DNA here is from genome assembly GCA_035506075.1 of Bacteroidota bacterium. Taxonomy (GTDB): domain Bacteria; phylum Bacteroidota; class Ignavibacteria; order UBA10030; family UBA10030; genus UBA9647. The sequence continues at coordinate 157 of DATJQB010000419.1, read as the reverse complement.
CGCGTTCAAGTTGTTCTTGATGATGTTGTACTGACCCTTGTAGGTATCGGTGATCTCCGGTGGAATGACGCCTTTGCTCACCTTGTCCACGTAGTCAGCTGTCACCATCAACGGGTTGACGATATTAGTGATCGTATCGTTGACACCCGCCACAAGC
>DATJQB010000418.1:0-2636 GCA_035506075.1 Bacteroidota bacterium | reverse complement strand
CAGCCGCGCGACGTCGCGGTCGGCGGCGCGCAATTGGTGAAAATCAATCTTGACCGGAGCATCGACGTCGATCGTTACAAGGCGCTTCGAGAGAAATGCCAGGTCTCGGTGCGTCGTGAGCTTGTCTTTGACGCCCTTCTGCGGAATCTTTTCAATATTCTTGAACACCCCTTCGAGCGAGCCGAACTCCTGCACCAGCGGGATGGCGGTCTTCTCTCCAATTCCCGGAACACCCGGCACATTGTCCGATTTGTCCCCGATGAGTGCGAGGACATCGATGACGGCATCTGGTGCGACGCCGAATTTCTCCTTCACGCCGCGCTCGTCGACCACTTCCGCCTCTGCGCCCGCCTTGCCCGGTCGGTAGATCTTGATGAGCGGGGATATCAGCTGCATGAAATCCTTGTCGCCGGTGACCAGATACGTGATGACCCCTTCACGTTCGGCGCGGCGAGCGAGCGTTCCCATGACGTCGTCCGCCTCATAGCCGGGAAGTTCGATCAAAGGAGCATTGAAGGCGCGGACCACTTCCTTCAGCCCTTGTAGCTGAGCCACCATGTCCTCGGGCATTCTCTCGCGGGTTGCCTTGTATTGCTCATACATCTTGTGGCGGAACGTAGGTTCGGGCGTGTCGAAGACGACCGCGATGTGATCCGGGCGTTCGTCATCGAGGATCTTCATGAGCGCGGTGGTAAATCCGTAGATCGCGCTGGTGTTCATCCCCTTGCTGTTGATGAGCGGCCGGCCGATGAAGGAAAAGTAGGCGCGGTACGCAAGAGCGGTTCCGTCGAGGAGAAAAAGTCGTTCTTTGGTGGCCATGCAGAGAAGATACACACAGAGGCAGGGAAAGGCAATGGAACCCGCCGTTGCGTGTCGCTCGCCAAATCTCTACATTGGTGCACCCTTCTTATCGCTATGAAAATCTACACCCGCACCGGAGACAAAGGAGAAACCTCGCTGTTCGGCGGGCAGAGAGTTGCAAAAGACGCTCTGCGAGTCGAGGCGTACGGCAACGTCGACGAACTGAATGCGCACCTCGGAATTGTGGCGGCGGAAAGTCAGGATAACGAGCTCCGTGATCTCATGGCAACCATCCAGGACCGCCTCTTCGTCCTCGGCGCGGAGCTTGCGACGCCGACGAATGCGGGACGGGCACCGCAACGAATGATGAATCCTGACGACATCCTGTTCCTGGAAGGCCGCATAGATGCCGCCGATGCCCAGCTTCCGCATCTCACGCACTTCGTTCTTCCCGGCGGATCACCTGAAGCCTCGCGTCTCCACATCGCACGCGCCGTTTGTCGGCGTGCTGAGCGCGCGTGCGTGACGCTTTCCCATGCCGAACCCCTGAATCCTTCGATCCTCACCTTCGTCAACCGTCTCTCTGATCTCCTGTTCGTTCTTGCGCGGATCGCCAACATGCGCCATGGGACGCAAGAGAAATCCTGGCCCCCCGGCGGTCCAGATCACCAATAATGGCATTCTTCCGGAGGACGCAGTCATGCGTCGAATAATTACTGCTTTCGTCTCCCATGTAGTGTTGCTGTTCTGCTGTCTCGCACAATTGTCGGCTCAGCCGACCGCGCCGGAGGTCTCGATCGACAGCGCCATGGCGAATCTCCGCGTGATCGCGGGAGAAATCGGCCCGCGTCCGATGGGCTCGCCAGCCGAACATCGCGCCATGGAGTTCGCGCTGGAACGACTGAAAGCCTTCGGTTGCCTGGACACGTTCCTAATCCCGATGGAAGTTGCGGGGGGAGTCAACACGACGAGCGGGATCGCGGTCGGTGTGCTGAAGGGGGACACAAGCCGGACAATTCTGATCGGCGGCCATATGGATTCTGCCGGGCCGGAAGTTCCCGGTGCAAATGACGACGGATCGGGGGCAGCACTCGTCTTGGAGCTCGCTCGTGTCCTCGGTCAACACCGTCATCATTCCACGATCATGTTCTGTCTCTGGGGCGGGGAAGAGCAGGGATTGCGCGGTTCAGGGTATTTCGTACTCCACTACCCCGGTCTCGACAGCATCGCCCTTATGTTCCAGCTCGATATGGTCGACGGCGATGGACCGCTCGATATCGATCCCGATGCCCCGTACCAGGTGAGTAGTCCGCGCTGGCTCGTGGACGCGGCGTTCGAGGAATTCTACGGCGCCCTCCACTATTCCGGTCTGCGCTACCCCACGCGGTTCGCCACGATCAATGCGTCAGCAGGCGGCTCCACCGGGTCGGATCATATCCCCTTCATCGAGCGAGGAATCCCTGCGCTCGATCTCACCTCGGACGTGGAATTTCCCATTCACACTCCCCTCGACAACCTCTCGAATTTCACCCCGTCGGGTTTTCAACGGGCGGGCGATCTGATTCTCCGGCTGGTGGATCGATTCGACGCCGGCCAGCCGGCGGGAAAAACGGAGAAGTACTTTCTTGTCCAGCTGGGGACGGTCCCGTTGTTTGTGCCCCATTGGTTCATCTCGTTGTTCACGGTCTTGTCGTTGATTGCCGCAGTCGTCTTTGCCGTTGTCCTCTTCCGGCGGGAGAAGAATACGCCGCCGGTGAAACGTCCGCGCGGATCGGGCGTGAAGGTCGCCCTGTGCGTCCTGATCGTCAACACGTTCGTGTGGATGGCGCCGAATG
>DATJQB010000417.1:0-4633 GCA_035506075.1 Bacteroidota bacterium | reverse complement strand
GAATCCTGCGGTAATATCCTCATTGTCATACGCAAACTTGTAGCCAGCTCGCAGGGAGAATATCCCGCTGAGGACATATTCACCCCCCACGTTGTACTGTTCCTCTGTGTCGTTGTTCCGCGATATCTGGAGGGTGGTCTTGAGCTGGTGACTTCCCTGGTTGAGGACATCGACAAGAATACCGAACCTCAGTGCCGTCGGCAGCGAATACGGCTCATTCAAGAACTGCACGTCTTTGCCGATGTTTGTCAGCGCAACTCCCAGCCGGCTTCGAAGCCGCGGGATGTCGTACAGCGTACCGACGTCGAACGCGAACGAAGATGCGCCGATCTGCGTGTTGTACAGGTACGACTGGATGATCTTCGCATTCACTCCCACCATGAATTTATCGCTCACCTGACGTGCATACGCCACGCTGAACGCATAATCGCTTGCGCGGAAATTCAATCCATCCCCCTCCGGATATGCCGGCGTCGTCTCTTGCATGTCATCCGTCGTCAGGATCGTCACGCTCACTCCAAGCGCACCGAAGCCGGGGAAGTTCTTCACCACGCCCATGTAGCTGTGCTGGATCTGCGCAAACCACGCCGTATACGTCGCGCCAAACGCGTAATTGTCCACCGACATCATCCCGGCCGGATTGAAGCCGATCGAGGATACCCCCTCGGCGATTGCCACCTGTGCTCCACCCATGCCGACAGCCCGCGCGCTTAACGGCAGTTTCAGAAACTCTTCCGAAACCGTCCCCGACCTGTCTCCCGCCTGGCCTGTCGATACGGCGATCAGCACGATAACCGTCGTAAGTATCAGCGCTCTAAGCATTTGTACACTCTCTTTCATGTTCAATTCTCCTTACAGACTGTGTCTTCGTCATCGCTTCTCTAGCGAATGATAACGAACTTCCCGATCTGTCTTCCGTACTGCGATTCGACAGTATAAATGTAGACGCCGCTCGCCACCGCGCGTCCGCTTTCCGACAGCAAATGCCATTCTTCCTGGCCGACTGGCCTCGGCTGTCCATCGAGCCGCTCCAGCGCCTGACGCTCGGGATCGTCATGTCGAAGAGTCGCTACGATGTCTCCCGTCAGCGTAAATATCCGGACCGTGCATACTGCCGGCAGATGGATGAACCAGATCACCCGCTGGCTTTCACTCCAGTTTCTTCCGACCCCTTCCCAACCGCCGTTCTCAGCGGTGTAGTCCTGGTCGGTCCTGTACGGATTCGGCACTACCTTCACCTCCCCAAGCGATTTCGATGGGGCAAACGGGATGATTACAAGCGTGTCGTTATCGGTAAACGCCGATTCAAGAGCCGGCGAGGTTAGCGTGTCGTTTGTGACCACATGGTTTGTATCGACCGTCTGCACAACCGTCACTCCGGGGATCGAAAACGACGTGACTGCATACCAATAGTATCGTCCTCTCACCAGATTGGAATCGGTGTAGGTATACCCTTGCAACGCCGCTCCAGAATCGATGGTCGGATCCTCCAACACTCCTCCTTCTCCAAAGCCGAGGTTGTCATGGACATCATACTGCGCGAGCAGAGCAAAACTCGCCTGGTCGTATACGGGGGAGGTGCTGCGCCAGACTCTGAAGCCCTCAAACGTCCGTCCACCCGTCAGCCCCTTCTGCTTGATCAAATCGCAGCGGTTCTGGGAGTTCCTTCTTCTCCAGTGATCGGGAGGAAGTGCACCAATGAACTTGTTAGAGTCGTCCCACGTCTGCAGGGGATCGCAACGTACATCACCCGGCTGCCATTTCCAGTTCAGGGTTACGCGGTCGTTCCCCACGGAAATATGGAGCGGTGGTCCACCGGGTGTCGGAGGCGTCGTCCAACCCCTGGAGTAAAGCTCAAGCGCCTTCGCCGCATTGTCGCGCAGGTTGTTGGGGCCCTGAGAAATTCCCTCGCCCGATTCGATAGCCATGACGATCTTGAGGGTATCACCCGGTTTGAAGGAATCGAACGCCCCGAACGAGAAGAAGAACCTTGTATCAGACAACGCCGGATATTCATCGGGCTTGACGAAACACGAGGCCATCATGTTATACCGGAGAAGATCGGTTGACGGCGTCTGAGGGCCGGGGTACCACTGGAACGTGTAGCACAATGAATCGAGCGATTTGGGAGTGCCCAGCACAGTGAAACCGACTGGCGTCGACGGCCTGTCCTGCGGGTTCGCCACGTAGGCGGTCCGTAGATCAGGCATATACGCGGAGAAATCATGTCCATAATAACCGCCAACCGACTTCGGTCCCACATCTGCGTCTGCAAAGAAGCCGACATAAACCTGGTTGAGGACACGGGTACCAACGTTGATGAAATAGTATTCGAACGGCAGAATCGGCTCCTTCACGTCGGCAGCCCAGGCAAGCGACCGCTGCCAGACCTTTACGCCGAGGGGGACGTGCTGGAGGATCGGATTGGGATCGCCGTAGATATCTGAATACGTTACGTATGCATCATGTTCTGATATCGCACCATAATCCTCGTCGATCAGCCCGTCGTGGTCGTCGTCGACGCCGTTCAGCTCGTCTTCATCGATTTTGCCGTCACCGTCGTCGTCGAATCCCCTGATATTGTGACCGTTCGGGATCTTGTCGGAGGTGATGAAGAACGTGTCCCGGCCGTCGGGGTTGCCGTGGAACTCGAAGAACGGTCCCGTCCATCCCTCGTACCCGGTGGTAACGGCTTTGATGATTCTTGGAGGACCAGAGGTGGCAGTATCGACCAGAGCCCCGATCCACGGCGCTGCGCCAAAGAGGTGCTCAATGCCTCTCCCTTTGGGATACTCCAGGCCGAAGCCATCGGGGGTCGTGCTGGCTCCCGAGTAGTTCAAGCCCATGCAGCTCATGTTTCCCATCCAGACGGCGATGTCGAACCCCTGCTTGATCCCATGGAACTGAGTTGTGGCTGAAGTCTTGGAGAGCTCTGCCTGGTCGGCGGGCTTCCGAATCCTGTACTTCGTTTCACGAGGCGCCGAGAATACGAGCACCGGCAGAAGCAGCGTCAGCGCAAAGAGTGCAAATCGTTTGTATGTCTGAACCATAAAACCTCTATCGTCCTGAAAAATATGTGTCATGGATCTTGGAAAAATCCTATTGCCAGCTCAGCCGAACGCCCAGAAAGATCTGACGACCCGGGTCAAAGAACGACGGGTCAAGATTGTACCCTGTCCGGTAATAATCAATGATCTGGCGCGAATCGGGGTCGATGTCTCCGTAAACCGGAGGAGTGCCGGTGTAGTTATACACGGCTCTCACATTGCGTCTGTTGAGCAGGTTTTCGACATCAAGCGTGACTTCAGAATTGATCTGGTTGAAGATGTAGAAGCCCTTCGCGAGCGACAGACCTACTGTACTGTTGTACGGCATCGTCTCGTTGTTCACAAGGAGCGGGTGATTCACGTCGGTTTGTCTCGGCGCCCATGCAGTGAACGGGAAGCCGCTCCCGAACTGCCACTTTAAAGACATCTTCCAGTTATTCACAAAGGGCAGGCCGAACAGCTTTCCTTCCTCCTTCGGGCCGACCTCGTATCTGAGGAACATGTTCACGGTGTGCTCCTGATCCCAATCGAGGCGCACTTCGCGCGGCAACAGGAATTGCGGTGTAAAGATCGATGCGAGCGGGTTTGAAGAACGCCCCTTGGCGATCTGATACGTGTAGGTCGCGTTTGCAGAGAAATTGCTCCCGATCGCCTGGTTCCATGTGACCTCAAAGCCGCGAGAGCTGGCGTAGTCAAGATTGACGTAGAGTCGATTGACGCCGTTCGTCGTCGAGGTCAGCGTTGCGTAATCGAAAATGTCCTTATAGTAGGCACGGATCGCGAATGCCATATCGTCGCTCACCTGGTCCTCGAAACCCGACTCATACTCTACTGTCCTCTGCGGTTTGAGGGATGGGTTGCCGATCCAGTTGCCCGACAGTCCGAGAATGAACGGATCCCTGTAGTAGTCGTCACGCTCTGGGAACTGCAGGAGATGGTCGTAATTGAAATAGAACACGATGCGGTCGGTCACCGGATATCCAATGGACAGCCGGGGGCTGACGTAGCCGTGGAGGACGTAATAGAGGAATGTGCTTCCATCGGTGATTTGGTCCGCCCACGGGACCTTGGTCAGCAGCGACGTTTGACCGGAGCTCGCCTGCGACGCATTCACGGCGCGCAGCCATGCCTGTTCAAACTGCGAATCGTACACCTGTTTCCCGAGGTCAAAGTAATCGTACCGCAAGCCGACGTGCAGGTTCAAACCCTCAAATTCAATATTGTCCTGCAGCCACATCGAGCCCCGGTTTGGATAGTTGTTGAGTACCCACCGGTACAGTCCATACCCGGGATACAAACCGGTCCCGTGGTAGCCGCTGCTTCGCAAGGAATCGGGGAACGGCGGGTAAACAGTCACGTTGTTCACAACAATCGGCGCAGTTGGGTAGTTGATTTGGGTAGACTGCACCTCTTCATAGTTGAATTCGAATCCGGTCTTCAGCAGGTGCAACGGATGTACCTGGCTGTTGAAATCGACGCGCAGGGTGTAGACCGTGTTCGTGCTCCGCTGCCAATTCTGTCCTGTCCCGAGATCGTAAAAGTTGTCGTTGTTGATGTCGTTCCCGCTCTGGACGCGTGAGTATTCA
>DATJQB010000416.1:0-2645 GCA_035506075.1 Bacteroidota bacterium | reverse complement strand
GTGCTTGTAGCGTCCGGGATGCACAGCATGATATTGTGCGCCATGGCGTGCTGGGCATTCACGTAATGGCAGTCGTTCGTCCCAACAAGCTTCACGCCAAGTTCTTTTGCAATCCGCGGGGCGTTCTTGAGAATCGGGATTTCAACCTCGAGACCGTGATTCTGAATCTCGATGTAGAAGTCTTCGCCAAAAATGTCCTTATAGAGTCCCGCGACATTGCGCGCTTCATCATAGTTTCCATTCACGAGGTGGGAACCGACAACGCCGCCCGGACAGGCCGATGTTACGACGATCCCTTCCTTGTACTGACTGAGGAGTTCGACGTCGATCCTGGGCTTGTAGTAATAGCCCTCCGTATGCCCCAGCGTTACAAGTTTGATCAGGTTCCTGTAACCGCGTTCGTCCTTTGCTAGAAGGAGGATGTGATGGTAGATGCCTCTTCCCTGTCCCTGGCTGGATTTTTCTGATTGGAGGGACTTGTCGAACCGGCTTCCGCGTGTAACGATATACGCTTCACAACCGACGATCGGCTTGATACCCGCCTTCTTCGCCTTCTTATAGAACTCGAGCGCCCCAAACATAACGCCATGATCGGTCAGCGCGACTGCCGACATCTTGTTTTGCACGGCGGCGCCGATCAGCGCCTCTACGGTTGCCGCACCATCGAGCAGGCTGTAGTGGGAGTGGTTATGGATGTGGACAAACTCTGGCATAATTACCCGGGTGCTGCGTCAGTTCTGAAAGCGTGGTTCAAGCAGAGAGTACAAAGTACAAAGCAGGAAGTCAATCGCGGTGCAACTCTACACTCCGAGCGCGAGCATTTTTGGTTCTGTCATTTCTTCAATTGCATAGCGTACGCCTTCTCTTCCGAAACCCGAATCCTTCACACCGCCATATGGCATGTTGTCAACCCGGAAGGTCGGGTTCTCATTCACAATAACCGCCCCGACATCGAGATGCTCGTACGCGTACAAAATACTGCGATAATCATTCGTGAATAAACCGGCCTGCAGTCCATAACGGGAATCGTTAACTCCTGCGACGGCTTCTTCGATGGAACCGAACTTGTGTAATGTCACCACGGGCCCGAATACTTCGGCACAAAACACGTTTGCTGTCACCGGGACATCTGTCATGACGGTCGGCTGGATAACGTTTCCCCTGCGTCCGCCGCCGACAAGGATGTTCGCGCCTAGCTGACGCGCTTCATCAATCCACCCTTCGATCCGGTCCGCAGCTTCGGAATTGATTACCGGGCCAACGATGGTGTCCGTCCTGCGAGGATCTCCGGCTGCGATCACGCTCGCCGCTTCGACAAAAAGCTTCTTGTACTGCTCGAAGACGTCTGCATGGACATAGATGCGCTGTACTTTGATGCAAACCTGGCCAGCGTAGACGAACGAGCCAAGCACATTCTTGCGTACTGCCAGTTCCACATCAGCACTCCGGTCGACGATGACTCCGGCGTTGCCCCCAAGCTCGAGAACCACTTTTTTCTTGCCCGCCTGCGCCTTCAATTTCCAACCGACCGCCGGGCTTCCCGTGAAGCTGAACAACTTGATTCGCCCGTTGGCGACCAGCCGTTCTGCGTCAGTATTCGTGCACGGCACAACGCTGAATGCCTCTTTCGGAAATCCGGATGCTTCAACAATCTTCGCCAGTCTCAGGCTTGTGAGTGTGGCCTGTGTCGCCGGTTTCAGAATGACCGCGTTTCCGGCGGCGATTGCAGGTGCGACCTTGTGTGCAACAAGGTTGAGAGGAAAATTGAAAGGGGAAATTCCGAGCACGACGCCAAGAGGAAACCGGCGCACGACGCCAAACCGATTCTGACCGGCAGCCGTAATATCCAACGGCACGACATCCCCCCCAAGCCTGCGCGCTTCCTCTGCCGCGTACTGAAAAGTCGTTATTGTCCGCTCAATCTCTGTTCTTGCCGATGCGATCGGTTTTCCGACCTCGTTGACAAGTCCTGCTGCGAACTCTTCCCTCTGCTCATGAATCGCTGCGGCAATGAACGAAAGAACTTCATAGCGTTCAAAGCTTTGAAGTGCCCGCGTCTTTTTCGATCCGGCAACCGCGCGATCAACTGCCTCGTCCAGATCCGTCTCATCGGCGAGCGCGACTTCTCCCACTGCCGAGTTGTCGAAGGGATTTCGAATTCCTGCCGACCGGCCGGATTGAGAGACTCTCCAATCCCCTGCGACGTAAAACGGTGAAATCGGCATGCTTCATTCCATGGACAACAGCTTCTTGACTGTTGGAATAAGATCTGCGATTGCAACCATCGAACGTTCTTTTGTGCGACGAACTTTCAATTCCACCTGACCGTTCTTCAATCCTTTTTCGCCGACGATGACCTGTACAGGCATCCCAAGGAGATCCGCGTCCTTAAATTTGAACCCGGGTGATACGTTGGCCCGATCGTCGAAGAGTGCATCGATACCTGCTTCATTCAGCGCCTTGTATGCCTGGTTGGAGTGCAAGACGACATCCTTGTTGTTCATGTTGATCGCGATCACGTGTGCAAGATACGGTGCAAGCGCCTTATCCCAAATAATACCGTCGGCGTCGTGATTCTGCTCGATCGCGCAGGCAAGGATACGCTCGATCCCAATGCCATAGCTCCCCATGATGACCGGCTTTGA
>DATJQB010000415.1:0-13679 GCA_035506075.1 Bacteroidota bacterium | reverse complement strand
GTCAGAAGATGGTGCGGGGGATTTGCGGCCAGGTCGACGGATCGATTATTCCGGGCATGATGGGACTCGAGGCAGGGCAATCAGCATTTGGTGATGTCTATGCGTGGTTCCGGGATGTGCTCCTCTGGCCGCTTGAACATGTCGTTGCGAAGAGCGATCTCATTGATGAGGAGAAAAAGAAACAGCTCATCGAATGGGCGGCTGATGAGATGATCGCTGCATTGTCGAAGGACGCAGCGAAGCTTTCAGTGGATGAGTCGGGAATCCTGGCGCTCGATTGGATGAATGGGCGACGAACCCCCGATGCCAACCAGTTGCTGAAAGGGGCAATTACCGGTCTGACCCTTGCAAGCGATGCACCAAAGATCTTCCGTGCACTCGTCGAATCAACGGCGTTCGGCGCGAGAAAGATCGTCGAGCGCTTCCGGTCCGAGGGAGTGCGTATCGAAGGTGTCATCGCGATCGGCGGCGTGGCAAAGAAATCACCGTTCATCATGCAGGTTGTCGCCGATGTGCTGAACATGCCCATCAGGGTTCCGCGTTCGGAGCAAACGTGTGCTCTGGGGGCCGCGATGTTTGCAGCTGTCGCTGCCGGCCTCTACAAGTCCGTCGAAGATGCGAAGAGGAGCATGGGGAGCGGGCTTGACCGCGAGTACAGGCCGGACGCCGGACGCGCACGCCGATACGACGAACTCTATGATCGATACAGCAACCTCGGTGAGTTTGTCGAACATGAGATCCAGAGCAGGAGGAACAAGGGATGAGCGAACTCAGAAACCTGAAGCAACGGGTGTGGAAAACGAACAGAGAACTGCCGCAGCTTGGACTCGTTGTACAGGCGTTCGGGAATGTCAGCGGGATCGACAGGGAGCGGGGCCTGGTGGCAATAAAGCCGAGTGGCGTGCCATACTCCGACCTGAAAGTGGACGATATTGTGGTGGTTGACTTGAACAACAACGTGATCGAAGGGAGATTGAAGCCTTCATCAGATACAAAAACACACACGCATTTGTACAGACATTTCCCGGAGATTGGTGGAATCGTCCACACTCATTCGACGTATGCTGTCGCATGGGCGCAGGCGTTGAAGCCGGTGCCCATCCTTGGTACGACTCATGCCGATTTTCTGCCTACCGAAATCCCTTGCACTGAATTGATGACCGATGAAATGATCGAGGGGGATTATGAGGAAGAGACGGGCAAGCAGATCGTGAGTGCTTTTCAGACGCGCACTGTCTTGGACATCCCAATGGTCCTCGTTGGCGGGCACGGACCGTTTGCATGGGGTGACTCACCCGAGCAGGCGCTGCACAACGGACACATCCTGGAGGAGCTCGCGAAGATGGCGTTCCTGACACTCCAGATCAACCCGGGCACCCAGCCTCTGAAGAAGTCGCTTGTCGACAAGCATTACCTGAGGAAGCATGGACCCGATGCGTATTACGGACAAAAATGATGATGCATTAAGAGGAGAATTGTCATGAAGAATATTCCGGTCGTTACGATGGGTTTGCTCGCTGTAAGCAGAGATTGCTTCCCCGCTGAATTGTCGCGCAAGCGCCGGGTCAGAGTCGCAGAGGAATGCAAGGCGGGCAATATTCCGATCGTCGAGTTACAGACGGTTGTAGAGAATGAGTCGGATGTTTTGAAGGCGTTGGAAGAACTCCGGCAAAAGAACGTCAACGCGTTGACATTGTATCTGGGAAACTTCGGTCCCGAGGGGCCGACCACGCTGCTGGCGCAGAAGTTCCAGGGGCCGGTGATGCTCGCGGCCGCGGCGGAGGAAACCGGTCAGGATTTGTATGACGGACGCGGCGATGCATATTGCGGACTTCTGAGCGCGTCGTACAACGTCGGGCTGCGAAAACTCAATGTCCACATCCCGCGCAACCCTGTGGGATCCGCCGCGGAAGTGGCCGGGATGATCCGCGAGTTTTTGCCGGTCGCTCGTGTGTACCTGGGCCTCAAGCAGCTGAAGATTTTCTCGTTTGGTCCCCGGCCGTACGACTTTCTCACCTGTCACGCGCCGATCAAGCCGTTGTTCGATCTTGGTGTCGAGATTATGGAGAACAGCGAGCTTGACATGTATGATATCTTCCTGTCGAAGAAGGGGGATCCGCGAATCAAGCCGGTCGCGGTTGAGATGGCAAAGGAACTTGGTAAGGGGAACATGTATCCCGATCTCCTGGAGCCGCTTGCTCAATTCGAGATCGCGTTGCTCGACTTCATGGAGAAAAATCTAGGCACTTCAAAGTACGCTGTCTTCGCGAACAAATGCTGGCCGTCATTTGAAAAGTTCTTCGGTTTTGTTCCCTGCTTCATCAATTCACGTCTCGCCACACACGGGATCCCGATCTCCTGCGAATCGGATATCTACGGCGCGCTCAGCGAATACATCGCCACGTGCGCGACCGAAATGCCGGCGGCAATCCTCGACATCAATAATACCGTCCCGCAGGATATGTATCAGGAATCCCGCCCGACTGTCGGCTCTTATACGAACAACGATCTCTTCATGGGATTCCATTGCGGCAATACATCTTCATCGTGCATGGCAACGTTCGAAATGAAATACCAGCTTATCATGCACAGGCTGATGGAGCCGGGGAAGAACCCGCAAATCACGCGTGGGACGCTCGAGGGACAGATCCGTCCGGGTAAGATGACGCTGTTCCGCTTGCAGTCGACGGCGGAGGCGGAGCTCAAATCATACGTCGCAGAGGGGGAAATCCTGAATATCAACCCGAAGTCGTTCGGTTGCATTGCCGTCTTCGCTGTGAAGGAGATGGGAAGGTTCTATCGACATGTTCTTCTCGAAAAGCGTTTCCCCCATCACACGGCGGTGGCGTTCGATCATTCAGGCCGCGTCCTTTGGGATGCAATGAAACTGATGGGTGTGAACGATCTGTCCTTTAATCGTCCTGCCGGTGTTCTGTATGACGGCGAAAGCATGTTCTGAGCTTCACATCGCATTGCTGACCTGAGTCGGTCAGCCATCTGAAGCAGAAGGGAATCTGACATGTCAATGGTCGGTGTTCGACTGCATGCGCCGCGTGAAATGAAAGTCGAGCAGCTTTCGGAACCGGGTCCCCCCGGCAAAGGACAAACGCTCATCAAGGTTGGATCTGCGGGAATTTGCGGGAGCGATCTGCACGCCTACCTCGAGGGACGCATCGGCGACACAGCACTGCGCGGGCCGCTCGTGATGGGGCACGAATTCGCCGGTACTGTCGTGGCGGTGGGTGACGATGCGTTGACTGAAGCTGGTGTAAACCTCGTCACGGGCATGCGGGTCGCCATCGACCCGGCCCAACCGTGCGGGGAATGTGAACTGTGCCAACGCGGACATCCAAACCTCTGTACGAACCTCCATTTCTGCGGTTTGTTTCCGGATGGAGGCTGTTACTGCGAACGAATGACCGTTCCGGCGAACACTTGCTTTCCAATCCCAGATTCGATGGATCTGGAAACGGGGGCGCTGCTCGAACCGCTTGGGGTCGCTCTGCACGCCGTAAGCCTTGCGAGGCCGAAAGCCGACGAGTCGGCAGCGATCATTGGCGCAGGCCCGATTGGCCTTTTGCTCCTGCAGGCGGCGACGCTCTCAGGGATGAAGCCGGTTTATGTCATCGAACAACTCCCATGGCGACTGGCGCTCATCGAGAAGTTTGGGGGTATCCCCATCGACTCGGCAAGAGTCAATCCGCTTGAGAAGCTGAAGATCCTCACCCTTGGCCGTGGCGTGGATGTGGTATTCGAGGCGGCCTGGGCCGACTCGACAGTTCAGCTCGCCGCCGATATGGCGCGGCACGGAGGTCGCGTGGTTCTTGTCGGGATTCCCCGCGAAGACGATCTGGTGATGCGGCATTCGACTGCGCGGCGCAAAGGGCTTACAATTCTGCTCTCCCGGCGTATGAAATACACCTACCCTCGTGCCATCGACCTTGTATCGAAAGGTCTCATCGACGTGAAGAGCATTGTCAGTCACCGCTTTCCTCTGACGCAGCTGCCTGAAGCCTTCGCTCTGAACGCGGACTACCGTGATAACGCTGTCAAAGTGATGATCACCTATTGAGTGATGCATCGATGAAACGAATGGCGTTCATCTGGTGTCTCGTTCTTCTCACCTTATCCAGCCAGACTATCCAATCGAAAGAGAAGCCGCGAGTGAACAAGCTCGCCGTGTCCGAGAAGGTGAAGTTCGCGGCTCGGCAGTTCGATCTTGAGCGGATACGTTTGCTGCCGGGACCGCTCAAGGATCTCCTGGACAGGAATCGACGCTACCTGCTCAGCCTCGATGTGGATCGCCTCGTACACAATTTCCGGGTCAATGCAGGCATTCCATCGAAATCTGAACCGCTAGGCGGATGGGAAGCTCCCGACTGTGAACTCCGCGGGCACTTCACAGGACATTACTTGTCAGCCTGTGCGCTGATGTATGCCGCCACGGGAGATGAGAATGTAAAGACGCGGGCAATGAAGGTCGTCAAGTCTCTTGAAGAGTGTCAGCGATCGTTGGGCGTGTCGGGCTACCTCAGTGCGTTCCCCGAAGAATTCATCGATCGGGTCGAAAACGGAAAACGAGTGTGGGCGCCCTACTACACTCTCCACAAGATCATGGCGGGTCTGTTCGACATGTACTCGATCTGCGGCGATGACAATGCACTGAGAGTGCTCCGGCATATGGCGGGCTGGATTAAATATCGGACAGACAAACTGGACGAGAAGCAGATACAGGCGATGCTGAAGACTGAATTTGGCGGGATGACCGAGGTGTTGTCAAACCTGTACGCGGTCACGGCGGACTCCGGCGACTTTGTGCTTGCGCGAAGGTTTGAGAAACGTGCATTCCTGGATCCTCTGATCGCTCAGCGCGACGAGCTCAAGGGTCTTCACGTCAACACGCACATTCCGCAGGTGATCGGCGCTGCCCGGGAATTCGAACTCACCGGTGACACCGCTTGCTTCATGGCCGCCTCCTACTTCTGGAATGAAGTGGTCGGTGCTCGTTCGTACGCGACAGGAGGGACGAGCAATTACGAGTACTGGCGCGAAGCGCCTCATCACCTCTCAGATGAACTCAGCCAGGAATCGCATGAGAATTGCTGTACCTACAACATGCTGAAACTGACCGATCATCTGTTTTCATGGTCGGCCGACGCTCGTTATGCCGAATACTATGAGAGGGCGCTCTTCAGTGCCATCCTTCCGACGTATCATCCGACCGTTGGCGGGGCGATCATGTACTACGTCCCGCTCAAATCCGGCCTGTTCAAATCATTTGGCATCCCCGACTCGTCCTATTTTTGCTGTAATGGATCGGGCATCGAATCATTCTCCAAGCTCGGATGCAGTATCTATTTCCAGGCAACGGATGGAGTCTTTGTTAGTTTGTTCATCCCATCCGAGCTTCGTTGGACAGAAAAAGGGGCCGTAATCCGTCAGGAGACCAAATTCCCAGAATCCGAATCGAGCAGCATCACGATCTCGCTTCGAGCACCGACCGAGTTTTCATTGTACATTCGGAAGCCGTCCTGGACGGCGGATCGTTTTGAAATAGACGTGAACGGCATGCCCGCCTCGGATTTGGCGTTTGACAAGGGGTTTGCACGAGTTCGACGGACCTGGAAGAACGGAGACGTTGTGAAGATCCGTCTGTCGATGAAGCTCCGGTTGGAGCGTCTTGAAGACAACCCTCATGTCGCGGCAATCCTGTACGGTCCGGTAGTTCTCGCCGGCGAACTCGGCACGGTGGGGATGACAGATGACATGCGAAACGGGTTGGCCCTGCCCGATGTCGACAGGATGGTTTCACAGGGAGCGGCCTCCCAGGCTCCCTCGCTTGTCCTGGCGAGTCAGGATTTGAATGCATCGATCAAGCCAGTCGCTGGAAAGCCTCTGACGTTTCGTACGGTGGGAACAGGCATTCCGGCAGATGTCACACTCATCCCATTCTATAGATTGTTTGGACAACGATACGCGGTTTACTGGAACGTCTACTCAACGAAAGAATGGAAAATCCGGGCAGCCTCCCTTCCGAGCTTGCCTGCCGGCATTATCGACCGGGTCGTGATCGGAGATATTCAATCGGATCGTGACCATAATTTCCAGGCATGGCGGTCTGAACGAGGGGAACTGGATGGAAAGAAGTGGGTTCGATCGCAGATTTCATTCCGCTACGATCTTGATGTCGATGGATCGAAACCGCTCACTCTTGAGTGTCTGTTCGCCGGTGGCGGCAAAGATTGTGCATTTGACATTCTTGCTGACGGAGTAAGAATTGCGAGTGATGCGATTGGAGCATCCGAGTCGGTACGGAAGACCTATGACATTCCGTCGGCGGTGGTTCAGAACAATCAGCGGATCGCTGTGACATTCAGAGCAAAAGAAAACAAACCAACGGCACAGCTGTTCGAATGTGCGATTGTCGCAGGCTCGCGTTGATTCCCCTTACATATCCACTAAGAGTCCTCTCATCATGAAATCGATCGCACGTTTGCTCCTTGTCATCTCTCTCGCGTCCACGGTGAGTGTGGCCTCGGGCAAGTCGGACAAGAAGGACTATCCCATCAGGCCGGTTCCCTTCACGAGCGTCCGGATCGATGACGAATTCTGGTTGCCGCGTCTCGTGATTAATCGCACGGTAACGGTGCCGCATAATTTCAAGGAGTGTGAGAGCACCGGCCGGTTGGACAATTTCGCAAAGGCAGCTGGCTTGAAAAAGGGGCACTACCAGGGGTATCAATTCAACGACTCGGATGTATTCAAGGCGATCGAAGGGGCGGCCTATTCGCTTGCAGTTCATCCAGACAATCAGCTTTCCGCATACCTCGACAGTATCATCGCAATCATCGCTGCAGCACAGGAGAGCGATGGGTACCTCTACACTCCGCGAAGACTCATGGACTCGATCTATGCGCCACCGGGCGGAAAGGACCGCTGGATCGGTGAGAAGGATGGAAGTCACGAGCTCTATAATGCGGGTCACCTCTACGAAGCAGCAGCGGCACACTTCCTCGCTACGGGCAAGCGGAACCTCCTGGAGATTGCGTTGAAGAACGCGAACCTGATCTGTGCGACGTTCGGTCCGAAGGGAAGACATGAGGTGCCCGGGCATCAGGTCATCGAAATTGGACTCTGCAAGCTGTACCGCATTACGGGCGAGGAGAAGTATCTTCGTACAGCCAAATATTTCCTTGACGAGCGGGGTGATTCCACCGGACATGAACTCATCGGAGAGTACGCCCAGGACCATGTCCCCGTGCTCGAGCAAGACAGCGCGGTCGGGCACGCCGTCCGTGCTGCGTACATGTATGCGGGGATGGCCGATGTAGCGGCGCTGACAGGCGATTCCGGCTACGTGAAGGCGATCGACAGGATCTGGAATGACGTCGTAAGCACGAAGCTTTATCTCACCGGCGGCATAGGAGCTACGGGGGGCAACGAGGGATTCAGTCATCCCTACGCTCTTCCCAACATGAGTGCATATTGCGAGACGTGCGCTGCGATAGCAAATGTCTTCTGGAACTTCCGCATGTTCCTGCTGCATGGCGATGCAAAATACATCGACGTGGTTGAGCGGATCGTCTACAATGGATTCCTTTCCGGCGTATCGATGGAAGGGGACCGGTTCTTCTATCCGAATCCGCTTGAATCATTCCGCGGCGCGACTCGGGCCGAGTGGTTTGCCTGTGCCTGCTGCCCCACGAATGTGGTACGATTCGTCCCGTCAATTGCCGGTTACATGTATGCGGAGAATGGCCGCGAGGTCTACGTCAACCTGTACATTGGCGGAGAGTCTCAGTTGAAGCTTGGCGAAAGGACGATCGCGCTCAAACAGACGACACGGTATCCGTGGGATGGCAAGGTCACTATCGGCGTTGGTCCGGATGTCTCCATGGAGTTTGTCCTGAAGCTTCGCATTCCCGGGTGGGCACAAAACCGACCTGTCCCAAGCGATCTCTACAAGTACATGGACCAATCGGAAGAAAAGGTCGCACTCAAAGTAAACGGCCAGCCGATTACATTCGCGATCGAAAACGGATATGCTCTGGTCAAACGTGTCTGGCACAAGGGAGATGTCGTCGACCTCGAGTTGCCGATGCCTGTGCGAAGGGTGATTTCGAACGACAAGCTCGTTGATGACAGAGGGCGCGTTGCACTTGAGCGTGGGCCGATCCTCTTCTGCGCAGAATGGCCGGATAACAAGAATGGCAATGTCACGAATCTAGTGCTCGCTGATGCGGCGCCGCTGAAGACCGAGTTCGCCAAAGAGTTGCTCAACGGGGTCCAGGTCGTGAAGTCGAGTGCAATCCCGGTCCGCAGAACATTGGACAAGGCAGTCGTTGCCGATCCACCGGAGCCCTTGACAGTCATTCCATACTATTCCTGGGCACATCGTGGGAATGGGCAGATGATCGTTTGGCTTGCACGCAAGGAATCCGTTGCACGGCCCCTCCCGGCCCCTACGATTGCCTATACAAGCAAGGTGACAGCATCGGACAAACGCCGCGCTGATGCGATCAACGATCAGCTTGAACCGCAGAATTCCAACGACCATACAATTCCGTACCTTCATTGGTGGCCGCACAAGGGGACGACGGAGTGGGTCGAGTACGATTTCAGCAGCGAGCGGATGGTTTCAAGGAGCGAAGTCTATTGGTTCGACGACACGGGTGAGGGGGAATGTCGACTTCCAAAATCGTGGAGAGTACTTTACAAGCTTGGCGATGAATGGAAGCCAGTGAGTGTCAACGGCCCCTACGATCTCAGAAAAGATGCATACTGCGCTGCGGTGTTCCAGCCGGTGAAGACGACCGCTCTGCGGATTGAGGTGCAATTGGTTCCGGAGTTCTCAGCGGGAATGTACGAATGGAAAGTGGAGTGAGACTGTCCATCGTTGCGCCTCCACCGAGCTGTGTCCTGTTGAATAGTCAGACGAGTCTAATGTCAGCCAATGCTCAAGATTGTTTTGTTCTCTAACCGACGAATCTCATCCGAGGTAGTTACTATGAGACAACTCTCCGCTCTTCTCCTTGTTATGCTTCTTCTCAGTTCCTTTCAGGCGGCAAACGCTCAGTGGAAGATCCCATCCGATGCGCCCTTGCTCACGCGATGGTCGAAGGATGTCTCTTCCACCCATCCGTGGCCAGAGTATCCGAGGCCGCAGCTTGTCCGCGAGGACTGGATGAATCTCAACGGCCTGTGGGAGTACAGCGAAGCCGGGGCGGATGAAGCGGCGCCCGTCGGGAAATCGCTCGGCGGCAGAATTCTAGTGCCGTATCCGATTGAATCAGCGCTCTCCGGAGTGATGAAGCATGTCGAGCGCATGTGGTACAGGAAAACGTTCTCGCTCCCCAGGGCATGGTCAGGCAAACATGTGCTCCTGCATTTCGGCGCAGTTGACTGGGAAGCGGTGGTCTATGTCAACGGCACATCAGTCGGTCAGCATCGCGGAGGGTACGATCCGTTCACGTTCGATATTACAGCTGCGCTGAAGGAGCAAGGATCCCAGGAGATCATCGTGGGAGTGTTCGACCCCACGAACCAGGGAGATCAGCCGCGCGGCAAACAAGTCCTGAAACCCGGTGGCATCATGTACACACCGACGACCGGGATCTGGCAGACAGTGTGGCTTGAGCCTGTCACCGACGAGCATATCTCATCGATCGTGATCACTCCCGATGCCGACGCGAAGACTGTGAACGTCACTGTGAATACAACCGGCGAGGCTTCGTCGCAGACAGTCCGCCTTCTCGTTCTTGACGAAGGAAGGCAGTTGGTGGAGACAGAGGGGAAGGTAGGAGAGACGATCCCAATTCCGATCAAGTCTCCGAAGCTCTGGTCTCCAACGCATCCGTTCTTGTACGATCTCAAGGTAGGTCTTGTCCGCGACAAGAAAGCGATCGATGAAGTGAAAAGCTACTTCGGGATGAGGACTGTAAAGGTCTCGAAAGATGCACAGGGCCTCAATCGAATCATGCTGAACGGTCAGGTGCTTTTCATGGTTGGCCCCCTCGATCAGGGATTCTGGCCCGATGGAATTTACACCGCTCCAACGGACAAGGCGCTGCGGTACGACATTGAGATGACGAAGAAACTCGGCTTCAATATGGCGAGGAAACATGTGAAGGTGGAGCCTGACCGTTGGTACTATTGGGCCGATAAACTCGGTCTCATTGTTTGGCAAGACATGCCCAGCGGGAACAACAAGACCGACGAATCGAAGAAGGAATTTGAATCGGAGCTTGAACGGATGGTGAAGACGCATCGCAACCATCCGAGCATCGTGATGTGGGTTGTCTTCAATGAGGGTTGGGGACAGTACGACACCGAGCGGCTGACCGGCTGGGTCAAGCAGCTTGATCCATCGCGCCTTGTGAACAACGCAAGCGGATGGACAGACAAGAGATCGGGAGACGTTCTGGATATTCATAATTACCCGGCGCCAAAATCTCCTCCGCCAGATTCCTCGCGGGCAATAGTGCTGGGGGAGTTCGGCGGACTCGGGCTTGCGATCGATGGACACACGTGGAAAAAGGAACACTGGGGATACCAGGGGATGGCAGACGCTGCGAAGCTCACTGCACGCTACGAGAAATTCATGCGGGAAGTCTACAACCTCAAGGAATCACCCGGCCTTTCAGCGGCCGTCTACACACAGACGACGGATGTCGAGGTCGAATGCAACGGCTTGATGACGTATGATCGTGCCTTGGTCAAGCCGGTGCTCGAACGGGTGGCTGCTGTCAACAAAGGAGATTTCAGCAAGATTCCGCCGCCGCCGGCGGTGCAGGTAGTGGTTCCAACGTCTGAGCAGGAAGGCCGGCTTTGGAAGTACACGACTGAAAAGCCGACAGGAGAATGGTTCAAGACAACGTTTGACGATGCGGGCTGGCAGACCGGTCCGGGTGGATTTGGCACGAAGGATACGCCGGGTGCGGTTGTGCGAACCGAGTGGAAAACGCCGGATATCTGGCTTCGTTCGGAAATTGAAGTGCCGTCGCACCGGCTCTCGAATCTTCATTTCAGGCTGCATCACGATGAAGACGCTGAGATCTATATCAACGGTGTTCTCGCTGCGAGCGCCGGATCGTACTCGATGGAATACGAAGAACTACCGGTTCTGCCGGCGGGAATCAAAGCACTAAGGCCTGGGAAGAACGTCATCGCCGTTCATTGCAGGCAGACGGAAGGCGGCCAGTACATCGACGTGGGAATCGTGGAGCATTTGCCGTCGAAGAAGTAACTTCTTCCAAGGAGGGTCCAACGCCTCAGCCGCTGAACCACATCCAAAGGAGTCGCGTGTGAAGATGTTTTCGTTGGTAACAATTTGTTTGTTCCTGTTGTCAGAGGCCTCTCTCGCCCAGAAGCATTCCGTTGCTGCGCCGCCGAACGATCCGGCGGAGGTCACAGTCAATGGCAGTGAGGTCGCAGTGCGGTACAATGGTCAGCTTCTTTTTTCCGGGACGATCAAGAGCGATGGTGCGCCAGTTTACCATCGCACTCAAACCTATCGGACGGGTGACAAGGTCCAGCAGATCATCCTGCTGACCACCATGGACTGGAACAAGAAGATCACGATCAACGGCACGGTCATTGGAAGCGCTGAATCATTTCCTTGCGAGGCCGATCGCCCGACGGACAGGGCGAGCCAGAGTCCTCTGATTGTAAGAAGTTCGTACGGGATCGGGCTCAACCTGCGGAACAGGGCGATATACGACAGAAGATGGGACTGGGCATTTTCGGTCGACGCAAATCCACGGATCATGATTTCGCCGTTGAAACTGGAGGAGAGCGAGAACTCATTTTCTCTTACGGCTGAGGGGTACGAGATTATTCTTCGGTTCCGTCCTCACTTCTTCCAGTATCATCGCGGTCTGCAATTCTTCCGGCCGTGGATGTACGAGCCATGGCGGCAATCCGTCGCGGGATGGATTTCGTGGTTCGCGTTTTTTGACAAGGTGACTGAAAAAGACATGATGCAGACCGCGGACGCATTTTCGTCGGCGCTGAGGCCATTTGGTTATGAGTATTTTCAGATGGATGACGGCTATCAGCGCGGAAACGGCGGGCCGGAGCTGTGGCTCGAGCCGAATGCGAAATTCCCTCATGGTCTGAACTCTCTTGCCAGTTACATCAAGTCGAAGGGGTTGAAGCCGGGACTCTGGATGGGAGTAGGGATCTTCGATGACGATCTCGTCCGCAGGCATCCGGACTGGTTCGTAAGAGATCGAAGTCAGAATCCTGTCAAGGGAAACTGGATTCAATACCCGCTCGACGCGTCCAATCAGGAAGCGTTGAACGGCGTCGTTCATCCGATTTTCAGAGGATTCAGGGATCAGGGTTGGGAGTACTTCAAGGTCGACGGATTAAGGCATCTTCGGTACGAAGGGTACAACGCGAACCGGGAGTACTTCGATGCAAAGCACATCGACCTTGTCGATGCGTACCGCAAGTACGTTGAGGCTGTGCGCGATGAACTCGGGAAGGATCACTTCATGCTTGGCTGCTGGGGAATCCGGCCGGAGCTTGTCGGCCTGATCGACGGCTGCAGGATTGGTGATGACGGTTTTTCCTACGCCGGTCTTGCGCAGTACAATTCGTTCAACAACATCGTCTGGCGCAACGATCCCGATCATATCGAGTTGAATGACGACGCATACAAATCGACCATGGTGACGTCACTAACAGGATCGTTGCTCATGCTGACGGACAAGCCGGCAGTCTACAGGACCCCGGTGATTGAGCCGGCAAAGCGGGCTGCACCCGTGCTGTTCACCCTTCCCGGCCAGATTTACGATGTTGATCCTTCTCGCTCCGATCTCCTCGGGCGCGTGGATGCGGAGGTCAGCGGATCAGGGCCAAGGCCGTTTGACGCAGGCTATATTCCCCTCTGCAGTCTCTACTCGCTCGAGGTTCACCGGCCGTTCGGATCATGGATTGTTGTGGGAAGAACTGCGAATGATGTCAACGAAATTCGATTTGCCGATCTGGGGTTGCCCGCGGGGCGGGAATACATTGTGTTTGAATTCTGGACGAAGTCACTCAAAGGAATCTTTGCTGATGGCTTTGTCCCCGGGGAGATAAATCCCAAATACAGATGCCAGCTTTTCTGTATCCGGGAACGGGAGGGGCATCCTCAACTGGTTGCGACCAACCGTCATATCTCCTGTGGCGGATACGAACTTCACGATGTATCTTGGGACGGTCACTCGGTCAATGGAATCAGCGAACTTGTCCCGGGAGATCCGTATACAATCTTTCTCTACGAACCGCCGGGAGCGCAGTACAAGGAGACCGTGTGTGATGGCGCGGCGCTTGTCGGGTCGACGAACCGCGGCCTGTTGAGAGAAGTGACGATCCGCTCGGATGAGGCGAAGCCTGTCCGCTGGCAAATACGATATTAGTGTCGTCCATGCTCTCAGCGCACATTTCCATGCGTCGCATCCAACCAAGGCCGGGCAACTCTGGTCCGATCGATTAACAAACCTCTTTTTGAATGTCTTTATCTGGAGTGTTGCGAATGTTCAGTGTTGTGAGCGGCAAGCGCGGTGTATCCTTCACCCTTCGTCTTCTTTTCCTGTTGATTCCGATACTCCTCTTCCCGATTGCCTCTCCCGGGCAGACAAATCCATCTGCATCGTTCGTCATTCACACCGACCGCCAGGGCCCGGCGATCA
>DATJQB010000414.1:0-6934 GCA_035506075.1 Bacteroidota bacterium | reverse complement strand
CAACCACCAGTATGTCACTCATGAGTTCGTTGATCATCCTGACGATTCGACTGTTCTCATCCTCGTCGTGTTCGAAATTCCATGGCGGTGAATAGCACCCTGCGATGTTCAAGTTTGGAAATCTCGATTTGAGTGCCTTCCCCGCCCTGTTCGCTATCCCCTCCATTCCCCCGAGCAGGAATATTCTGTAGGGTCTCGATACGATTGACTCACAGAATGCTTCGAAGAGTACGGAGCCGGTGACTTTTTCAGCAACCGGATTGCGGAGAAACTTCGAAGCCCAAACTATGGGCATACCATCGGGTGGAAGAAGTGTTGCACCACAAAGTACCGATCGAAATTCATCATCTTCCTGGGCTTTCATGACCACATCAACGTTCACGGGAAAAATGGTGCATCTTGTTCCATTGATAACGCTGCGATGCATTGCGTCAATTACGTCACTCATGGTCAGGCTTGAAATCGGCAAACCCAGGATTTCAACAGTCGGCATGCCCGATTCACGCGAATTGTCCGGCACAATAGTCTTGCCGCTTGTTTTCACGCTCGGCGGTCTCACTTAAGCCAGCAATGCCCCCCCGGGGTATCTACAGCAGGTCGACACCTGAGACAATGCTCTTTGCTGCGACCTCCCATGAAAACTCATCCAATCTCCTCCTTTGTTTCTCGAGGAATACTCCCCTTTCTCGAGCGCTTAATCGGAGGCAACTCGAGATGGCATCTACCAACTCGTCAACGGAGTCTGGATCAAAGTACACGGCCGCGTCGCCTGCAACTTCAGCGTGGGCTTCGATTCGAGAGCAACAGACTAGCTGTTGAAAATGGAATGCTTCGAGAATCGGAAGACCAAAGCCTTCATAATGTGAAGGAAGAACAACGAGATCAGCGATCTGGTAGCAGGCTGCAATTGATTCTCGATCGATATATCCCGTGAAGACTATATCTGTGAAGCCTCGATAGGCGTCTGCCAGCTCCCGGCCCCAGGCAAGACGCCCAACCAGCAACAATGTGCACGGATGGAATCCGCGATCCAATTTCAAGAACGCCTCGATGAGCGTCGAGATGTTCTTTCTCGGCTCAATTGTCCCGACAAATAGAAGCACCCTTCCATGTAGACCGAATTGAGAACGAATGCGATTTGCGCCCGCTGCGCTCGCTTGCGTTGAATAGATCGAAGTATCCAGAGAACATCGCGCCAACAATACGTTTCTCGCGGGGAAACGCAAGCCCAGGCGCCTTTTGGTCGATTCGGAGATTGTAAAGACCAATCTGGCCCTTGATGCTGCGAATTCATACAGTCGTTTGTAGTAATACCGGCCGCCAAAGGAAGCTGTTTCTGGGAAATCCCAGAGGGTTGTGTCAGGGATTGTGATAATACACTTGCTTGCAATGATGGGGGACGGCGGGAAAGTTGGACAGTACATTGTGTGAATTGCACGTTTCATAAACTGAAATGGTAGCCATACTTGATCGTTGAAAATGCGATTATCAAGAGGAGAAATACAGCAGTGCACGCCCTTAAAATGAGTGCGGGCAAATGAACTACCGCTTCTCGGCAGGAAAATGGTCCACGAAATAGAAGGAACGTGCAGATCCAGCAATGCTGAGGCCAGATTCAGGGCGTAAACCTCCAACCCTGTAATTCGCAATGGTTTCAGCGAAGTCAGATCGATTCCGATATTCTTGACGCCCCTATTTGACTCTGGGTCCTTCTTGGCATTCATATGCGCTCAAATGCTACAACGGAATGAGCAGGTATCCCCACGGTTTAGCGTTCGTGGAGTCAGGCAACCAGGGCACAAAGTCGCTGTGCATACCTATCGATGTCAAAATCAGATTCCGCGAATTCTCTCGCATCCCTTCCCTTCCTGCGCAACAAGTCGGGATCCTTGACTAGTAACTCTAATGCACGGACGATCGCGCCTGAGTCCTTTTCGGGAATCATCAATGTCGCGTTGCCGGCATATGTTGGAATTCCACCGACCGAAGTCGCGATGCACGCAAGGCCTGATGCCATCGCCTCAATGAGTGTATTCGGGGATCTCTCGGCATCCAGCTCTGTTCGAATCGACGGCAGGATGTAGATATCTCCAATAGAATAGAAGTCCGGAACCTCGGAAGGAGGAACCAGGGGAATGATGGTGACATTGTCGGCAGACTTCAGATCTCCTGCATACTGTTTGAGATCCGGGCCGTATCCTACCAGGACAAACTGGACGCCGAGCCCTGGACTACGAAGGATGGCCTCCGTCAGATATTGAATACCCTTGTGGGCAAAAAAGCCGCCGTTGTAAAGGCAAACCTTGTCCTGCGATTCGAGTCGAAGACCATGTTTTCGCAGGAATTCCTGACTCTTCTGCCGTGGCCGAAACGCGTCCAGTCGTGTGCCATGTGGAATCATCACGAGATTGTGGAGCGAGCCGGCCACGCGATAGATGTCGTCCAGTGCCGAAGCAGAGTCTGCCACCACCATCGTGGCTCGTTTAAGCAAGAAGATCTCGAGCAGGGTCTTGACCTTTCTTATCAATCTCTTACGCGCACCCGACTTGATTCGCTGGTTCTCAGCGTCTATGAAGACGAACTTAGTTCGAAGGATGTAGCAGAGGAAAGCAACCTGAATGGTGCACGGGAGGGAACTGTCCACTAATATCGCAGCATCTGAGCTTAGAAGAGCAAGGATCAATCTGCAGAGAGCCCAGCTCGGCTTCAGAAAATCTCGATTCACCTTGCGTTCATTGTGCGGCAATACGGTAGTGCGTATGCCACGAAGATCAAACTCAGAGTATGCTCCCCACGTCCCCCGTAGCGAGTGAGTAAAGTAATGAACCTCGCATCCAAGGGATCGTTCCGCAAACGACATGAGATCAACAAACCAAGGGTACGTCGATGCGTAGTAGAATACCAGGGTTCTATGGGCATCCACGCAACACTCCGTTGAAATTGCAGGGTCGATCATTGGTAGTTCTGATCAAGGTGCGCACCCTGGTCTTGCGTTCAAAGAGCGACCTCAGTTGAAGCTCCGAAGCCAATAATTCACACCCGGTCCAGATAAATCGATTCGATCGAAGAGATGTAATTTCGGAAGGAATAACGCTCCGCAGCCGTTTTCCGCGCATTGCCTGAGAGTTGTCTGACCAATGAAGGATCATCTTTAAGTCTAACTACCGCGTTCTCGATTTCCGCTGAAGAGCCCGGATTCACGAGCCAGCCGTCGTAGCCGTGGTGAATGATTTCGGGAACCCCTCCTACCCTTGTCGCAATCACGGGTACCCCGAATGACATTGCTTCCACGATCACCATTCCAAATCCTTCGCTAAGTGAAGGGTGAATAAGGAGATCGAATTTCTTGTAGTACGAGGATATGTCTTCTACTATCCCGGGCATAGAGATAATCAGACCATCATTCTCAGCAATATTCTGGAGGTGCCGTCGCAGGACGCCGTCGCCCAACAGAAAGTACTCAAAATCAAAACCGCGGGCCTTCATCGCCGCGAACGCAGCCAGGGCAAACCGGTGACCCTTCATCTCATTGAGTTGTCCGACCATGCCGATTGTTTGGATCTGGCCGGTGTGCTCAGGCCGCATTGTCCCCGGAATCTGTTCAAGTACGCATGGATTAGGTAAAATACGCAGCCGAGCCGCTCCTCGTAGCTTATCGAGGCGTGAAAAATGCGTCTTGTCATGTTCTGAAACATAGACAAATTCATCAGTGACAAATTGCAGAAAGTAATACAAGCATCTGACAAGCAGTGGCCTTGACAAATCACCGCCGTGTTCGTGCACTAAGATTTTGTCGCAGCGCGCGAGATATGCGGCCAGACGGACGTATATATTACAGACTAGCAGATTTGTATGAACGATCTGGATATGGTGTCGCTTGATTACCCGGTATGCTCGATACAAAATCGTCAGGTCAAAGCGAGAGAAGTAGCGTCTGGGAGAGTACACGGGAACCTGTTTCGCCTCAAGTTCACGAATTCCGGGCCCAAGTCTCTCGCAGACGAAAACTGACACATCGAACTTCTCTCTGCTCAGGGCTGCAGAAACGTTTTTCATCAGCACTTCAGCACCGCCGGTGCGTAGATTGTGTATCGCTATAAGAATGTTTTTCCGCACGGCAGATTCTCAGCTCTTGGCAGCGACTTCTTCTTCGCGTCTGGGCAGAGGTAGATCTGGTTTACGTTCGCTCTGGAGAAAGTAATCCGCCTCGATCACGCCCAGGATAAGCACCAGCGGGACAATTCCGTAAAGCGCCGTGAATCCGGAGTGCGAAATCTGAGTCACCGCAAGCACAAAAACAAATGTGGCGCCAGTCAACGCAGCCGCACGGAGCGATCCGCTCGATTGCCGTGAGATTTTCACACATCTCGTCATGAGCACCACGGCGAAAACGACAAAGAATGTCAGCCCGACGAGTCCGAATTTAGTGAGAATATCAAGATATCCTGAATCAGTAGTACCCAAGGCATACGTTCCTTCCCACTCCAACCCCAACGCCGCCCCGCGCGCAGTATCAACGTGCACCAAACCTACTCCAAAGATAGGGTGCTCCCAAAAAAGATCCCACCTGAACGCGTTGTCGAGCAGACGAAATCCAAACGATCCACTCTGGGTGAAGAAATCAGTTGCGGCCGATTCAACCCGGTCTCGAATCCCCTCTACTATCTGTGGATTCGCCATCCACAGGCACAGAGTAACCACTCCCCCCGCCAGCAGACTTCGTATACTCCATCGGAGAATCGACTTGAGGCTCCCACGATGACCGATCCTGCTCAGGATGAAGAAGAAAAGAAACCCGGCCCCCGTCGCCACAATATACGATCTGAATCCTTGTAGCAGGAAACCTATAGCATAGACGGCGAGAAGGATGCTCGTGCCGGCTTTTCTAGCATACGCAAATTCCCAAAACTTTGCGATGAACGCGAGAATTGGAAACGTGAAGGCTGTAAAGTATAGCCGTTGAACGTTTTCGATGTATTCTCCCTGATAGACTACGTTGATTTTGGGCCAGCCGGTGAACCAATCCACGCCAAATATCGCCACGAGGATTATCATCGCCGTAGCAACAGCTGCAACCGACATAATCACTCGGTAATAGAACCGGGTATTCCCCATGTAGATCGCCGAGTGAATGACAGGGAGAATCAGGGCATATGGAAGGTAGTTTCTCGCCATCTGCACGATACTCTCAACCGTAACGCCTCCGGCCAAGAATGTAGCAATGGACGAAAGGCAGACTAAGCCGAAGAAGCCCGCCACCATGTAGACGGAGGTTGCATGAAAGGGCGAATGAGATCGCCTCCGGCTTTTCCACCAATGCCATACTGCAGGAAGGCACGCAAGTACAACAGCAAGGTCATAAGCCTTGAAATAGCCCTTCAAAGTGAGGGACTCAGCCGGATCGTAGGCACCGAATAAGTCCAAGAGAAAAAGAACGGATATGAGGACGAGAATTTTACTCCACATCCTCACATCCCCTAATCTTGTATATTCGATCTCGTTCCATGCCAGAGTCCACCACCCAATGAGCTGTCTGTTGATCCATCATCAACGACGGCCACCTCCGATTCAATGCAGCCTTGTTCGAGAGGGCCTTACATCCCGTAATGGAGAACATCTTCCCAACTGAATGGAGGTAACGTCATATACCATCGCACCTTGCTCATGTTTTACGAGCTGTTAGGACTTTCATATCATTGCATTGCGCCGCAAGCTCAATATAGTCGTCCAGGGAAACCCCTGCCCTGTAGAGAAGGTAGTCTTCTTCCTTGACAATTCTGCAGCCTTCATGAGCCAGAACTTCCCGGATGAGAGGCCATTCGATGTGGTCATCCGGCCAGACGTGAATATCACCTTCGGGCTGATGTCTGGGCCTGAAAACCCGATTGAACCTGCCTATCAAACTCGACATCGTGAGGCGACTATGAATTCCGCTTCTCCCAGCCGGGGTGCTTAACTTCAGGTATCGTTCATAGAGTTCACTTTTTTTCCAGAAGCCTTCATTCACTTCGTGATCGAGGACGATAATGCCGCCACTCTTCGCTATCCTCGCGAATTCTCGGACAATCTTGATGTAGTCAGGTATGTGATGAAGTACGGAGTACGCCACAATTAGATCAAATGAATTAGAACCAAGGTTTGATAAGTCCTCGCCATTCGCCAACAGTGCCTCAAACTCGCCGGACTCCCTGAATCTTTCGAGGACGATGTCCAAGAACCGTTCCGAAATGTCCATTCCAACAACGTGAAAACCAGCTTCAAGGAGGTGAGCAGTCACATTTCCAGTGCCGCAACCAAAGTCCAGCGCCCGTTTTACCAGGTCGGGCGTGTTTATCGCTCCTTTCGATTCAATGACGCAGTCATAGAGACGTTTCTGTTCGACGGCATTGAAGATTTCGGTGTGCATCTGACTGTATTTGCGACCCATCCGATTGTGGGCCTTCCTATTAAACTCGATCCTCCGTTCGCCGAAATCTAACTTGAATGTTTTGCGCATTACCACATGACTCCCTTTGGGAATCTGATTGTGACCTACGAAGGAAGCGCCAAATCGCTTTTCATCGGATTCTGTCCAGAATCTCTCTGGTTAAATAAGACACATTGAAGAACGTGGCTATTTCGCTCCCTGTGAGCCGGAGACGCCGGATGATAACGATCGTTCCGACAACAATCATTGTCAACTCCGATAGACCCTGCGCCACGGGCACCGCAACAAGCCCAAACGACAACGCTGCAGCTGGCACACCCGCAAGGAGGACCACCGCACCAGCGATTAGCGATAGGAGATAGCCTTTGGAAGAATTGCAGGGCACAAGGCAAGACAACACGAAAACTTCAATGGCATTCAGGGGAACATACGTGAGAGACCATACCTGGGTTAGCACCTGAGTTTGAGCATATTGATCCCCGAATAGAACATGGACAAAAAACCGAG
>DATJQB010000413.1:0-2714 GCA_035506075.1 Bacteroidota bacterium | reverse complement strand
CGAGAGATTGACCCCGGGGTCTGGATGGAACACAACAGGAGTCCGTTTACCACGGGTTTGATTTTCATTGAAGCTTCACGACTGCATCGTGTTTGAAGTTTGAGCGCCTTGTGACCGACGTGGGGAGCTTCGTCTCAACATCAACCTTCACAGGTTGCTCAACGAAGGACGCCTCAAGGTGTTCGCGGAGGCTTGTGCTGTCGGTCGTCATGATCGAGAACGTCAGCGGGATTGTCAGCGAAGTGTCGGGGAACGATCCCCACTGCATCATGATGGAGTTGCCGACGGTGCCAAATGCATACGGCGAGGCAACATCGCTGAGGGTTCCTTTGACGGCTGAATAGGAGAGACTCAGTTGGATCGGTCGATGGATCGTCTTCACGTGAATGCTGAGGTCGACCGTCAGGTGGTTGCCCTGCTTTGCGGTCTGAACCATCCGGTCGATCCGGACCCATGGTTCCGGCGGCACCTGTCTCAGCCGTCCCAGCTCAACGACAGTCGGCGATCCGGAAATCGTCGTATCGCGGCCGTCGAAACGGAATTTGGCCCCCTTGAGGTATTCGGTGCTGCGTGCGGTGATCGTGGCGGACGCGGAATCGAGCGAGAAATCCTCTTCGATTCGTATTGCCGGCTTCCATTCATTTGTGTAGGAATTCTCTGTCGAAAGCAGTACCGCAGTAATCGCGAACAGAACAATCACGACAATTCCCGTAATTCGGTTCCGGAGCGTGCTCAGCCAGAAGAGATCCTTCGGAGTGTCGAAGTGTAACGCGGCAAAGCCGAGGAGGAACGGAAATGACCAGAGTGAGAACAGGAGAACAAAGACCGCTCCCACGGCAGAGTTGATGACCGGTGTTATTTCAGGAAGCGAATGTAGGAAGCGGGCAAGAAAATCGAACGTTTCTGAAAACAGGAGCCGGAACATAAAGTGCGGGGAGAGCAGCCAGAAAAGCATCTTCAGCACAGGCTGTCGCACAATCATTGCAAGTCCAAGAAAGAAGAGCGCCGCAGCCGGATAAAGGGCTACCTTGACGGAACTGAGCACCGTCAGGATGACGAAGATGAGGAGCAGGATCCAGCAGCGGAGATAGTATGAATACGCATCGCGCCGGAGATGAAGCCGCGGTGAGAGTTGAAGCGAAAGCCAGATCCCGACGCACGCGCCGAGGAATCCGAGGAGATAGTAGCCGTTGATATCAGACATCCATGGATAGCGCACTCCCTTGATGAGAGCGACGATATTTTCCGAAAGCCACAGGCAGGTCTGAATGATCAGCATGAGCAGAAACAGCTTCAGGCCGGGGATCTTCGACGGAGGTGTTCCTTCCGCGGGCGTTCGCCGCCGCCGTACGTTGATCAGGGCGATCACAGAAATCACAAGCGAGACAACGACGAAGATCCAGAGCGCCCACAATGGGATGAAGAAGGGATACGACCCTGCCTGGTACAGGAAGTAGGTGTCGTGCTTTCCTTCGGGAACCCCGGCGTCATACCGTTCGACGAGCCTGTAAATCAAATCGCCCGATCGTTTGAGTCCGTCGATTTTGAAATTCTCGTAGTTATCCTGCGGAGTATGAATGGGATCGCGCGCGTCGGAAGTGAAATCGATTGCGGGAATTCCCTTCTTCAGAAACGGCTCATGATCCGATCCGACCCCTCCGCCAGGCATCGCTCCCATGAAGACGAAGAAATCCGTCGGGAAGTGCAGCCCCTGCAGGCCGAGGTTTTTGAACTCTTCATACGATGCCCGGACGAGCCACTCCGGTGAGCTGATGCCCGCGGCGTCCAGTGTTGGAAACAGGAGAGGCGTGCCGTTGGCCATGTCAACCTGAAGCATCAGCGCAACACGCGAAAGATCGGGATAATGCTCGACAAAATATTTGGATCCTTGCAGCCCGGCTTCTTCCCCGCCAAAGAGTGTAAAGACAATCGTCGATTCGTTCTTTCGCTGAGCAAGTACTCTCGCCAGCTCGAGGATCACCGCAGCGCCTGAACCGTCATCATTCGCACCGGGGACGTCCGGGTCCGCCGAGTCAAGGTGCGCCCCGAGGACGATAATCCGGTCCGTCTTCCCGCGCAGCACTCCGACTGCGATGCCGCTCTGCGTGTTAGTCGGAGCTCCTCCCATGGAGCCGGGATACTCTCTCATCGGCATCAGGTATGCTTCCTGCAAACCGAACTCGCGGAACTTCGAGAGCGCGAAATCCATCGCGCGGCGTTCGTTCGGCGAGCCGATCGGACGTGCGCCGATATCCACAGAAATTGTCCGCAGGTATGCCGCCGAGCTGTCGTTGGAGAACGGCGTCTGAGATTGTGCGGGCATCAAGGTCGGGAGGAAGAGCAGAATGAGAAGAGTGAAACACTTGTTCGGCATGACGATCCGGATGAAGTTGTGAATGTTATGTGAAATCGTGAGATCGGACGGCTGCTGGAGATTTCCGTCAATCTGCACAGCGGCTGTTTCGCTTCCTATGCCGGGCTTTCAGCAAGGTACTTCTCGAAGAACCCGACAATGCGCTGTTCGTATTCTGTCCCCCCCACATTCAAAAGATCTGTATGATCGCCGCGATGGATAAGCAGAAGCTCCTTTGGCTGGTTTGCATTGTCATAGAGTGTCCGCGAATAATCGGCGCGTATCCTGGTATCATCGGTGCCGTGAATAAACAACACCGGTTTGTGCACACTCCTCACGGCATAGATGGGAGAGACAAATC
>DATJQB010000412.1:0-3416 GCA_035506075.1 Bacteroidota bacterium | reverse complement strand
CGGATTCAGGCTGTAGGTGAACGGAATGTCGGGACTGTCATTCTTCGCGAGGATGGATTTGGTGTGATCGATGTAGAATTTCGTGAGGATGTTGCGATCCGGCTCGGGGTCGATGAAGTACTCCGCGAGATCCTCCGAAACGCCATCGGCTGAAACGGATTCAAACCTGTTCGGCGGATTGTACGATGCCCCGCGCCCCTTCTTCGTCTTGTCCAGCGCCTCGTTCATCGTTCGCCCCATGGCTCCCCCCTCCTTCTCTCTCGCGCGTATCTGTGTATTGGCACACCGAGTACATGGAAAACCATACGATTGTGACTGATTGGTCTTTCGTGAGCTTCACGCCTTATCGGTGTCATGCGGTGTTCCGCATCAATTGTCAGGTTCCCACGCGCATCTGGAACAGCGGAATTTGTTTTGCAGATGCCTCTGCCCGCGCATGCAGAAGACGGCTGCGCTTCGATGTTCGTTTTTGAACCGGCGGCGTCAGGCCGAGTTCATCCTTCAGCGTCTGCACATCGAACCCAAATGGCAACAGCAGCGTCTCGGCCGCTTTCAATGTAAATTCCGTGTACTGCTCAATGTCGTATCCGTCCTCGAACGCATAGAGCGCGAGCGGCTTTGCCTTCTCGGGCTTCTTCTTTCCCGACTGATCGAGTATGATGAACTCGATCGACTCGCCGGCCGCAAGCGACACTCCCATCTCCTGCACCAGTTTCGCGACCACGGCGCTCAGGCTGTTGTTCGTATACTCGTCCGCTTCCTTCGTGATGTGGCGGCGAAGGACAAGCTCCATCGGGTTCGCCTTCCCGCTGCGCAGGACGGCGACTGCATTTCGCACAATCTCCACGAGTTCGGGGACCAGCTCCCGGACCTCTTCGGTTCCGTGCGCGCCCGACATACGGTTCAGCATCGCCATCTGCATGTTCTTGATGAACTTCGGGGTGTCTCGCCGGCGGGCTTCGATGCCGCGGATTTTGACCTCGTTATGATGATACCACCCGACGTACCTGTTCGCCGTTGTGATGTCGGGATCCATTTTCGACGCGGGGAACAGGATCCAGTTGTACATCCCCTCCAGCGAAATGTCGATTCCCACCTTCCGGGAAATCGCCTTTGCGAGCTCCTCGTAGTCGTGCTCCGTCGCCCCTTCCTTCTTCAGCCAGACACAATCGATAATGGCATGAAGAAGGCGGAATCCCTGTTCCTCGGCGACTTCCTTTGCCATGAGGATGGCATCGCGGGAGAACGCATTCACCGATTCATGCGCTTCAATCTTCCCGAACCGCGCGTTCTTGTAACCAAGGTAGCCGAAGCAGCTAACGAGCATCCACTTCAGCGCATTCTGGCGGCGGTCGTACTTCCGGAAAAGCACTTCGTCCTTCCCCTTGTATTTCTTCTTCATCGCCTTGTAGTACGCCCGCTTCTCCACCACTGCTTTGAGCGTTGCGGGCACGATCCCCTCGCGCCGTTCACACACCGAGTACCCGAGTTCCGGCACCTTCCCGTTTGTACAGCAACGGCAGTTGATGGTTTCCGGCGACACGTTGTGCGTCACCATGATGGTCGGATACATCGAGACAAAATCGAGCTCGGCCACCTCTTCGTGGTACCCGAGAGGCGGGTTGAAGATGAGGCCGCCCCGGTCAGCCAGCAACAGCGTGGCGGCCGATTTGAAATCTTCCGGCTCGCGTTTCTTCGAAGGGATCAAGATCCCCTTCTGATATGCCCACGACAGCTGGAGCGACGACATGGATGTGCCGATGCTCGCTCGCCCCTGGCGCTGGCCGCACATCTGGGTCAGGCGCGCCATCTCGAACAGGCCGTCCAGGTCCGCTTCGGCAACAGTCATGGAGTTGGTGGCGTCCACGTGCCAGCGTCCGGCAAGCTCGAACGCGCCGTCCTTGTGGACGATTTTGCCGTACTGAAAGAAGCTCGACTCTTTCGTAGTCACATATCCCGCGTCCGGGTCGCGGTTGAACAGCAACGGCACCTTGTGCTGCTGTGCAAGCGCCGCAAGCTGCGGCATCAGGACCGCATCGCCGTAGTCCGTCAGGACGATATCGGGATCGTACCGGTGCAGGTGCCAGTTCAGTGATTCCAGCACCTCCTCGCCGGTTTCCTGTTCGAGCACATACGTGCGGTCTTCATAGGTCACCTCGAGCTGGAGGCGTTTCTGGTATTTGGGCGGGACGAAGTCGTTCCCGTTCCGCAGCAGCATGATTGTAAACGGCGGGAGCGCGTACTCCGTTGCTTCGCGTGAATCGCGCAGTGTCCAATCGATGAGTTCCCCCTGCTCATCGATTTCGTACTCGCCGAAGCCGAGCGGGAAAAGCTGCGTGGCGTACAAAAAGAGCTGCGGAACAAGAATGTCGGAATTGAAGAAAGCAAAATGCGGGAAGAAGCGTTCGTAGTACCAGACAACGTCACGGAAGCGCATCGTGTCGTGGATGTGGACTTCGAGCACATCGAGCGGGTCGCCGGAGTAGATCTCTGTCTTTGTTGTGCGTGTGAGGGTCACGGGGACGGGGCAGCGCGCTGCGAGCACCTCCGCCCGCCGGGCGTCGGATGCGTTCAGATGAAGAAAAAACGACGGCGTGAAGGCGCGGAAACATTTGTGCTTGTCGCCATTCTCATCGATAAACCAGAGCGTGATGCCCCGCGACGAGGGATAACAATCGAAGAGCCAACCGGTGAGTGTGTGGGGCATATCTTTTGTGATAAGATGAAAAACAAATCGCCAGGCACGCCGAGAGAATTTTCATTCCTCGAGGAACGATACAACCAATATCACGTTGGCGCTCTTTGCGTCTCGGCGATTGTCATCATGTGAATTTACGGCTTCTCATCGGCCAGCCGGCCCTCGAGCCGGACAATCCGGTCCTGCAGCTGGTTGATCAGCTTTCGCTGTTCGACTGCGATGGACATCATGATGCTCTCGAACGGGATGGTCCGCATCGCGTAGAAATTTTCCGCGAGATGGAGCCGCGCCGCCCGAAAAACAGCGTCAAACACGTCCTGGTCCTCTTTGCGAAGTCCCCGGCGGTACTTTGACCAGCTCGAGAGTTCGCTGTCGATGATATTGGTAAATGTCGGGACCGTGCGCCCCATACTCATTACTCCCTTCACCTGCTTGTGTACTAGTCACGCCTGCCGGCCGGCAGGGATTGCACGGATAATCACAGATATATATCTGTGTCATCCGTGGTTGCTTTGCTTCTAACCACGGCTTGCACGGAAACTGCACGGATGATCACGGATTTATTCTATCCGTGTCGTCCGTGGTTTGTATTCTTTGACCTGGCAGCATGCGCCGATCGCTCACCGCACCTTTTTCCAGCACCAGCATCGGGCGTCGTTCACCGTCGTCGGTCAGCCGGTAGATGGCATCCATGCCCGTCTTGAGCGTCGTGAAGAGC
>DATJQB010000411.1:0-30256 GCA_035506075.1 Bacteroidota bacterium | reverse complement strand
GACTGAGAAGACAATCGTGTATTTCCCCGGCGGCACCGAAAGTGAAACGGCCCCTTGCAGGTTGGCACTACGGTCAGTTTCCTTGGGGAGCGATTCGCGGGTGAGGGGAAGCTGTACTATCCGGCGGGCTGCGGAGATTTTCTGCTCATTCAGAAGTTCAACCACGAGCTCTCCGTGGGCAACGTATGCAGATGTTTGAGGAGAAGACTCGTTTCGTACGAAGATGAAAAAGTTCTGCGCAATCCGGTAGTGAATATTGACCACGACCCTCGAAGAGTCTGCGCTGAAGAGCGAAACCGCCTCGTAGGAAACAGGTGCGCTAATGCTTCGGGCATCACTCTGATCAAATCGCATCTGGGCGGATGCCGCGACGATGCCCGCTAACAGGAAAATGACAAGCAGCGATGAGCGACTCATGATTCCTCCATCTCCTCGTTTGGTGTCGTCATACATCCGACACAATGATGATCGCACCTCCCAAAGGTAGCAAGAAAACTCTCGGGGGGCAATGCACTCGCAGGTTTTCACCTACGGGCGCCGATCATTTCCATTGAGTCAGGAACTCTGTCAGAATTCTCACGCCGAATCCGGATGCTCCTTTTTGAGTATAGTATCCGCTCTCCTCGAGTATGGCAGTCCCCGCAATGTCGAGGTGCACCCACTTGTATGCCCCGATGAACTTTTTCAGGAACCACGCTCCGGTGATGCTACCGGCCCAACGTCCGCCAACGTTCTTGACGTCCGCGACGTCGCTCTTGATGAGCCGCTCGTACTCCTCGAACATCGGAAGTTTCCAGACCCGTTCGTATGTCGAAGTGCCTGCACGTTCAAGCTGCGACATGAGAGTCTCATCATTGCCAAGCATCCCGGCGGCGTGGTGACCGAGTGCAACGACAACGGCCCCTGTCAGCGTCGCGAGATCAATGACCGCAGCGGGTTTGAATTGTTCGGCATACCCAAGCGCATCGGCAAGGATCAGTCTCCCTTCGGCGTCTGTGTTGTCCACTTCCGAAGTTTTGCCATTGAAGTGACGTATAATGTCCCCCGGACGAATCGAACTCCCGCTGGGCATATTCTCAACCGCAGGAATCAGGCCGATGACATGAACCGGGAGCTTCAACCTGGAGATCGCTTCGAACGTCCCGACTACCGACGCGGCACCCGACATGTCCATTTTCATTTCTGCCATGCCCGCAGCCGGCTTGATCGAAATACCACCGGAATCAAACGTGACCCCTTTTCCTATCAAAACAACCGGCCGCTTCTTTTTGTCTCCATATTCAAGGACGACGAATCTCGGCGGCCTTGCGCTTCCCTGGCTCACGCCAAGAACTCCACCCATGCCGAGTTCTCTTATGGCGCGTTCGTCGAGGATTGTTGCTGCAAACCCGTTTCGTTCGGCGGATATCCGGGCCGCTTCTGCCAGGGTTTCCGGATAGATCTCATTCCCGGGAGCGTTTGCCAGATCGCGCGCAAGAATCGTTGCTTCGCTGATGACCCGGGCCCGCTTCATAGCACCCTGGATTGCTGCGAGACCCGCCCGGCCTTCCGAGCAAAACGTGATAGCCTCCATTGGCTGGGGGGCGTCGGACTTCTTTGAAATGTACTTGTCGAACTTGTACAGCCCCAGGAGAGCCCCCTCTGTGAACGCTGCAGCCACCGAGGCGGCGTTTGCCTTCGAAGCCGGGAGGAACATTGTGATACGCCGTTCCTTCAGCGTGTGCGCTTTCCTGGCTGCGCCGGCGGCTGCCCGACGATAGGTTTCCGCCGAGAGCTTGTTCCATTCACCCAATCCGACAAGAATAACGCGCCGGACGATCTTGCGATCGGAATAGAGAATGACACTCTCGCCGTGTTTCCCCGTGAAATCTCCCGCCTCAGCCGCCTGCACGCGGATGCCGAGCTTTTTCGAGAGAGCCGCAATTTCAGATTTGAACAGCCGTTTGTCCTGGTGAACAAAGACGACGATGAGCTTGTCGGGGGAGGAACGTAACGATGTCTGTTTGAATTCAAGAAT
Organism: Bacteroidota bacterium; assembly: GCA_035506075.1. Lineage (GTDB taxonomy): Bacteria > Bacteroidota > Ignavibacteria > UBA10030 > UBA10030 > UBA9647. The sequence continues at coordinate 28,239 of DATJQB010000411.1, read as the reverse complement.
CATGTGGGTCCTGTTATTGAATGTACTTGGCTGCACTGGCAAGGACATGATTCCTGACTGTCTCGAGTCGCTCAGCAGGAATCCTGGCCCCGGCGGCATTCTTGTGCCCGTTGCCGCCGAACTCCTGGGCAAGCTTGTTGACCGCAATGTCTCCGCGTGACCGGAAGCTGACTTTGACAACTTCCCGGAGGTCGGTGAACATCAAACCAATTTGGACGCCGGCGATTGTGAGTGTGTAGTTGATGAAGCTCTCAATGTCCTCTTCGGTTGTCCCTGTCTTCTCAAACATGTCCGCTGAGACGGCCATGTGTGCCACCTTCCCGCCATGCTCCAGCTGAAGCGAGGTGAGCGCGAGACCGAGCAGTCGGAGCCTGGCGGCAGAGCCCTGGTCGTAGATGTTGCGGTAAATATCAACGGGATCTGCGCCATGTTCCAGGAGCGTGGCTGTGATGCGATGAATCGTTGCGGTTGTCTTTGGAAAACGGAACGAGCCCGTGTCAGTCATGATTGCCGCGTAGAGTGGCGCTGCGATCTCAGGCGTCATGCAGTTCTTGTCGAATGACATCAACAGGTCGAAAAGAATCTGACCCGTTGCGGCGGTGCTGGGATCGACAAGGTAGAGATCCGCGAACGGCATCTGATCGAGGTGGTGATCGATGCACACCTTCACAGCGGTGCTGTTTGCGATGTACGGCTTGAGGCTCTGGAGTCGTTCGGGCTGGTTGGCGTCAACGACAATGATGACGTCAGCATTGAGCACCATGTTGCCGTGCCGCGTTGGATCGAACTGTTCGACGATCTCCTTCGGATCCAGGAACCTGCAATACGCAGGCATCGGACTGTGATTGAGGATGGCCACCACCTTGCCCTGCGACGCGAGATATCGGGCGAGGGCGAGTTCGCTTCCGATTGCGTCGGGATCGGGGTTGACGTGAGTGGTGATCACGAATTTCCGGTGCGCTACAATGATCTGCCTCAGCTCTTCGAAAGCCTTTTGCATACACGGTCCGTTCAATGTTCTGGATATAAAAAAAGGTGTGACCTGACTACCCAGCCACACCTTCAATCGCCCCTACAACAGGTCTACTGAACAACCCAGGTCTCACCTGAATTCAAGAGTTTGGTCATGTCGCCAATGCCGCGCTTCTCCCTGGCAAAAGCTATCTGCCGTTCCATCTCTGCTTCGTATACCGGCCGGTCGATGGCCAGAAAAATGCCGACCGGTCGCGGGAGATGTGACTTGTAGGTCATATCGGCAAGGATGAACGAGAGAGTGGTGTCTTTCTCGTTGTGCACGAGAAGATCGCTCACGGAGAATTTCCCCTCTTTCAACGAAACCACCTCAGGATTGAAACCGTTCAGTCGAATTCCCTTGTCTTTCTCTTTGCCGAACACGAGCGGCTTGCCATGTTCGAGAAACACAACGTTATCATCCTTCGTTTCTTTTTCGGTGAATTGGAAGAAAGCTCCATCATTGAAAACGTTGCAGTTCTGATAGATTTCGACGAACGAGGTCCCTTTGTGTTCCGCAGCCCTTTTGATGATCCCCTGCATGTGCTTCGGGTCTCTATCGAGCGTACGGGCGACGAACGTCGCGCTGGCGCCGAGGGCGAGCGCTGCCGGATTGAAAGGATAGTCGACAGAACCGTAGGGGGTCGATTTCGTGACCTTGCCCATCTCCGATGTGGGAGAATACTGTCCTTTGGTCAAACCATAGATCTGGTTGTTAAAAAGCAGAACCTGGAGATCGAGGTTGCGCCGCATCAGGTGGATGAAGTGATTTCCGCCGATGCTCATCCCGTCGCCGTCGCCAGTCACAACCCAGACCGAAAGATCCGGTCGTGCGATCTTCAACCCCGACGCAATGGCTGTCGCCCGCCCGTGGATGCTATGGAAGCCGTACGTGTCCATGTAGTACGGGAAGCGGCTTGAACAACCGATCCCTGAGACAAAGACCATGTTGTGTTTCGGTATGCCGAGGTCTGGCATGACCCTCTGTGTCTGCGCCAGAATTGAATAGTCTCCGCAACCGGGACACCATCGCACATCCTGACCGCTTGAAAAATCCTTCGTGGTGTACTTCACAGCGGGCACCGCGTCCGACATCTTCTTCATATCCTCTATGAGAGTGCTCATCGTGTTCCTTTCAGCGTCTCTTCAATTTCCTTCTCCAGCTCAACTGAACGGAAGGGGAGACCGCGAACTTTGTTGAATCCTTTGGCCGGGACGAGGAACTCGGAGCGCAGGATCTTCACGAGCTGTCCGAGGTTGATCTCCGGTACCAGAATTTGTTTGAACTTTCCGAGGACCTCACCGAGGTTCTTTGGAAATGGATTGAGATAACGAATGTGAAGATGCGAAACAGAGCGTCCCTTCTTCCGCTGGCTTTCGACCGCGGTGCGGATGGCGCCGTACGTGCCGCCCCAGCCGACAACGAGAAGATCCCCTTGCTCATCTCCTTCAACGACCGCCGGCGGCAGATCATTCGCGATGCGCTTGATCTTTTCCGCTCGGAGCCTGATCATAAGGTCATGGTTGTCCGGTTCATAGTTCACATTGCCGGTAATGTTCTGTTTCTCGAGTCCGCCGATGCGGTGCTCCAGTCCCGGCGTGCCGGGGATAGCCCACGGCCGTGCGAGTGTGACCTCGTCGCGCGCATACGGCATGAACCCCTCCGACTTCGTCACGAAGCTCGGGGAAATATCCGGGAGCTTGCTGAAGTCGGGTATGAGCCATGGCTCCGATCCATTCGCCAGATAGCCGTCAGTCAGAAGCATGACGGGAGTCATGTATTTCAGGGCAATGTGAGACGCTTCGAACGCGGCGCCGAAGCAATCCGATGGTGTGGCCGCGGCAATGACGGGGACCGGCGCCTCGCCGTTTCTCCCGTAGATGGCCTGAAGCAGGTCCGCCTGTTCAGTCTTGGTTGGCAAGCCCGTACTTGGTCCGCCGCGCTGAACGTTGCAGATAACGAGCGGGAGTTCGACCATCACCGCAAGACCGATCGCTTCTGTCTTCAAAGCGACGCCGGGACCGCTCGTCGTTGTAATTCCCAGAGCACCGCCGAACGATGCACCGATTGCCGATGAGATGCCGGCGATTTCATCCTCTGCCTGAAATGTCTTCACGCCGTGGCTTTTGTAAAGCGAAAGTTCGTGGAGAATATCGCTCGCCGGTGTGATGGGGTAGCTGCCCAGGAAGAGATCGAGGTTCGCTTTCTTTGCTGCAGCCATGAAGCCCCAAGCGACAGCCTGGTTGCCCGTGATGTTGCGGTAGCGTCCGGGAGCCAGCTTCGCAGGTCCGACTTCATATCTGACGGAGAAGATTTCGGTGGTCTCGCTGAAATTCCAGCCGGCTTTCAGGACGCGAATGTTCGCTTCAAGAATGTCTGGCTTGTCCTTGAATTTCATCTTCAGCCACTCAATCGTTGTTTCAAGCGGGCGGCCGTACATCCAGTACATCATACCGAGAGCGAAAAAGTTCTTCGACCGGTCCACAAATTTGCTGGAGATGTTCAAATCCTGGAGGGCGAGTGCGGTGAGCTTACTGATGTCGACTTCGTACAGCCTGTATTTCTCAAGCGATTCATCCTTTAACGGATTTTGCTCGTAACCGGCAAGCTTCAGGTTCCTGTCATTGAATCCATCGGTGTTGACGATGATGGATCCGCCGATGACGAGGCTTCCGAGGTTGACCTTGAGGGCAGCTGGATTCATTGCAACGAGCACGTCGCAATGATCTCCGGGAGTATGGATCTCGGTGCTGCCGAAGTGAATCTGGAATCCGCTCACACCGAAGAGTGTTCCCGCAGGGGCGCGGATTTCGGCAGGGTAGTCGGGAAGGGTGCTCAGGTCATTTCCGAGAATTGCAGTCGTGTTCGTGAACTGCGTCCCCGTGAGCTGCATCCCGTCGCCAGAATCGCCCGCAAATCGTATCGTTACTTCATCGACATTTTCGATTGTCTTTTGTGACATAAGAGCCTGATTTCCTTACAGTTATGAGCCGTCACTGAAGCGGCAATTCAAAGGTAGTACAATAATTTCTCATTTTTTGGAGGGAAAGTCAAGGTGTTCCCAGCCTTCCTTGGATGCCGATATCATAGGAATGATTCAGCGTTAACGACAATACCCTCCTCTGGATCAACAAAAAAGCCCATCGCGAAGTTCGATTGCGATGGGCTTCTGCCATTCGGGAACCAAGGTTGTCACTCGCGAACGACCCACACCTTCACGTTGCCGATCACTCCACCGGGAAGTTTCACGTTGATGGTGTAGATGCCGAGGGCCTTGATTGAGTCTTCAAGCTCAATAATGCGTTTGTCAATGATCAGCCCTTTTTCCTTCAGCGAGTCGGCAATCATCTGAGAAGTCACCGATCCAAACAACTTCTCATCTTCGCCAACCTTCATCTGGATTGTGATGGAGACCTTTTCCAGTTCCGCAGCCAGTTTCTCGGAGGCATGCTTTTCTTTTTCGAGCGCTCGAGTGTGCTGCTTCTTTTCTTCCTCCAGCTGTTGAATGCTGCTCGCCGTGGCCAGGTATGCGATGTTCCGCGGGATGAGGTAGTTCCGCGCGTATCCTTCCTTCACCTCGATGACGTCGCCGATGTGCCCGAGCTGGTCAAATTCCTGCCGCAAGATTACTTTCATTGTCAAACTCCTTCGATCGAATAGAGGCTCAAAATGTTTGTGATTACTTCACTGCATCGGAGACAAAGGGGAGGAGGGCGAGATGACGTGCCCTCTTGATTGCTGTCACGAGCATCCTCTGGTGCCGGGCACAAGTACCGGTGATGCGTTTCGGTATGATACGGCCCTGCTCAGACACGAAGCGTTGAAGTTTCTTTTCGGCCTTGTAATCGACAAAATCTTCCTTGTTGTCGCAAAAGCGGCAGGTGCGTTTCTTCCTCACCTGTCCTGAAGAACCCCGCTGTGAAGAACCACGGCGATCGCCCTGACGGCTGCTTGAGTTTCGTGTGTATGCCATTGTTGAAGTTCCTTAGAGATATTTCCTGAGTTCGATGAGTTAGGTGCTGGCCTGTCAGGTTGCTCAGGCGGGCGTAGTTGCCGCCGGTTGAGCCGGTGCTGCTTCTGCCGGAGCAGGTTTGGCAGCTTCTTCGGTCTTCGTCTCCGTTGGCGTCTCGGCTGCCAAGAGTGCGGCGGCAGTCCGGGCCTTGAGCGCTCGCTTGTCGAGCACGAGGCTCAGGTAGCGGAGGATATTCTCATCGAGGAAATAGTGCCGTTCGAGTTTTGCGATGACGTCACCGGGGGCGCTGAACTCGATGACGACGTAGAATCCGTTGTTTTTCTTCTTGATGGGATACGCGAAGCGTTTGCGACCCCATTTGACGAACTCGCGGATTTCTCCGCCGTTCTTGACGATCAGATCCTTCACCTTTTCAATCACCGCATCGATCTGGTGATCGTCGAGGGAAGCGTTGACAATGAAGGTCGTTTCGTAGACCCGTTTTGTGTCAGACATGATGCTTGTCCCTTTGGACTGAGTGAACAATGGCCCCGGCTGTTTCAACTGCGTAAGCCGGAGCAGGGTTGGTTATGATGAAGCTGGTGAATCGTTTTCAGATTGTTGCCTGGTGTTGAACCTGTTCATCGCCGGCGTCATACCTTCTGTGGCCGCAATGAGACAAGCCTCGGCTGCGTTCCTGATCATGGTCTCGACCGTTGGTCGCTCATCAGCCGTGAACGTATCGAGGACGAAATCCGCCATCCTGTTCTTGTCAACAGGCATGGACGAAGAGCCGATCCCGCATCGAAGCCGGGGAAACTCGTCCGTCTGAAGCTGATAGATGATCGAATACAATCCGTTGTGACCGCCGTCGCTTCCCCGGAGTCTGAGCCGAAGCTGGCCGAGTGGAAGCTGAAAGTCGTCGCAGACGACGAGAATGTGGTCCGCTTGCAGCTCGAACTGCTCCTGGATCTCGCTGACGGCAATCCCGCTCTCGTTCATGTACGTCAGCGGCTTCACAATCAGCAGATCAACATCTGACGCCGAACCTCTGGCGAACATGAACTCGCCGCGGCCTTCTCTGAAAGAGCAATGAAGCCGGATCGCGAGATTGTCCGCAACTTCGAACCCGATGTTGTGCCTTGTGCCGGTGTACCGGCGCTCGGGATTGCCGAGTCCAACAAGAGCGAACATAGGTCAACGCACCGGTCGATGCTACTTCTTCTCGGCCGCCGGAGCCTTGGCGCCTGCCGCAGGTGCCTTTGCAGCTGCACCTTCCTTTGCTCCTTCTTCCGCTCCCTCTTCGGGCTTCTTGCCTTTGGCGATCACTTCCGGTTCTGCCGGTGCTGCTTCCGCTGTGACTGCACCCGGAGCCGCTTCCGCTTCCTTCAAGACCGTCGGAGGAACAACCGCCACGACCGTGCTGCTCTCGTTCTCGAGCACTTTCACGTTGGGGATCGAAAGATCCCGCACGTGAATTGACTTGTTGATCTCAAGCGTCTCGACGTTCAGCTCGATACGATCCGGAATGTTCTTCGGAAGGCAGGAGATGCGCAGACGGTGCAGCACATGCTGAAGGATGCCGCCGTCGCGAACGCCCTGCGGTGTGCCGGTCACGCTGACGGGCACTTCAATCGTCAGCTCTTCGTTCTCGTTCAAGCCGAACAGATCGAAATGCACCGGTCGGTCTGTCACGGGATCGAACTGCACATCGCGCAGGATGCACGTATGCTTCGAACCATCGTCAAGGGTGAGATTGATGACATTTGCCGCCGAAGTCTTGTAGAGCGGCTGCAAGATCAACTCTTCAATTGCAACCGGGATGTTGCCTTGTCCGTGACCATAGTAGATCCCCGGAACTTTGCCCACTCTCAGCAGAGTCTTGGCTTTTTTTCCAAGATCCTTCCGGACCTCGGCGTTTACTGCTATTTCTGACATTGTACCTTCTCCTCAGTTATACGAAACTAAATCTTATCCTTGTCGACGTCGAACAACGAGCTGATGGACTGATTATTATGCGTTCGAATGATGGCTTCCGCAAAAATCTTCGCAACGGACCGCAATTCTATCTTCGGCGATTCGGCTCTCAACGGAACGCTGTCCGTTACGACGACCGATGTGACCTCCGAATTGTGGAGGCGTTCCATCGCCTTGCCTGAAAGGATCGGATGCGTGCAGGCGCCGTAGATTTCCTGCGCACCCTTCTCGCGAAGCGCCTTGACTGCATTGACAAATGTTCCCGCAGTATCGATGAGATCATCGACGATCAGTACGTTCTTGCCGCTCGCGTTCCCGATGATGTTCAGCACTTCAACCTCATTTGCCTTCGGCCGACGTTTGTCGATGAGGACGAGTTCCGCATCGAGACGCCGCGCGTACGACCGGGCCATCTTCAGGCTCCCCACATCAGGGGAGACCACCGCGAGGTTCGGGATCTTCTTCTTCCTGAAATAGTCAGAGAAGACTGCCGACGCGTACAAATGATCCAGCGGGATGTCAAAGAAACCTTGAATCTGTGCCGCGTGCAGATCCATCGTGATGACCCGATCGGCGCCCGCCTCGGTGATGAGGTTGGCGACGAGCTTTGCGGTCACCGAAACCCGGGGCTGATCCTTGCGATCCTGCCGAGCATACCCAAAATACGGGATGACGGCTGTGATGCGTCGTGCCGATGCGCGTCGTGCCGCATCGATGAGAATCAGCAACTCCAGCAGATTGTCCGCAGGAGGTTGGGTCGACTGGACGATGAAAACATCGTCACCGCGGATGTTGTCTGTGTACTTGACCCAAATTTCGCCGTCGCTAAAATTCCTCAGCTCGATCCGGCCCAACGGGATGCCGGCGGCTTTTGCGATTTTTTCCGCCAGCTGACGGTTTGCCCTGCCCGAAAAAATCTTGAGATCACTCATTATCGGACCTGCAATATCGATTCGACATGAAGGAACGGATCTGGCCCATCGTAGTACCGCATACATGGGTCAGAGAAATTATTCGTCTCCCCGATGAAAAAGCGACCGGCTCTTTCACTAACTCACATGAACAGAGAACGTTGGCAACCCCGCATTCCGTCCGGATTCTCGCTGGGGTGCCAGGATTCGAACCTGGGAATGGCGGCTCCAAAGGCCGCTGCCTTACCGCTTGGCTACACCCCAATGGAGAAAAAGAACGAATCTCACGCAAGTTCCCCGTGGCCCAATTCAAGCACGTACCGAATTGCTTCGAAAACGCTGGCTAGCCGATGAGGAGGGGCTGAATTACAAAAAAACAAAGCCCAATGACAAAAGTATTGGGCTCATAAGATAGCCAAAAAATGCAACGCAGTCAACGAAATTATCGACACCGCCGGGCACGGAATTGCTCTCAGTCTGTCTGCGGAAGGAAGAGAATTGCATTGAGCAGCAATTTCTCGAGGCCCGTCCAGAACCCCCGAAATGTCACGTTCTCGGCGAACAACACCGCTCTCCCTCGCCCAATCCGAAAGTCCTCTATGAATCCCGCCTCTGAGATTTTCTGGGCTTTCTCTTTCGAGGCGTATCCGCTCGTTTGAACTGAGTCTTTGCCAAATCTGGCCACATTGTGCCCTGTTTCACTGAGTTCCAGAGTGGGAGAGTTGGATTTGAAAACGTAAACTTCTCTCGGCATACCGAATCCGACGGGATGCGTCGTATCAACCAGAGCCCGAAAAATAGTGCCAGGGAGCTCGCTGAGCCGATCACTCTCCTCTTTCTCGAACAGCGTCTGCCTCTTCGCTATCTCCTTCCTGGATTTCTCGAGATCCTTTTCCTCCTTTGACTTTTCATCTTCCTTCTTTTCCGATCGTATCGTTGCCTGCGAAATCCCGGACTTGGACTTCGTCAAGAACTGGGCGCCGCCTTCGATCCCGATGAGGACCCCACCCCCCTGGACCCACTTTTTTAACTTGTCGACGCGGGCACTGTCGAAAACAGACTGGTAATTCCCTCCGTCCGGCAAAATGATCACGTTGAACTTTGTCAGATCTGCATCTGCAAGTTCGGTGGCGCGGATTCCTGTAAATGGAATATGCAGCACCTGCTCAAACAGGAACCAGAGCTCGCCATAATCTCCCGAACTGACCGGCGGTCCGACAGCGATCGCGATGTTCGATTTTCGAATTGGTTCTACATGCGACGAGCCGAGGCTGATCCCGTTGTCCGTCAGCCCCGTTGATGTGGCATACACGTCGACACCGAGCTCGTTTGCAAGGGCAGCAACATCTGACGACAAAGTTTCCGGATTGGCTCCGGTGAAAGCTATGACTGTGCCCGCGACGAAATGCTTACCAAGTGTCTCAAACGGACGATGTGCCACTGACAACGAATATCCTCTTTCCAGCAACTGCCAAGCTACGCGCCCCGCATTGTGTCGTTCCCAGGGTATCAGATACGCATAGACATTCTTCTCCCCAACAACGGATCCCGCCGGGAGGGTCACTGCAAGCAACTGCCTGGTCCCCGGTGGCAGGGGAGAGTGCGATGTCCAGGCCTTCAGTCCGGATGCAACGGGCAGCGACCACGCAGAGATATCATAAAAGAAAGTGTCACGCGCAGCTGTCACAGGTTCGAGCAACGCGCGCGCAAGTCTCGCTTGCGGTTGGTTGGTCGGAATGAAAAACGTCCCGGCTTCGAATTTCTCCCGAGTCCACTTCTTCGAGTAGTAGGGCTGTGTTTCGAGTATTGCAGGTTCCAGCAGTTGATGGACCTCAATTCCCTGGCGAAGCAGAATTGCAGCAACCTCGGCCGACCTGCCGGGATCTTCGGCGTTGCTAAGAATATATCCCTTGACGGGGCCTGCAGACTCAGGTGCTGTGACCCAGTACCTGTAGAAATCATCGATTCTCTCTTTCCGATTCTTCACTGCAGTCTCGAGTGTGGCAATGCTCGTGACAAAATGGTCGCGGGCCCGTTCTCGCAGTGTGAGCACCTGGCCGTTCTGTTTGCGTACTGCGAGCGCAGCGCGCGATCCACCGGCCTGTTCATATGTCATCCCGATCGACCCGTTGAATGTCGGCCATGAATCGCCATACCCCGGATAGAACATATCGAACTCCTCGCCGACGTAGTACGGGAGACCGAGTTTGTCGAACGCATCGGCATTTCCCTTGCCGAAAATCTTTCCCCACTTCACGACCTCGGGAGGAAGGGATTCGTGAAAGGGAACTGCTGCGGGAAAGAAGAAATACGTTCCGGAATATCCCATCTCATGGTAATCAACGTGCACATGAGGCATCCATGAACGGTAGAATTGGACTCGGGCGCGCGTTTCCTGTTGGGTCTGCCAGGAGAGATCGCGGTTGAGGTCAAAGAAGAAATGGTTCGTCCTGCCGCCAGGCCACGGTTCGCTGTGTTCCAGGGATGAAGGATTGAGATTTGGCGCTGCCCCGAGGACGGAGTTGACCCACTGCACGTACCGTTCATGACCATCCGGATTGACATTCGGGTCGATGATAATGATGCTGTTCTCCAGGATCGCGCGTGTGCGGCTGTCAGTACCGGCACAAAGTTGGTAGGCGACTGCCATCGATGCCTCGGGGGATGAGGCCTCGCTCCCATGCACCCCGTACGAAAGATAGACGATGACCGGTAGGCCGGAGATAATTTTCTCCGCTTCCTGACTGGAGCCGATTGACCGCGGGTCCGTGAGCCGGAGATTTGCCTTCCGGATTTCATCGAGGCGCGCAAGAACGACAGGAGAACCAATGATGAATGCTTGCAGTTTCCTGTGCTCGTTTGTCACGCCGTACTCGACGCGTCGAATGCGGTTCGAAGTCGCGACAAGCTTCTCGAACACGGCGCCCAGCGATTGGTAGTCGGTGAATCGGTCTCCGATCTGATAGCCAAGGACCGACTCAGGCGCGGCAACGCTGGTGTCGTATGTGCCGCCGGGGAAAAACACCGGGGACTTCTGGGAAAACGCGGCGGTTGTCAGGAGAAGTGAGAGAAGGATCTTTTTCATGGTAGCTCCGATGATGTCGTGACTTCGTCAATGTACTTCAAAAACGTGGAAAACCAAACATGCCTCTGTTGCATTTCGGAACGCAAATGGGTATTTTCCAAACAGATCAATCATTAGGAGGAGCGATTCAATGCGGGAGATCAAAACCATCTCACTGTCCCATATCGTTGCGCTGAGAAGCGAACGCGTCGCGGCGCAGGCATTCTGGATCTTTACATTCGCGATCCTCACGGCGATCGGAGCTCAGATAGAAATTCCTCACCAACCTGTTCCGTTCACGCTCCAGACGTTGTTCGTGCTGCTCGCCGGCGGATTGCTTGGGAGACGAAACGGCTTTCTCAGTATGAGCGCTTATCTCTGCATGGGTGCGTTGGGTTTGCCGGTGTTCGCCGGAGGCCTGACCGGTTTTGCAAGGCTCGTTGGCCCGACAGGTGGATATTTGCTTGGTTTCCCGGTCGCCGCGTTTGTCATCGGCTCAATGTTGTCAACGATGCCCTCGTGGATTGCCCGCATGAATGGAAAAACCTTGAAAGCTGGTCTCGTGTTTGGTTGGGGCCTGATTTCGATGGGAGCAGGGCTTGTCCTGATATTTCTCCTCGGTACTGTTCAGCTGAATGCACTCTACTTCCACAACTGGAACAGCTCTTTTGGGTCGGGTTTTCTCATTTTTTCGTGGTGGGATCTTGCAAAGCTCCTCGTTGCGGCCGGAATCTGGAAAGAACTGGGCAAGTTCTGATCAAACCTGTATTGTAGGGATGCCGGGGCCGCCTCCTTCTGGAAGCGGCCTTGTCATTTCAAGATGTTTGAATCGGCTGCTCCAATCGGACTTGCTATTCGGGGCGTGTCATCTGCGTCGGCTACCCCTTGATTCTCTTTGCTGAACTTGGTACACTGGCAGAGCATTCCCCCCGCACCCAGTACCTCTATTCCGAACCGGTGTATGAAGAACCTCTCGCTTCGCACCGCTTTGTACCTTCTGCTCGATGCATTTCTGCTCCTTGCCTCGCTGGTGCACATTCCAGATGTCGTACGGCGTTCCTCGGCCCCGTTCTCCGTCGACGAACGGAAATCGGCAATCGTCATAAGCGCTGTCCGCGACTCGTCGGCTTGCGGGACAATCCAGAAAGGGGATACGCTGCTGGAATGGAACGGCAGAAAGGTCCTGATACCCGAAATGGTAGAGTACCTGGCAGACGTTTCGCCCATTGGTACGACAGTGACCATTGGTGTCAAACGGGGCGAGAAGACTGTGCCCAGTACAGTCAGACTCATTCGATACTATCAGCCGACTGAGTTTATCGTTCTCCCGCGGTTTCTCATCATCAGTCTGTTTGTAGGATTCGCACTGCTTGGGGTCGGCATGTTCATTCTTCTCAGTCGTCCCGGCGATCCTGCCGCGCGGGCCCTGCACTGGGCGCTCATCACATTCGGGACGACGACGCTTATCACGTGGGGTCTCGCTGAGCCGGGCTCTCTCGAGCCGGCGGTTTCCCGCGTAATCTGGTTCATCGTCTACCTTGGTGTGGCCGTCTCGTTCTTCTACTTCACGCTTGTCTTTCCCCGGGAACGCTTCCGATGGATCTCAAAATTCTGGTGGGTTTTTCTTCTCGCTGTCTGTGTTCTCGGGTTGACGTTCGCCTGGTCTCATCTCACCGCGCTTTGGACTCAATCGGCTGACGCGTTCAGATTGTTCCAGCACCTTTTTGACGCGTTCCATGTCTCTTTGTTCGTCTTCATCGGGGGAGGATTGTTCAATCTCGCGCGTGCCACAGTCCATGCGTCATCGGACGAAGAGCGCAAGAAGATGTACTGGATTCTCTGGGGGCTCACGATCGGTGCTGTTCCTTTCCTTCTGCTGCAGATTCTCCCGCAGGTGTTGTTCGCGGAATATCTCATCCCCGAAGAGTTTACGACAATATTGTTCCTCGCCGTGCCTGTCGGATTTGTGATTGCCCTCCTGAAATACAAGCTCTTCGATATCGAAGTCCTGATCAACCGGACAATCGTTTACGGAGTTCTCTCGACAGCCATCCTGGCCGGGTACGCCCTGACGGTTTTGCTCCTCACGTCGGCGCTTGGAGAGGCGGTCTTTGGCCAGTATCTTTTGATAGCGGCTCTCACGCTTGTCATCGGGCTGGTTGTGAATCCACTCCGCCTGCGATTGCAGCACATCGTCGATGAAGTGCTCTTTGCGGCAAGAGCGAACTACCGTCGCGCTCTTGCCGGTGCGGAGGGGAGGTTACGCAAGACTCTCGACCGGGCCTCGCTCTTCCGTGAACTCGTGGAGGCAACTCATGAGGTCGTTCCCGGGGAATGCATCGCGTGCTACGAGAAGACCGGTTCACAACTCATCCTCCGGTCGTTTTGCGGAGTAGCTCCCCCGCCAAGCGTCGAGGTTGATCGATCGCTTGAGGACCTGATCAAGATCTCGGGAACGATGAACTCATCGCGAGCGCCCGACGGCGGTGGCTCATCCCTCGATTCTGCCCGCGAAAAATTTCTCTCCGGCCAGCATTGGTCGGCCTGCATTCCCGTGACTTCCCAATCCGGAGATCTGCTGGCTGCGCTTGTGCTCAATCCAAGGCACGGCGATTCGTACAAGGAGGAAGAACTGATGTTCCTGGAGAGCCTTGCTGCGCAGGCGTCCGAACTTCTGGAGAGACTCATCCTGCAGGAGGAGATCATCCTGGCCCAGGAAGAGAGACGGAGGCTCGAGGAACTCAATGCTCTGAAATCCTTCTTTGTTTCGAGCGTGTCGCACGAGCTTCGCACACCGTTGACTTCGATTGTAATTTTTGCGGAAATGCTCCGTTCGGGTCGCGTGCGATCGTCAAAGCAGAGGAAAGAATATCTCGGGATCATCGAAGGGGAGAGTAACCGGCTTTCCCGTCTGATTACAAACATACTGGATTTCGCGAAAATTGAACGGGGGGTGAAGGAATACAATTTCTCGGAAACCGACGTGCGCGAGGTCGTTGGGCGAACGGTACGGGCAATCCGGTATCAATTCGTATCGCGCGACGCGGTACTGCGAGTAAAAATTCCCAAAAATCTCCCAACGATGATGGCTGATGCGGACGCACTCGAGGAAGCGCTGCTCAATCTGCTCTCGAATGCACTGAAGTACTCGACGACGATCAAAAAGGTCTCGCTCGAGGTTGTGAGTCGAAAGGACGCGATCGTGATCACGGTTGCTGACAAGGGAATTGGAATCCCAGAGCACGAGCTCCCGCACATTTTCGATCAATTCTACCGCGTCAGGGACGAGAAAACGCGGCAGGTCGGGGGGACCGGTCTGGGCCTCGCTGTTGTGAAGCATATCGTCGATGCGCATCACGGGTCAATTTGTGCCACAAGCGTTGAGGGAAAAGGGACGACGTTCGCAATCACACTCCCGCTCGAACGACCAATCAAAGGGACCTCACATGAAACGACTCCTGATCGTTGAAGATGACAAGGCCATCCTGCGCGGTCTCGTCGACAGTCTGAAGGCGGAGCATTTTGACGTGGAGAGCGCGGTCGACGGTGAGGAGGGCTTCAAACTCGCGAAGCGCAGAACGTTCGATCTGATGATCCTTGATGTCATGCTGCCGTCGATGAACGGATTTGACATCTGCCGGCAGCTCCGAGCCGGAGGCATAGCGACACCGATTCTGATGCTCACGGGGAAAGGTGAAGAGATTGACAAGGTCATGGGGCTGGAATTAGGCGCCGACGACTATGTGACGAAACCGTTCAGCCTCAAAGAACTTCTTGCACGGGTCAAAGCACTTCTCAGGCGCCAGGCCGAACTTCACTCGACACTGAATGAGGCTGCGTTTGGCGACGTGTTCGTGGATTTCAAGAAGCAGGAAGGGACAAGGGGGAAGAAGAAACTCGACCTGAGCGCCAAGGAGTTCCAGCTGTTGAAGTATTTCGTGGAGCGTGAGGGCGTTGTGATCTCCCGCAACCAGCTCCTCGACGAGGTGTGGGGGTATGAGGCGATGCCGACCACGAGGACGGTTGACAACTACATTCTCTCTCTCCGCAAAAAAATCGAGAACCAGCCTTCCAAACCCAAACATCTGCTGACCATCCACACTGCCGGCTACAAGTTCGTGAAATGAGCATCGCAAACGAGCTTTGGCCGTGGACTGCGGAAACTTCGGAGACCGGGGAAACACCGCAGTGCTGATCGTCGCGTGTGCTCGCTCCCGGCGATCGGTCATGTTGCCCTTGAGCCTTGTCTCTTCGCAGTCAACGCACCGCTTCAGAACTTCAGATTCTGTTCCCATCTCCTGAACAACTCTGCGGTGGCTCGTACATCGCCGAGACAGTACTCGGCGATCTCCCTGTACCGTTTTTCCTCAAACAGCCCGCCAAGGTCGAGGCCGGTGATCCCGTGGGATTTCGGGCTCTCGATGCCGAACGACTTGCAGTAGAAATCGAGACTGAACTTGCGCGTGGCGCCGTAGAATGTCAGTTGGTCAAGCAAATCGCAGTGCACGTTCGCATCATAGCGGTACGGCATCAGGTTGCGGCTTGGCTTCACGTTGAGAATTGTTGAGCGGAGGAGCAGGAAGGGGCAGTCGAATCCTCTTCCATTGAAGGTGATGAACTGATCGTAGCGCGTGATGTCGTTCCAGAACTCGATGAGCATCTCCTCTTCCGGGCATGAGATGAACTGCGTCCCTCCGTCTTCGGAGACTGAATCAGAGTCCGCGTCGGACTGATAGATGACCTTGCCGCGGTTGCTGTCCGGGTTCAGCATGCCGATAGCGATAATCCGCGCTGTTGTTGGATAGAGACTTAGTTTCTGAATGGCTTCTTCGCGCTCTGCGTCGTTCTCGGCGAACTTGAGAAGATAGTCGCGGCGGACTTCGTCGAACGACTCGAACGGGTAGCCGAGCGTTTCGATGTCAATGACCACGCGGGCCATGGCGATTCCTCACATTGTGATGCGATACTGTTTGAGTCCCCAGTGCGTTTCGACTGCGGTGACTTTGAGAATAGTATAAAGCGGAATGGCGAGAAGCATCCCAAGTACTCCCATCAACTGATTGCCGACGATAAGCACGACGATAACGGTAAGGGGATGCATGTCGACGGTTTGGGCGAAGCAAAGCGGTTGGATCAGGATATTGTCGAAGAGCTGTACGACGAACGTCATGATGAGGATGGGGGGAAGGAGGCTCAGATCGCCGGCCTGCGCGATGGCGATGAAAAAAGCCGGCACGATGCCGACAAATGGGCCGACATACGGAATGAGATTGGCGACACCGGCGACGATGCCGAGCAGCACGGCGTATTGCACACCGAGCATATAGAAACCAATGATGTTCAGGATGCCGACAACGAAGGAATCGAGCAGCCAGCCGCGGAGATAACCGACAAGTTCTTTCCGGATCTTGCTCACGACATTGAGTGTCATCTCGAAATATTTGTTCGGGATACGTTCCAGCAGCCGTTTGGCGGCGAGATCACCCTCGGCGAGGGCAAAGTAGGTCACGAATGGAATGATGAGAAAGCTGAATGCCGATCCGGCCGCCGCTGCCGCCGATTGACCCACCGAATTGACCGTTTCGTCGATCAGCCCGCGGATTTTGACTGATGCAGCTTGCGGGTTGATGAACGGGAGTTTGTGCGCGATGTCGCGGGTCAGTTCATCGATCTTGGTGTCGAGAGGGAAGTTGCGGAAACCGGCATAGAGACCCCGCACATGATTGAGAATATCAGGGATGCCTTGGGCTGCGTTGAGGATGAGGAAAATCGTAAGAAGCACAAGCACGATGGCAACGGAGTAACTCCGCCGGATTCCGACATGAATTTCAAAGAAACGGACAAACGGGCGAAGCATGAACGCAAGGAGCAGGGCGAGGATCAGCGCGACAGATATTGAGGGGAACAGCGATGCAAGGGCGAAGGCAGCAACAAGCGCTGCCAGAATCATGGCGACCCGGAACGTTGGATGTGTCTTGGAATCGGCAAGCATGATTCAGGTCCCCGGAGCGGGAGAATGAAGTCGGTGCAGAATCAATGTTGAACCTTCCGGGGAGGGCGCCCGGTTATGCGGTAATCCGGTAGCTTTTCAATCCCCAGAAGCTCTCGACCGCGGACACCTTGATGATCGTTGCCAGCGGTATGGCCAGGAGCATTCCCCCGACGCCCATCATCTCGTGTCCGATGAGGAGAAGGAGGATGACGGTAAGCGGGTGCATGTCGACAGACTTCGCGAAACAGAGCGGTTGAACGACAAAGTCGTCCGCCATCCTGATCAGGAGCGTCATGATGATGATGGGGCCGACCATGCTGAAGTTCCCCACCTGCGTCAGCGAAACGAGGATGGCGAGGCTTGCTCCGACGACGGGGCCGAGGTACGGTACAAGGTTCGCAATGCCTGCGAGCACGCCAATGATGATCGAATACTGCACGCCGAGAATGCTCAGGCCGATGATGCTGAGCATCCCGATGATCATCGAATCGAGCAGCCAGCCTTTGAGATAACCGACGAGCTGGCGGCGGATCTTCTGGACGACGTTCAGCGTCATCTCGAAGTAGCGGTTTGGCACCCGCTCGATGAGTGTTGTGTACGCCTTCCGGCCGTCGGCGAGAATGAAGTACGTCACGAACGGGACAATCACGAGGGTGACGATCGTTCCAAGGGCTTTTTGAATCAAAGAACCCGCCTCGTCGGCCGCACTCTGAATTGCGGTGTGAATCGTCTGCGCGAGCGCGGTGCTGTTGATGAATGGAAGCGTGTGCTCGAGCCCTTTTGTAAGCTCCTGCAATTTCGCTTCGAAAGGGAATTTCTGAATCTGCCCGTGGATCTCGATGAGCCGGTCCAGCAGCATGGGGAGAACAAGGGAGAGGAGGTAGACGATTGCTCCGCCGACAGTCACAAATGTCGTTATGATCGCCGGGACACGTTTCATGCCGAACCTGCTCTCCACAGCCGAAACGAACGGCCCGAGAATGAACGCGGCAAGTCCTGACAGGATCAGTGCGAGGACGAGGTCTGGAAAGAATGAGGCGATCCAGACCGAGAGCGCAATCGCGCCGATGAGAACTGCGACCTTGACGATGGGGTGACTTGGGGTTGCTGGCTTCATCGGTTGTCAGCGAATGATGGAGCGTGCGGTCTTGTATGCGACTTCAGCAGAAAATCCGCGATTGAGAAGGTAGTCTGCGAGCCGCTTTTGCCTCATTGCCGGGGCGAGCTTGTCGAAACGAGCACGGCTTGTCTTGTACTTTCTGGCTGCGAGCTCCGTTGCTGCTTCGAGCTCGTTCTCATCCGTGACATACTCCCGCACCACGAGGTCGGTTGCCTGGAAGGATATGCCCTTGTCCAGGAGTTTCCTCCTGAGGAGAGCCCGTCCCATCGGTTTACCGCGCAGCTTGTCCCGTACGAACATTCTGGCGAATTCCAGGTCGTTGAGGAGTCCGAGATCGCGCAGCCGGGTCATCACGTCGTGAATGATCTCGGCCCCGAAACCTTTCCTCGAAAGTTTGTCCGATACTTCCTTGGAGCTGCGGGGACGGTACGAAATGAAGTTCACCGACAGCTGGTGTGCCCGCTCCCGGGAATCTTCAATGAGCAGAGTGTTGTAAGTTTCTTCGTCGATCGTCTTCCCGGTGTAGAGGCCGCGCTTCGCGAGCAGTACTTCACTGACCTGCAGCGAGGGCTTTGCGTCGAGCATGACCTCGTAGCGGTTGCGCTCCCGCGGTCGTTTCCGAATGCCGGTGATCACCATGAGCGGTTGCCCGCGTCAGTTCTTGCCCTTCTTGGCCGCCGGAGCCGGCTCGGGTTTTGCCGGAGCCTCGGGTTTGGCTGCGGGTGCCGCTTTTGCGGTCCCGGCCGGTGCAGCTTCGGGCGGAAGGAGGCCCAACTTTCGCCGGACGACCGTGTCGATCTCCTTCGCCATCGCAGCATTTTCTGTCAGGAACGTCTTGACCGAATCGCGTCCCTGTCCGATCCGTTCCTCTTTGTACGAGAACCATGAACCGCTTTTCGCAATAACGTTCTGTTCGACTGCCGTATCGATCAAATCGCCGAGCTTCGAGATCCCCTCATTATAAAGGATGTCGAATTGCGCCTCTTTGAAGGGAGGAGCCACCTTGTTCTTGACAACCTTGACGCGCGTGCGGTTGCCGATGATGCTCTGACCGTCTTTCAGTGCTTCGATGCGCCGTACGTCGAGTCTGACCGATGCGTAGAATTTCAGCGCGTTTCCTCCTGTTGTCGTCTCAGGGTTGCCGAACATGACACCGATCTTCTGGCGGAGCTGGTTCGTGAACATCACGGTTGTTTTTGACTTGCTGATGGCAGCGGTAAGCTTTCTGAGCGCCTGAGACATCAATCGCGCCTGAACGCCCATCGACGGATCTCCCATCTCTCCTTCGATTTCTGCTCGCGGCGTCAGCGCAGCCACCGAATCGATGATGATAAGGTCGAGCGCATTGCTCCGCACGAGCGTCTCGACGATCTCGAGTGCCTGCTCGCCGAACTCCGGCTGCGAAAGCAGGAGGTTGTTCACATCGACCCCAAGCTTCTTCGCGTAAGCGATGTCAAGAGCATGTTCCGTATCGATGAAGGCTCCCACGCCCCCTGTGCGCTGTGCCTCTGCAAGGAGGTGAAGGCAGATGGTTGTTTTTCCGGACGACTCCGGTCCGAAAATCTCAACGACGCGCCCGCGCGGAACGCCGCCGATACCGAGCGCCGCATCGAGTGAGATCGAGCCTGTGGAGATGGCGTCGACCTTTGCGATCGGCCCTTCGGTCAGTTTCATGATGGCGCCCTTGCCGTGCTGCTTTTCAATCTGGTCGATTGCAATCTTGAGGGCCTGCAAACGTGCGTCTTTGTTCGCTGATTCGGACATTGATACTCCTGGTTATGATGCAAGAGGAATTGAATTCAAGAGCGTGTAGACTGAGCCGGATGGTTTCAACTCACTACGCATGACGTGCACTTCCGTGCAGCGGGCTACCAACGGCTTGAAAGTACTGGATTTTAGTGTGGCTGTCAAGCGGTCGAGATTGCGCACTCCCTTCACTCTGCCAAGAGTCACGTGCGCGTGAAACGGCCGATCTTCACGAACGAATCCGAATGAACTGCAAACCTGCTCGACGATTTCCTGAATCCGCACCACGTGCTCGTTCTGTTGGGTGCCGATCCACACAACCCGCGGTTTGAAAACGTTCGGGAATGCCCCGACAGTAAAGAAGGTGAGATCAAACCGATGGAAACCGCCAATCGAATTCTGGATTTCCTTCGCGAGCATCGCCGGCTTCGATGAATCCATGTCTCCGAGAAACTTGAGCGTAATATGAAACTTGTCGGATGGCTCCCACTTGACATCAGCACCGGAGGCAACCAGTTGGTTCTGGATCACCGCAAACTCGTCGCGGATTTCTTTCGGAAGCGGAAGTGCGATGAACGCCCGGATTGTGGACATCGGTCTATTGTAGCTCGATCTTGAGAAGCTTGCGTCGGAGAAGCTCGAGTGCTGCCTGTGCCGCGCGTTCTTTGATCCTGCGGCGCTCATCGCCCAGATGGAATTTGATCGCCATCGTTCCGGCCTGATCGGCATAGCCAATCCAGACCAGTCCGACAGGCTTCTCTTCCGAACCCCCCGTCGGACCCGCGATGCCCGTCGTGGAAATCCCAATATCAGCCTTCGACCTTGTCCTGGCACCAAGGGCCATCGCCTCCGCAACTTCGCGGCTGACAGCTCCATGATTTCGAATCAGTTCGGCGGGAACGCCGAGATCGGCTGTTTTCGATTCGTTGCTGTATGTGACGTACGAACGGTTGAAGTATTGCGAGCTTCCGGAAACGTTCGTGACACGGTCAGAGATGAGACCTCCTGTGCACGATTCAGCGATTGCGATCGTCAAGTGCAGTTCCGTGAGGAGCTTGCCGACCACGTGTTCGAGTTCTTCGTCACCGCCTGCGTAAATGTATTTCCCGGCCCTCGCACGGATTGCCTGTTCCACCTTGTCAGCCTGGGCCTGCGCGGCCGCTGCGTTTGCTGCACGCACCGTGATCCGGAGCCGGGTTCCGGTTGGGCCCGGAAGAAATGCGAGCGTCGTACCATCCTCCGGCCTGAACAGCGATCCGACGTCCCCAATCTGCTCCGCGAGAAACGACTCGCCGATTCCTGTCGTCTTCAAGGTGCTGTGGACGATGGCAAGGTCTGAGGCTTTTGGCGCGAAGAACGGCAGGACAAAACGCTCGACCATCGCTTTCATCTCGAACGGAACTCCGGGCATCGCGAACAGATACCTGCCGTCGCGTTCGAATAAGAACCCGGGTGCGGTGCCGTGGTCATTCTGAACGACCTGGCAGGACTTGGGGACGAGAGCCTGGTCTTCATTGATTTTCCTTGGTGCGATACCACGTCGCTCGAAGAATCCCCGAACCCGCCTGAGTGCTTCTTCATTGACCACCAAATCGGTGGAAAAGAATTTGCAGAGCGCGGTTCTTGTGATGTCGTCGTGTGTCGGACCGAGACCTCCTGTGACGAGCACAAAATCGCAGTCGTCGGTCGCTTCACCGAACGCACTGAGGATCGTCGGCTCGTCGTCGCCTACCGTCGTCATCCGGATGACCGGAATGCCGATCGAGTTCAGTTTCTCCGCAATGAACGCCTGGTTCGTGTTGATGACCTGGCCTATGAGGAGCTCGTCGCCGATTGAAATGATTTCAGCTTTCATCACGCCTGTTGCAGGTGGTTTCGAATAGGATTGCTCAAATCAAGTGGAGCCCCACAGCCAGTTGAAGCAGGAGGTTGGTGTAGATTGCAGAGACGACGTCATCGAGCATCACGCCGGCGCCGCCATGGAGATTGTCGAACCGGCGCGCAGGGTACGGCTTGACGATGTCGAGAATGCGGAAGATGAAGAACGCAAGGACCGCTATGAGTATCGTCTTCGGCAGAAAGCAAAGCGAAATCCACATCCCCAGCACTTCATCAATCGTTACCTCTCCCGGATCGTGGCCGTAGACCTTCTCCATTTCGTCAGACGCCTTGATCCCAAGAACGAGCACGACGAGGCTGGCAGGCAGAATGACGTACCATCGTTCGAATCCCGGAATTGCGTAGAAAAGAAGACCGACTGCACTTCCGACGGTCCCTGATGCAACCGGGGAGAACCCGGAGAACAATCCGGACGCGAACGCCTTGGTGAGGAATCCCACCTTTGGTTTGGAAGAGGGAGAGTCTGAAATGGTACTACTCTGATTCGGTGAGTTGATCTGTTGAGCCATACAGTTCTCGGACAGTCGTCCAGTTCTCAATCACGTAAAGGACGCCGGTGAGCAGGGTGATTGCTGCAATCCCTGTCATCAGAAGATAGAGCAGCGACCGCTCAAGGAGTTGGTCCAGCAGCGCTGCATAGCGCGATCGGAAGTACTCCGTGTCGCGTGCTATGTATGCGAGGAGGATATAATAGATGACCGCAAATTGAAGAAACGTCTTTGTCTTTGCCATTCTCGACGTATCGAAGGGCTTTCCTTTCAGCTCCGCGTACGAACGCAGGAACGTGATGAGGATATCCCTGATGACAATCACCCACACCGTCCATGTCGGAACCAGGTCGAGATAGACGAATGCGATGAGGGCGGCGGACGTGACGAGCTTGTCGGCAAGTGGATCGAGGAAGGTTCCCCAGCGCGTGACGTATCCCCATCGACGTGCGACCCATCCATCGTACCAATCCGTCAGCATCGCGATCACAAAGACCGCTGGAGAAATCTGTCGAAGCACGGGGTTGTCCGAAAACAGAAATGCGAGGAACACCGGCGTCAGCAGGATGCGGAGGAACGTCAACTGATTTGGGGGAGAGAATGCTAGCTTCATCACGTCGTTCTAGTGGATGTTCATTACTCCCGGAACAAAAAATCCCGCTGAAGCTGCGGGATTTGTACAACCACAATCTATGTTCGATCACGTGCCCGCGTCAGGCTGCCTTCTGGACCTTGCCGGATTTGATGCAGTTGCTGCAAACCGTCATTCGGCGAACGGATCCGTCGACTTTCGCACGAACCGACTGAAGGTTCGGGAGGAAACGCCGGGGTGCACGGTTGTGCGCATGACTCACATGATTGCCGGCCATCGGTTTCTTGCCGCAGATTTCACAAACTCTTGCCATCGCTATGCTCCATCTCAGTAGTTCAAAATTATATATGAATATAGCGAGAAAAAGAAAGAGAGGCAAGACTAAACTGCTATGTTCGTCATCGGACTCGTGCAACTGGTCCGGTTGCGCCAGCCTGTTTTTTTGGTTATCATAATCGAGAGTTTTATCAAAACGCGTGATCCGGGAAAACATCTTTGACCGGCGACATTCAGCTTTTCCCGAACAATGAGGATTGAACGGCAGGCGGTGCCTCTCAAGAGTTGGATCACTCAAAAAAGGATCGGGCAGGAAACAATTGAATATCCTGGGAATTGAAACATCGTGTGATGAGACTTCGGCGGCGGTTGTGAAGGACGGGCGGCTTGTATCAAACGTTACTGCTACACAGCTGTTTCACTCCAAGTTTGGCGGTGTTGTCCCCGAACTCGCTTCTCGTGCTCATCAGGCACGGATCATACCAGTGGTCGACGAAGCACTGGCCAAAGCCGGCACTTCAAAAAGCGATGTCGACGGGGTGGCCGCAGTCTATGGTCCTGGGCTCATTGGAGCCATCCTGGTTGGACTGAGCTTTGGGAAGGCGATGGCGCTCGCCCTCGCGAAACCCTTCGTTGGTGTGAACCATATGGAAGCCCACATCTTCTCGAACCTCATCGAGGAGCCAAAGCCTGATTTCCCATTCGTCAATCTGACAGTTTCCGGGGGACACACACAGCTCGTTCTTGTCCGGGGTCCGTTTGAGATCGAGGTCCTGGGTGAGACGAAGGACGACGCTGCCGGCGAGGCATTCGACAAGGTCGCGAAGATGCTGGGAATCGGGTATCCGGGAGGACCGCTTGTGGACAAGTATGCGAAAGAAGGTAATCCTTCCTTCGTGTCGTTTCCGAGGCCGTATCTCTCCGAGAGATCGCTCGAGTTCAGTTTTAGCGGACTGAAGACTTCTGTTCTTTACTACCTGCGCAAGTCGGGCTACAAGCCGATTCCAGATGATGATGGCATCTCGGAAGAGCGGAAGAAACTCAGAGCAGATTTGTGTGCAAGTTTTCAGGCCGCTGTCGTTGATGTCCTTGTAAGTAAGACAATCGCCGCGGCAAAAACGAAGAAGGTCCGATCCATCACCGTCTCGGGCGGAGTGTCGGCCAACTCGGAGCTTCGCAGACGGATGAAGGAAACTGCCGAGGCGAACGGGTTCAACGTTTTCACTCCCAGGTTCGAGTTCTGTACCGACAACGGAGCGATGGTTGCGATGGTTGGATATGCCAGGATGATGAGAGGACAAACATCGAGTCTCGAGTTGACCGCAGAGCCGAACTTGTCACTCGGATAAGTCGGTGGGAGGGGAGATGTGAGATGATCGTGTGGCGGTCATTGCTGCGGCATCGAAAACCAGCGATGAGCAGCGGAGACATGGGAAAGGATCAAGGCAAGATCTCTTTGTGAATCCTTGCGAGTTCTGCATCTCCGAGCTAAGTCTTACGTTTCAATATGGAGTTGCTCAGCGAGCTGAAGTCATTGTTCCGCAATACAGAGTAGGACGAGTTGGTCCGGTATGAGGATGAGAGGCGCAGTTCATGAACAGAATTCGAAAGAAATTTGAGAGTCTGAAGCACTCGCGGCAAAAGGCCCTCATTCCCTATGTCACTCCCGAGTATCCATTCCAGGGGATCACACTCGGGCTGCTGGGTGCTTTGGAGGAGGCAGAGGCTGATCTTATCGAAGTGGGAATTCCGTTCTCGGATCCTCTCGCTGATGGGCCGACGATTCAACATTCCTCCGAAATTGCGCTGCGGAACGGTGTCACGCTCGAAAAGATCCTCTCCCTCGTCAGCGAATTTCGCGCGTCGAGTGAGCTCCCGGTCATCCTGATGGGTTATGTCAATCCGATTCTGCACATGGGGGTCGATCGGTTTCTGTCGTCATGCGAATCCGCCGGCGTGGACGGCCTGATCATTCCCGATCTTCCGCCCGATGAAGCGTCGGCCTTCGAGCGTGAGAGCAGGGCCCACGGGATCAGCAATGTCTTTCTTATTGCTCCCACCACAAACGACAAACGGATCGCAGAGATTGATGGCCATTCAACGGATTTTTCATACTGCGTGTCTGTCACCGGCGTCACCGGTGCGAGAACCGAGCTTGGAGCGGATGGAGGGCTCGATGAGTTTCTTCAACGCGTCCGCAACAACACGCACAAGCCCTTCGTCGTGGGATTCGGGATCTCGAAGCCGGAACATGTTGCCCGTATCTGGCAGCATGCCGACGGGGCTGTCGTCGGATCTTCCCTGATCAATGTGCTTGGAAAGGCGTCGTCCGCACAGCAGGCGGTGCAGTCTGCGGCGGACTTCCTTCGTTCACTTCGTCCATCGTAATGGAACACTGTATGAATGAGCTTGAAGACTGGCGAAAGAGAATTGATGACCTCGACCTGCAGCTTGTGAAGCTGCTGAATGAACGCACCATGTGCGCCACGGAGATCGGCAAGATCAAGATCAAGCTCGGGCTGGACGCTTACTCGCCTGAACGCGAGGAGGAAGTGATGAGGAACGTGACTGCGTGCAACAAGGGACCGCTTTCATCTGCCGCTGTGCGGCGGCTTTTTGAGCGCATTATCGACGAAGCGCGCAGTGTTGAGCGCGTCTATATGCACGATCAAAAGAAAAAACCGAAACGGTGATACGCTGGCGAACAGGCAACCCATAGCGAGCGCGTTTCGCAGTCGGCCGGTTCAGATTGCGGTATTGACAGCGGTGATCGTCTTCTTCGGGATGATCTACACCGTCTTTCTCGCCTCAAACACGACTGAGCTCTCATCCATCCGGACCGTCATCGTGCCCCGCGGTGCTTCATTCAAAACTGTACTCGACTCACTGGAGTCGTCCGGCGTTCTGCGTGTTCGATGGACCTTGAGTGTCGCAGGTCGGCTGCTTGGTCGGACAAAAACACTTAAGGTCGGCAAATACCTTTTCCCACGCGGACTCTCGAACCTTGCGATCCTGAGCGACCTTGCCGAAGGGAAGTCCCGCATCCTCATCAATGTGCCGATCCCGGAAGGTTGGAGGACGGAGCGAATCGCATTGCAGTGCGGCAAGTACCTCGGGACGGATACGCAGCGGTTCATTACTCTCTGTGACAATGGGGCCTTTCGAAAAGAACTGGGCATCGACGCTCCCTCTATTGAAGGCTACCTCATGCCTGACACGTACAAATTCCTGTGGCAGGTGAGTGAGGAGGAAGTGATTGAGAGGATGGTTGGGGAATTCCGGAGATTCTACAACGACACGCTGCAGCGCCGTCAGGCGGAGTTGGGGCGTTCGTTGCCCGAGGTATTGACGCTTGCATCCATCGTGGAGGGGGAGGCTGTACTTGACATCGAGCGGCCGATCATTGCCGGTGTGTACCTGAACCGCCTGAAGATGAGAATGCGCTTGGAAGCCGACCCGACGGTTCAATATGCACTTCCTGAAGGCAAGCGGCGCCTGACGTATGCCGATTTGCGGATCGACTCGCCGTACAACACGTATCTTTATTCCGGCTTGCCGCCAGGGCCCATCAACAATCCCGGCCGGAAATCCATCCTGGCCGCCCTGTATCCGGAAAAACATTCGTATCTCTATTTTGTAGCTGACGGGACAGGGGGACACATTTTCTCCCGGAATTTCTCCGAACATCAGAAAGCCGTAAGGTCGTACAGGAAATTGAGAAGGGAAGCTGCAAAGAACGCTTCGTCGCCTGGTTAGTCCGAGGTATGGGGCGCCACATGCTGCCCCAACTTTCATACGTGCTTTGCTCAAACCAGATCCTGTGACCCCCTGAGGTTTGATTCTTCCCAGGCAGGCACATCGCTCTGCAACGCATCTCGCCCTGTCAGGCGTCCATTTGGTCCCCGGCCTTTTTTCTCCCCGCACGTTTCATTATATTCCATCGACAATTCGACGACAGAACTACACAGAGCCGATGCGGTCCTCTCTCTATTCTCTCCTTGCTTCGATTTTATTGATCTCCTGTGCGGGACAGCGTGCACCGGAGGGAGGTCCGATCGACACCGAACCCCCCATGATTGTTTCGACAAATCCCCCCAACTACACCACGCGATTCAACGGCAAGAGTATCACCGTGGAGTTCAGCAAGTATGTCGACCACAGGACTGTTGAAAGCGCGGTTTTTGTTTCGCCTTCGCTGGGACAGCTGGACTTCGATTGGTCCGGACGCGAAGTTGAGATCAGGTTCTCGGGATCGCTGCGACGGAGTACGACCTACGTCGTCACGATCGGTACCGATGTCGCCGATCTGAACAATCACAACAAGATGGCCCAATCCTATGCGCTTGCGTTCACCACAGGGGAGGACATCGACCATGGGGCCATTTCCGGAAAGATCTTCACAGCCAGGGAAACTGATTCACCCCAGGGAGTCCTCATCTTCGCGTACAAACTCGACAGCCTTCAAGCTGACACGCTGGACCCGCGAAAGACGAAGCCGGACTACGTTACGCAATCCGGGAAGGACGGCGGGTTTCTTCTGCAACATCTCACGTTCGGCGCGTACCGCGTGATCGCTGTTCGGGATGAGTACCGGAACCTTCTCTATGATCCGGAAACCGATGAGTTTGCAGTCCAGCCCGGCGAGATCGTTCTGACGCCTAGCGACACGCTCTCGGCGGGAATCTGGATGCGTCTTTCGAAAGATGACACGACGGCTGTGAGGCTGACTAAGGCCGCAAGCACCGGCCCCCGTCACGTTGTGCTTGAATTCTCCTCGCCGATTGACACAAGCGGCCTTGGTCCCTGGAATTTTCAGATCACCGACACTCTGAGTCAGAAATCGATCGCGGTGCTCTCTGTGTGTCCGATCTTTCCAAAGATCACATCTGTCGTCCTCGTCACCGAACTGCAGCGGACGAACAACGCCTATAGAACAGAGGTGCGTGATCTTAAGGGTGTGAATGGACTGCCGATCAACGCCACCGCCAATCGTCTCCCGTTCACTGGAGCGGATTCAAGGGATACGCTGGGTCCGAGGATTGCCGCATGTTCGATTACTGACAGTGCCAAAGAGATCGATCTCCAACCGAAATTTCTTCTCACCTTCTCGGATGCCGTGCAGCGGGAGTCTGCCGTGATGTCCACCAGCATGCTCGACAGCAGCCGCAATACGATCCCGGTGGAACTGCGCTGGCTTTCGGATGCCGTCG
>DATJQB010000410.1:0-8155 GCA_035506075.1 Bacteroidota bacterium | reverse complement strand
ATCGTAAACCCTTTAATTTGGCCCGGGATTGAGTTTAGGGGTTCACGCCATCCAGATGGACGGTTTAAACGGTATGCTAGGGGTTGCAAAGAGAAAGTAGTGGTCAGGATGCGCCACGCAGATCGTAAATCCTCTAATTTGGCCCGGGACTGAGCTTAAGGGTTCATTCAATACCGATGGACGGTTTAAACGGTATGCCGGGGGTTGCAAGGAGAAAGTAGTGAGTAGGACGCTCCACGCAGATCGTAAACCCTTTAATTTGGCCCGGGATTGAGTTTAGGGGTTCACGCCATCCAGATGGACGGTTTAAACGGTATGCCGGGGGCTTGCAAAATTCTACACCTTGAAGCATTGTTGATAGTTGACCGCTTACCCCTCGACCCACTTCGTTAGTCCCACTAGCCTTTTGGCGGTCGCTGGGAGATGATTGCTCATCGCAAATGTGTCGTCTAGAGCTTAAACCGTCGCAAGCGGAGCGAATTCGACACTACGCTCACGGAGCTCATGGCCATCGCTGCTGCCGCAACCATCGGATTCAGAAGCCCGAGCGCAGCGATCGGAATGCCGATGATGTTATAAATGAAGGCCCAGAAAAGGTTCTGCCTGATGCCCAGGAGAGTCCTTTTTGAAAGCCTGATCGCATCGACGACCCCCTTCAAATCGCTGTGCATGAGCGTGATATCGGCTGTCTCCATTGCAACATCAGTTCCGCTCCCCATGGCGATGCTCACATCCGCCTGAGCAAGAGCAGGCGAGTCGTTGATTCCGTCACCCACCATTGCAACGACGTTCCCGCCTGATTGCAGTCGTTTGATGTGTTCCGCTTTTTGCTGCGGCAAGACTCCCGCAACAATGTTCTCAATGCCTGCAGCGATGCCGATCGCGCGGGCAGTCCGCTCATTGTCGCCGGTCATCATGACGACCTCGAACCCCATTCGCAGAAGCTCCGCAACAGCGTTCTTCGTTCCAGGTTTGATCGTATCGGCAATTCCGATGACCGCGCACAGCCGCCCTCCCAGTGCAGCGAGCACCGGTGTCTTGCCTTCCGTTGAGAGCCGATCGATTGCCCCACGCGCATCCGCGATTCCGATTCCGGATCTCTCCATCATCTGCATGTTGCCGATGATGATCGATTCTCCGTCGATTGTTCCCGTAAGTCCGAGTCCCGCGATTGCCACGAACTCCTGCACTGGTCGCGTTTCGACTCCGTTGAGAGTGGCATAACTGACGACAGCTGCGCCGAGCGGATGCTCTGATTTCTTCTCGAGTGACGCGACGTGACCAATGACGATCGATTTCTCGAAACCGTTCAACACTTCGAAATCTGTCACAGATGGTTTCCCCTCTGTGATTGTGCCGGTCTTGTCCAGCACGATCGTGTGAATCGTTTCCGCGCGCTCCAGGCTTATGGCGTTCCTGATGAGAATTCCATGCGAGGCGCCGACTCCGGTTCCGACCATGATCGCCGTCGGTGTCGCGAGTCCCAGGGCACAGGGACAGGCAATGACCATGACAGCGATGAAGTTGATCATCGCAGACGTGAAGGGAATTCCTCCTATCAGCAACCAGAGCACGAAAGTGAGGAGCGCAATCGCGATGACGACCGGAACGAAAACAGATGCGACTTTGTCCGCCAGGGCCTGAATGGGTGCTTTAGATCCCTGAGCTTCCTCGACGAGCCTGACAATGTTCGCAAGTACGGTGTTGTTCCCGACGGCGGTGGCACGAAATTCCAGGCTTCCGTTCTTGTTCAAAGTCCCGCCAATAACTCCCTGCCCGGCCAGTTTTTCCACCGGCAGGCTTTCACCGGTGACGAGCGATTCATCGACAGAACTCGATCCAGTCGTGACGATACCGTCGACCGGGATCAGTTCCCCGGGTCGGACGATTACGATGTCGTTCACGACAAGTCCGCCGAGTGGAACGTCCAGTTCATTTCCGTTGCGACGCACGCGTGCGGTCTTCGGCTGAAGCGTGAGCAGGTTCTGGATTGCATCGGTCGTTCGCCGCTTCGCCTTCGCCTCAAGCAGCCGCCCCATCAGGATGAGTGTTGTGATTGTTGCGGCGGTGTCAAAGTAGAGTGTGTTCCTGGCGGAGGCATCGGGAAACCACTGCGGAAAAAGAACAACGAGAGAGCTGAAGAGGTACGCCGTACCAGTGCCGACCGCGACGAGCGTGTTCATATCGGCCGAGAAATGCCGCGCAAGCCTCCATGCGGATTCAAAGAACCGACGGCCGGGGAAGAGAACAACAACTGAGCTCGCAATGAACAGGAGCTTGTTGATCTCGTCCATCGATAGGGGGGACCAACCCATGAACCAGTCCGTCATGCTGATCATGCTTACGATCATGACAGGTATCGTCAACGCAGCACTGAGAATGAAATCCGATTTCAGCTCGCGGTAGTGCCGCTCCTGATGATTCTCGACCGACGTGACCGGGGAAGCAGACAGCGCCTGCGTTGACTCTGTTGCTGGGAGGAGGAGTTTGTAGCCGGCATCCTCGATGAGGGCAGCGAGTCGTATCAGGTCGGCCTTTGACGGGTCAATCGTGAGCGTTACCTTTTCGGACGCGAGATTGACTGCAGCGCCGGTAACGCCGTCAGCGTTCGCCAGTACTTTTTCGACGCGGGCGACGCAGCTTGCACACGTCATCCCTTCAACCGGCAGAGTGATGGTTTGAATCTGGTTCATAGAGATTCATTGTTTACATCGGAAAGAGCGCCAACAATCGCAGAGCTTGAATTATGGAATGCGCCCTGGTTTTCATTGCGCCCCCGGCGTCTGATTTACGCTCAGCCCTGGATCGCGACAAGCTTGTAGCCGGCATCTTGCACAGCTTTGGAAATCTGGTCTGCGTTGATCATGGATTCATCGACCTGCACGCGGGCTTTTCCGATCTCCACAGTTTCAATCGTCAGTCCTTTCAGTTTTCCGAGCTCTTTTGTCACGTGCATGACGCAGTGGTTGCACGACATACCTTCGATAGTCAGGTTTTGAGTCTTCATTCATTCCTCCTTGAGATTCCGGCTTGAGCCTGTTCGTTTGCTCTTATAAGATGCAGTAATTCCGCCGGAGGAGCGTTACACTCTTCCGTGAAAATGTTACAGTTAAGGGAGTGGGACCTGAGAAGCAGAAGTGGAAAGACACACATCGTCACTGATCTGATCGGTGTTGATCAGTCCCATCAGTGTTATCCGCGTGCTACTTTCCGGTTGGCCTGACCCGGTCGATCGGTTGTCGCAGTTGGCTGGTCTGAGAGCGGAAGTCGGTTGCAGTAAAACCAGTGATCGATTTGAACTGATTCGAAAGATGCTGCACGCTGCTGTAGCCGAGCTTGTAAGCAATCTCGCTCAGCGTCAGTTCGCCGTACTTCAGGAGCTCCTTGACAAGCTCGATGCGTTGGAGAATGACAAACTGTTCAATGGTCACGTTCTCGACGGAGGAGAACAGCGAGCTGAGGTGATGATAGTCGAGTCCGACTTCTCTGCTCAGATACTCTGAAAGCTTCCGCTGTTTCGGCGCAGCCTCATGATCGCCCCTCACGTACTTCAGTATCGCGAGTTTCGTTTGTTCAATGGTTTTCGCCTTACGATCTTCTATGAGCTCGAATCCGTTGCGATCGAGCACGGACCTGATTTCCTTCGTGGTGAGGTCCGTCATGGAGCCTCCCAGCACGACTTCGCCGAGCACGACGCTTCTGACGTCGAGCGTCATCTTCGTGAGCTCGTCGCGTACGACCCTGATGCATCGGTCGCACACCATATTCTTGATATAGAGCGTCACAGTCGGTTGTTTCCTGCTCATCGTCGATTACCTTTCAGCATGGTTCGTCGTCGATCGTGTCGGGGAGTTGTTCCCGGCCTCCCCCAAATGAAAACACGGAACAGGCTGTCTGCCGTTCCGTGCTCTCGGATAACTGTTGCGGTTCACGAGACGGGATCTACCATCGTCTCGGAGCGTTCTTGACACTCCGCACGGTGTCGCGTGCAATAAGCAGTTCCTCGTTGGTGGGGATGACGAAGACTTTGACTTTGCTCCTCTTCGTGCCTGTTTCGCCTTCTTTTCCGCCGAAGAGTGTATTGTTCACATCATTGTCGAGATCAATGCCGAGCCACTCGAGTCCGGAGCAGATGCGCTGCCGGATAGGCGCCGAGTTCTCGCCGATACCTCCCGTGAACACGATTGCATCCGCGCCGCCCATCTCTGCA
Source organism: Bacteroidota bacterium (assembly GCA_035506075.1). GTDB lineage: Bacteria > Bacteroidota > Ignavibacteria > UBA10030 > UBA10030 > UBA9647. The sequence goes on along the minus strand of DATJQB010000410.1, from coordinate 3,945 downwards.
AGATAGGCGCCGATATATTTCTTCACCCGCAGGCAGAAAATGTCGATGGCGAGTTTCGCGCGGCGATCCTGGTGCTCATGCTCCTCGGCAAGCAGATCCCGCATATCGTTCGTGAGTCCGGACAGGCCGAGCAATCCCGATTGCTTGTTCAGGAGCGCGTCGATTTCGTTCAGTGACATTGCTTCCTTGTGCGCGAGGAATTCGATCACGGATGGATCGAGGTCGCCCCCGCGGGTGCCCATGACAAGCCCCTCGAGGGGAGTGAGTCCCATCGAGGTGTTGATGGATTGGCCGGCTTTGATCGCGCAGGCGGAGCAGCCGTTCCCAAGATGAATGGTGATGATGTTTGTGTTTTCGAGATCCTTGCCCGTCAGCTGGCGGTAGCGGTAGGCGACATAGCGGTGCGATGTGCCATGGAACCCGTACCGGCGGATTTTGTGACGACGGTAAAGTTGGTACGGAATGGCGTACAGGTACGACGTTTCCGGCATCGTCGAATGGAATCCGGTGTCGAAGACAGCGACCTGCGGCACACCCGGACCCATCACATCACGGGCGGCTGCAATACCCTTGAGGTTGGCCGGGTTGTGAAGCGGTGCCAGTTCGATGCAATCCTCGATGCCGCGGATGACGGCATCGTCGATGACCACTGAGCGGGTGAACTTTTCCGCTCCGTGCACAACGCGGTGACCGACCGCGTGGATATCGGCGAGCGAGTGGATGCCCGGGACCTGCGATTCCGATGAAATGATCCACCGGATGACGTAGTCGAGGGCGGCGCGATGATCGCGCAGCGCGACCGCCTGTTTCAGCGCGGGGCGACCTGTCGCCTGAAAATTGATGAGAGATTGTCCGCCGATGCGTTCGACGAGACCTTTGGCCTTCTGCACGTCTGCATTCTTTTCAATGATCTCGAGGTCGGTCTCGATGATCTGGAATTTGAGCGACGAGCTTCCGCAATTAAGGACGAGGATATTCATAGGATTGGTGTACGGATCGGCGAGCCGATGACCGCATTAGTCTGTTCGTGAAATGGAAGTACGGTACGTGGTGCGTTCAGAAAAAAAATCTGTGGTCAAGCTACGTCTTTATTGCTGGAAACTCAAGCAAGCCAATTTCACTTTTGGCAATTTTTGCAGTATCTTCTCAACAATAACACAGCACGTTTGGAATGAAGAAATTCACGCTCAAGCAACTTCCCTCTGATACACTTCATCTCGTTCACCCGCAGCGGTTCAGGATCGATTATAAGAAAGAACTGAACACTGCACAGTACGAGGCGGTGACGTCTGTTGACGGACCGCATTTGATTATCGCCGGTGCGGGAACAGGAAAGACGCGAACGATTGTCTATCGTGTCGCATACCTCGTCGAGCTTGGCGTCAAGCCTGACCATATCCTGCTGCTGACGTTTACGCGCAAGGCCGCACAAGATATGCTCCGCCGCGCATCGATTCTCCTCGACAGCCGGTGCGAGCAAATATCCGGCGGCACGTTCCACTCTTTCGCAAACAGCGTGCTTCGTCGGTACGCTTCCAGGCTCGGCTATGAAATGAATTTCACGATCCTTGACCAGGGCGATGCAGAGGATGTTGTCAATCTGCTCAGGACCCGGCTCAAGTTCGATACGCGGGAGAAGCGATTTCCCAGGAAGGAAACACTCTTTGATCTTTACAGCAGATCGATCAATACCATGACGCCGGTCAGGGAGCTTCTGGCTCTCGATTATCCGCAGTACCTTGAGATCGAGGGGGACATTCAGACGCTTCACAACGACTATGTTCAGTACAAGCGGCAGCATAACCTCATGGATTATGACGATTTGCTCGTGAACTTCGCGCTGCTTCTGAAGCAGGACGAGTCGATCAGGTCCGTGCTGTCGGAAAAGTATAAATATATTATGGTGGACGAATACCAGGATACAAACCGGGTACAGTCCGAGCTTGTCCGGCTTCTTGCCTTCAAACACAGGAACGTCATGGTCGTAGGGGATGATGCGCAGTGTATTTATTCGTTCCGGGGCTCGACAATCCGCAATATTATTTCGTTTCCTGACGAGTATGCCGACTGCAAGGTCATCAAGCTCGAGGAGAATTTCCGGAGTACTCAACCGATACTGAACCTCGCGAATGAGATATTGAAGCGAGGAATGGGGGAAGGGTAGGAGAAGAGGGAATGCAGCGCTTGGAATCCAGAGCGCAGACCCTTTGTCTCTTTCGCTGATCCTGCGCGTTGTTTGGCGGTGACGAGGACCTGCGGTGCTCGGATCTGGGGGCGTCCGGGTTTTGTGTCCGGGTGGTGATTGTGACATGAGGGTGTTCAAAATTGCAAACTTCTGGCGAACGGTTTAAACCGTCCAGAACGGCATTGCAAAATTCAACACGATTGGCAGATTCCACTTCGCCAGAAACCAAGGGCTCACCGCCGATCCCTTGACGGCTTTGCAGCTAATAGCCGATGGCGATTGTTCAATAATAGCTCCTCGATAAAGAATAAAGGACGAGATGTACTACAAGGAACTCTATACGAGACGTTCCGGAGGAGGACTCCCTCAGCTTGTCTCGACTGAGAACGAGAACATGCAATCGCGTTTTGTTGTGCAGAAGATCCTGGAGTTGCGCGAGCAGGGGGTCCCTCTCGAAGAAATGGCTGTCCTGTTCCGGTCGTCCTTCCTCTCGTTCGATCTCGAAATCGAGTTGACGAAAGCGAACATTCCGTTCGTGAAATACGGGGGCTTCAAGTTCGTCGAGACTTCGCACATTAAGGATGTCGTCGCCTACCTCAGGGTGCTCGAAAACCCGCGCGACGTTGTTTCTTGGAACCGGATCCTTCTTCTTATCGAGGGAGTCGGTCCGCGCACGGCGGAACGGGTTATCGATGACATTCTGAAACGGCGCGTCACCCCCGGGCGGGACGGGGATGAACATCTTCCGACCACGCGATTCTGGATGCAGTTCAACGACTACTCAGAAAACATTCAGAAACTGTTCGAGCTGCTCAAGCGCGCTGCGCCGCCCACCTTGCCGCCGGCTGAAAAAACGTTCCAGGTTCTCCAATACTACGAACCGATCCTGAGAAGCCGGTACGACGACCATCAGAAGCGCAAGAAAGATCTCGACATGTTCCAGAATATCACCGAACGGTACAAAGAAGTCGATGCGCTGTTGACGGACCTTGCCCTGGAGCCGCCGAATGAAAGCGTCGTTGACGTCGAGTCGCCGGGCCCCGAGGAGGAATTCCTGACACTCTCAACGATCCACAGTGCAAAAGGTCTGGAATGGAACACTGTGTTTATCATCTACGCGCTCGAAGGCCGCTTCCCGACGATGCGCGCAGTCGCGAGCGACGATGAAATTGAAGAAGAACGTCGGCTGATGTACGTCGCCTGCACAAGGGCGAAGGACAACCTGATCATCACGTATCCGATGAATGTGTACGACCGCGAGAGCGGACTGATACTGACGAAGCCTTCGCGGTTCATTCAGGGAGTGGGGGAAAACCTCCTCGAGCCCTGGGTTGTAGAATAACATCGGTCATGCTGTTTCCCGGAACACTAAACGACTACGACAGTCACATGTCTCATATCACTTACCTCGACCGAAACGAAAACCTCTACGGGCCGTCGCCGAAATGTTTCGACGCGCTTCGGACGCTTGGCATTGAGGAACTCAGCGTCTATTCGCGTGAGTTCACGCGGGGAGTGAAAAGCGCACTCTCTGAGCGTCTCGCCGCCGAGCTTGGAGTGCCTGAACCGCAGATACTTCTGAGCGAGGGAAGCGAGGACATGCTGAAACAGATTGTCCACTGTTACCTTGGCCCTGGAGAAAAAGTTCTTTCGCCGGCGCAATCGTGGTGGTACTACCAGAAGGTGGCGGCAGAAGTCGGGGGTGAAACAATCACCTACGCTCTCAACGAAGGAACTGATTCCTTCTCCTACAACGTCGA
>DATJQB010000409.1:0-3579 GCA_035506075.1 Bacteroidota bacterium | reverse complement strand
ACGAAACTGTGACGGGAAGCGTTCCCTTGAAATGTCCATTCCCGAACAGGGATTCCGCTGTGGCTTCCTGAAGCGCCCTGGCGTTGTCGTATGCGCAGATGTACGTGGGAATCTCGGGCACTGATCCGCCGATGTAAGGATTGCCGAAGGAGACAAGCACGACGTTTGGATTCGATTGCACGAGTTCCCGAAGGAACGCGGCGTGGGCGGCGGGAAGATCAACCGTGCCGCTGCTGAGAACGATCTTCACGTATGCCGCAACGATGACAACGTCTGACGATCGGGCGAGCAGCAGCGCTTGTTTTGTTTCGTCAGTCTTCATCGCATCGCTCAGCCGGATGTCCGCTGCATCGGGTGCGTATTTGCGGACCTCATCGGGGAATGTGACGAGGCCGCGCGACAGCATCGAATTTCCCTCCTTGTTGCTCATCGTCAGCACAAGCACCTTCTTCGATCCCGCCAGGGGGATCAGATTCGCCCTGTCTTTTGCGAGCGTCAGGCATCCTGCAGCAATTCTCTTCGCAGTGGCATAATTCTCCTGCGTGCCGACAAGGGAGGCGAGCCGGGAGACATCGGTGAACCTTTTTTTGTCGAGACCGGCCATCGACTTCGCCTTGAGAATTCTCCGAACCGAGGCGTCGATCCGTACCTCGGTCAGCTCCCCTTTCTTCACCGCTTCGAGAACAGACTGGTAGCCTGTCGCCAGATCGCCGGGGAAGAGGATAATATCACAGCCGGCCTGGAGTGCCTTCACCGTTGCAGCGGTGAATGAGTATCGTGTGGTGATTCCCCCCATCGCCATTGCGTCCGTGAGGACGAGCCCGTCAAAGCCCAGCCTGTTCCGCAGCAAACCGGTCATGACGTTTGCCGAGAGTGTCGCGGGAATCGTATCCTTGTCGATCGATTGAATCCAAAGGTGTGCGCTCATGACTGCTGAAGGTTTGGCCGTCCGGAACACGTCTCTGTACGGTCGAAGCTCGACGGAATCCATTTCCTCCGCCGATCCAGTAACAACGCCGATCCTGGCGTGCGTGTCCGTGCCCGTATTGCCGTGTCCCGGAAAATGCTTGACCGTCGAGAGCAGCCCGTTTTCCTGATACCCGCGGATCGCTGCTTCCGCCAGCCTGGCGACAAGCGCAGGATCTTCCCCGTACGACCGGGTATTGATGACCGGATTGCTCGGATTATTGTTGACGTCGACGACCGGAGCGTAGTTGAGATGAATACCGAGCGCAAGTGCTTCTTTTGCTGTAAGGGCTGCGGCGTCGTAGACAAGCTTTGGATCCCGCGATGCGCCGAGCGCCATGTTGATCGGAAGATCCGTCGCACCGTCGACGTACGTTCCCGCGCCTTTTTCAAAGTCCACGGTTACGAGCATCGGATACTTCGATGCGCGCTGGAAGGTATTCAGGTCGTCGGCAATCTTCCTAGCCTCAACTCTTGGGAACCAAATCCCGCCGATATGATAGTCTTTGATCCACTCCAGCGTCCGCTCTGGTGAAGTTTGTGCTGGAATGAACAGCTGCCCGATCTTCTCCTCCAGCGTCATGGAGCGAAGGGTTGAATCCACCCACGCCTCGTTGACGGGGGAGATCTGAGCATATGAGAACGATGTGATTGCGAACAGCAGAATTGTAATGGCAGTGGTCTTCATTGGCTTTGAGTTGGGTCTGATTGTAGTCGATTGTCAGAGTGCTGCAAGAGCCTGTTTGAGATCGGCGAGAATATCCTCAACGTCCTCGATGCCTACGGAGAGGCGGATAAGTCCGTCCGTGACGCCGATGCGTTTGCGTTCTTCGGGCGACAGCGACGCATGAGTCATTGTCGCTGGGTGAGCGATGAGTGTCTCAACGCCTCCGAGACTCTCTGCGAGAGCGCAGAGTCGCAGAGTTTTGAGAAAACGTTTCGCCTTCCCGAGACTGCCCAGGTCGAAGGAGATCATTCCGCCGAATCCCCTCATTTGTTTTCGTGCCAGCGCATGCTGCGGGTGAGAGGCAAGGCCGGGGTAGTAGACCGTTGTGACGTTCTTTTGACGGCAGAGAACATTCGCTATCCTGAGGGCATTCGCATTGTGACGATCCATACGGACGCCAAGCGTCTTGATGCCGCGCAGACACATCCATGCTTCGAACGGAGAGAGAATGCCGCCGACCGATTTCTGAATGAACCGGAGCCGTTCGGCCATCGCGTCGTCGTTCAGCACGACGAGCCCGCCGAGCATATCGCTGTGACCGTTCAGATATTTCGTGGCGCTGTGGAGAACGATATCGATGCCCATGTCCAGCGGCGTCTGGAGATAGGGGGTCGCGAATGTGCTGTCGACAACCGAGATCAGTTTCGCTGCTTTGCACAGTTTCGCGGCCGCCCGCAGGTCTGTAATTTCCATCGTGGGATTTGTGGGAGTCTCGATGAAGAGCATTTTTGAATTCGGCCGTATCGATCTCTTCACTTCTCCAAGATCTGTTGTGTTGACAAAATCGAACTCAAGTCCGAAATCCTGAAGCACGAATTTCGCGATCCGGAACGTTCCCCCATAGACGTTTCGGGAGACCAGGACATGATCCCCTTTCTTGAGCAGATGGAAAATCGCCGATTCTGCTGCCATGCCTGAAGCGAAAGCAAGGCCATGGGTTCCATTCTCCAGCGCCGCTATGTTCGTCTCGAGGACCGTCCTCGTTGGGTTTGAGACCCTGGAATAGGCATATCCTTTGTTTTTTCCAAGTTCTTCCTGCTGAAACGTCGAGGTCAAGTGGATGGGCGTCATCAGGGAGCCTGTGGAAGGATCCGGTTCAATACCGGCGTGAATTGCCTTGGTCGAGAATCCCATGAGCGGGAGTTTTGAATGAGTCATGTGTTTTCCGTAGAAATGCTTCATTGTCGAGTGATTGTCGATGGATCGTCACGGAATGATGGAAGCTTGCGATTGGTGTGCAAACTCCTGGAGATCAGATTTTGATCAAAAAACTGTCAGAATATACCACTAATCGCATGGAATTGAAAAGAATCTTGCATTTTTCCTTCAACTCCTAAATTCCCTGAAGTCGAGAGAGGAATTTGCCCGAAGTTTGGGCCGATGGGATTTGTCTTGACATTGGGAGTTCTTTTCTGTATAATTTCACCCCGATTTTTGTGAAAATGAGGGTATTTTTGACTAAAAACTGAGGATTTTGGAAGAATTTATGGCGACAACTGCAGATTTCAGGGTTGGAATGATCATCAAATTTAACGGCGAGCTTCACCGCATCGACGAATACATTCACCGTACTCCCGGCAATCTCCGTGCATTTGTTCAGGCGAAGCTTCGCAATCTGAAGACCGGCCGTGTTACCGAGACCAGGTACAGATCCGGCGAAGAGGTTGAAGAAGTCCGCCTGGAGCAGAAGGATTTTACCTATCTCTACCATGACGGAGCGAGCTTCCAGTTCATGGACAAAGAATCCTATGAACAGATGCCGGTCTCGGAAGTCGTCCTTGGCGATGGTGCAAAATTCCTCAAGGAAGGCGAGACGGTTCAGTTGATGATGGTTGGTCTTGACATCGTTGCCTGCGAAATTCCCTTCAATGTAGAGTTGAAGGTTG
>DATJQB010000408.1:0-11735 GCA_035506075.1 Bacteroidota bacterium | reverse complement strand
TATGCGACCCGCCATGGTTTTCGCTGACGTCGTTGAGAGCTCGATCCTCGACTCACATTTTCAGATGTCCGCGGCCAACATGAGCGCGATTGTGTTGAAAGAAGTGAACGGGTTGACCATGAGCGGGTCGGGTCTCCGCGGCACAGCGCGATCGTTGCTCAAACTCGTCGGTGAAGGGTGCTCGGCAATTGTTGTGACGGGGAACGACCTGCGGGCGGCCTCGCAGGTATGCGATCCGCCAGCTTCGCTGGGCAGCGTCGTGCGTGCCTCGAACAACGATATGAAGCGCTGACGAAACAGTTGTGAACAATGAACATGAGCGCCAGATGAATGGCATCTTGAAATCGAGCCGTTGGCTCCGGGCGTCCGTTGTGCTCGCGATCGTTTTGACGTTGGCAGGAATCGCTGGCGCACAGACTGTGATCGAGCCGACCCCCCGGGTCATCCCAAGGCCTCAGCGAGTGGAGTCCAGGGGAGGTGAATTCGTCCTCGGCGCCGCATCGAGGATCGTCCTGGATCGTGCCTCTGAACGATCGAGGACTACGGCCGGGCTTATCAATGAAGAACTCGTCCGGAGACGCGGAGCGGCCCTGCGTGTGGAACAGTGGAAGGGCGACTCGACGATCTCTGATGGAGCCATCTTTATCGGTTCGCCGGTCTCGGCAATCGGGCGGAAGGTTCTCCAGGAACGCCAGGGAACGATGCGCCCCGGGATGGGAGATGAAGGGTACTTTCTCGATGTGTCCCAGCGTGGCATTGCCATCATCGCCCAATCCGATCGAGGGCAATTCTATGGCGTCATGTCGCTCCTGCAGTTGATTCGCCAGCGGGGCGAGGAGTTCTTTGTCCGTGGCATTGCGATCGACGACTTTCCACAGCATGCGATGAGAGGAATCTCCGACGACATCAGCCGCGGGCAGGTCTCGACGCTGGAGAATTTCAAGAGCATCATCCGTTTTCTTGCGCGGTACAAGTTGAACACCTATTCGCCGTATATCGAGGACATGTTCACTTCCAGTAAACATTCCCTGATCGGCAAAGGGAGGGGCGCTCTCACGCCGAACGAGCTGAAGGAGCTGGATGCGTACGCGAAAAACTACTTCGTCGACATCGTCCCGATCTTCCAGACGCTCGGACATTGTGAAAATCTTCTTTCGATTCCTGAGTATGCCGGCTACGCCGAATATCCGGGCGGGCGTACGCTCAATGTCTCCGATGAGAAGACGTACACATTCCTCGATGAGATGATCGGTGAACTGTGTACTTGCTTCAGCGCTTCCTCTCTGAACATGGGCGCGGATGAGACGAGGGATGTTGGGCTGGGTGCAAGTAAGGATCGTGTGGTGACACTCGGCCTTCCGGCAGTTCTCGCCGAACATTACCGGCGCGTCGCAAAGATCATACGGAAGCACGGCAAAAAACCGATGATTTACGGTGACATCCTGCTGAAGAACCCGGAGATCCTGTCCATGATCCCGAAGGATATTACGATCGTCGACTGGAACTACGATCCTCAATATCAATATGAGAGCCAGAAGATTTTCAGGAAGGCGGGGTTTCAAGTCGTGGTTTCTCCGGCAATCCGGAATTACAGGGGACCCTTTCTCGATCACCTGAATTCGTTTGAGAACATCGAGCGATTTGGGCGTGCCGGGTACGAAGACAAGTCAATCGGTTTATTGATCTCGAGCTGGAACGACTACGGCGGTGAAGAACTCCGGGAGTTGAATTACTACGGCTACGCATGGGGGGCAGAGTGTGCCTGGAACGCGACGAACCCCGAAGTTGTGTCGTTCAACAAATCATTCTTCACGGATTTTTTCGGGACAGACCGAACGGAACCTATTCAATCAGTCTACACGATACTCGCCAGCCCGGCAAACTACTATACTTGGTACGAATTGTGGCGGCATCCGATGCTGCCGTTCATGCCGACGGTGACTCCGAAGAACCACTCTCCCGTGATTATGGAGCGTTTGCAGAGTATCAAGTCGACGATGCCTCTTGTCCTCTCGCTCATCAGGGATTTCGAAGGGTCAGCAACGCTGCACAAAGAACAGCTTTCCTGTCTCTCGTTTGTTGCCAGACTCAATCTCTGGTTCGCAAAAAAAGTGGAGACAGAAGAGACCGTACGCGCGTTAAGTACTTGGGGTCCGCATTCATCGCAGAGGGACTCCGTAAAGAGCGCGATCGTGAGCTTGTGCACCGGCGTGATCGATGACCTCTCCGTGCTGCGGCCTGAGTTTGAATCGCTGTGGAACAGAACAAACAAACCCGAGGGACTCGAGTACCTCCTTCTGCGCTATGACCGCCAGATGGCTTTCTGGAAAGAGAAGATCGACGAGGTGAATCGTGGCGAGTTTTGGGTGAACCCGGAGATCGAGAGCTCGTGGATCTATCATCCCGACATTGTGAAGGAAGGGAAGAAGGCAGTCCAGGTTCAGCACGCGTACTTCAGAAAGGTCGTACACCTCCCGACCGGTGTCCGCTCGGCGAAACTGCAGCTCATTGGAGATACGTACGTAAGGTTGTCGGTCAATGGACACGAAGTGGGTGACGTGTTTGTGCGACGATCGAACTCACTCAGTGCTGAACACAAGCGCATCAAGCTGTTTGAAGTCGGACCATTCCTGGATGGACCATCGGCTGTGATTACTGCTGAGGCTTCAGAGTATTCGACGACAGGTTCGGCCGGGCTCAATCTGTACGGTGAGGTGCAGCTCAACGACGGGTCCTTCGTGACAATTACATCCGACTCGACGTGGCATGTGACGACGGCTCCGGGATCGAGCTGGAAGGATCCTTCATTTGATGATTCCCGCTGGGACCATGCTGTCGTGAAACAATATCCATATCCCGTCGATCGCCCGGATTTCAAAACGAATCGATTGTCGTGGATTGAGCAGTGATGCACCGACCGTGCATGAATGCGGGCAGCAGTCATCTGCCCCACCTCTTGTCGGTGAGTGACTTCTTGGAGAAAAAAGTATGAACTATGGATTCAACACGATAATCGCAAGCCTCCTGGGCGTGGCGGCTGTGTGCTCCCAGCCAAAGGGGCCGGACAAAGCAGAGGTTATGAACGCACTCAACGAGTGCGCGTCGTATGCAACCAATGTGCTGATCGATGAGAACGGAAAATCGCGGTGCGATTACAGTCTGCTCGACGGAAAATGGTTCGATTATGAGCCGGCCTGGCACACAGGACAGTTGATCAACGGACTTGTCGAAGCGTACAAGGTTACCAAGGATGAACGGTATCTTGCTTCGGCAAAGAAGGCAGGTGACTGGTGGGTCAGTCTTGAGATCAAGGATCATCCGAAGCTGAAAGGGATGGTCAGGGCGATTCACGGTGACGGGATCAACTTCATCGTTTGTGCGACGACGACCGATGGCACGCCGGGGTTGTTCAATCTTTACAAGGTGACGCATGAGAAGAAGTATGCCGACGTTCCGACAGCCGCCGGAGAGTGGATGTTGAACAACTTCTATCTTCCAAAAGAAGGGATGATGTACGATCTGGCCGACCCTGCCTCCGGCGAAGTCGTGAAGGTCAACAGTCCGTTCTGGCCCGACAAGACAAAGCAGACTCTCAATGATGTTGCACGCGTCAACAACGAGGGCTCGCTGTACAAGGACATGTACGAGTACACGCACGATGACAAATACAAAGAAGTGTTTCTTAACCTGTGCGAGAGTCTTGTTGCCAAGCAGGGGCCTGAAGGGCTCTGGATGCAGTTCACTCCGAATAATGCAGCCAAAGGGAGCTTTCATCCGCGGTTCAATCTTTGGTACGCAGAATCACTGATCGAAGGATTTGTCCTGACCGGGAACAAGACGTATCTGGAAGCTGCGAAGAAGACGCTTCTCTTCTACACCAGGTATCAGCGGAAAGACGGGACAATTTTCTACGAAAACTTCCTCGACGGCCACGCAAACGAGAACTCCGTGACCGGGTCGACCGTGGCCATGGCCGGGCTTCTCTGGCTGAGGATGGAGACGCTTGGGGTTGGTGCAGAGTTCAAAGACAACATCGAGCGGTCCGCCAGGTGGATCGTGGCGAACCGCTTCGCTTCAGATCACGCAGACAAGAACCTTGCCGGTGCGACTGTGAACATCAGGACCCGGACAAAGAACGGCAAACTCTATCTGACGCAGCGGGATCTTGGTACTTCGTTCAGTCTGAGATTCCTCGCAGCGTATTATTCGGCACGGTTCGGCACAAAGTAATTCAGCGCTTGAAAGCATGTGAGGTACCCCGGGTCTCCCGTGAGGCGTTTTCGCAGAGCGTTCCCTGGGGATGGTTGCAGATCATGTCAGGGTTCAACGTGCAATATTCTCAAAAGGTATGAAAATGAAATTGATCATGAAGAGGTGTCATCTCCTCGTGTTGTTGCTGGGGTCAGTGTACGTCGCGGGCCTTGCGCAACCATCGTCAATTGGCAAGGTGTATCCGTCAGAGCGAAAGGTCATCGAGAACAAGCAATCCGCATACGAGGTTGTCCAATGGACAAACACGGGAAAGAACAACCATCTCTACTTTAATATCGAATCGTTTGCCGACAAGGATCATTTCTTCTTCTATTCTGACAGATCGGGTCGTATGAATCTATTCGAAATGAGCATGCAGGACGGTTCGATGACTCAGATGACAGATGAGAATGAACTGACACAGAACTCATGGCATTGGCCCCAGTTGCACACGCTCTGGTATATGACGAAGTATGATCTTAAGTCGCTCAACACATCCACGCACGAGATTCGTGTTCTGTACACATTCCCTCAGGGGCATCCGGAGTCGTTCGCGATCACATCAGACGGAAAGTACTGTGTGTTTGGGGCAAACAAGAATCCCGGATTTTCTGCTAACCACAGCACGGGGCCGTATGCATTGTTCCGGCTGGATCTGGCGACAAAAGAGATCAAACAAATATCGCCCGATCTCGGATTCAAGATCAGCCATGTCCAGACGAGTCCGTCGGATCCCAGGAGAGTCTCTTACTGCTGGCAGCACGTGTATGACAAAGGAGCTCCCGGCATGGTCGGCAATACTCCGAACAGGATTTGGTGGAACAATATCGAAGGGACGGATGGAGGTCCGGTCGGCATCCAGGAGTTTGGCCTGCATCGCACGCACGAATTCTGGTTCCCCGATGGATCGCATATCGGGTATTCCGCCCGTTATCATTTTGGACCGCACAAAGGAGAGCAGTTCATCGGCATCATCACTCCGGATGGAAAGGAGAACTTCATGATGCCAGCGCCTGTCTCGTCGTCGCACAATCAGATTTTTTCGGACAACAGGCATTGGGTGTCCGATCTCTACGACGGGCTCAATCTTGTCCTCTTCACGATTGACGGGAAGCAGATTGTGAAGAAGGAAATTCTCTACAAGCACGATTCAACGATGGAAGGACAGCCAAGCCATCCGCATCCGCATTTCTCGCCCGATGGCAATTACATCCTGTTTTCCACCGACAAATCCGGTCAACCGCAGGTGTACACAGTCAAGGTTCACCTCGGCCGGTAGAATTCAAAACAAAACAACCATACACCAAGATAAGAATTGTCATGTCAGTTCATTCGAAACAAGAAGGTCGTTTATCAGTTCATGTTTTCGCTGATCGCAACGCGATGGGCAAGGCAGCAGCGGATCACGTTGCCGGTCTCATTGCCGGAGTCCTGAAGAAGAAAGAGAACGTGAACATCGTCTTTGCAGCCGCCCCTTCGCAGGATGAATTTCTCGATCACCTTGTGAGGTCTCCTCATGTCGACTGGTCCAGGGTTTTGGGTTTTCATATGGATGAGTACATCGGTCTGCATCCGTCATCGGATCAGTTCTTCGGGGTGTATCTGAATCAGCACCTGTTCACAAGGGTGAAGATGAAAGAAGTGCACCTCATCGATGCCCAGGCGTCAAATCCATCGAAGGAATGCGAGCGATACGCTTCGCTGCTTCGCGCACATCCGACGGATATCGTGTGCATGGGGATAGGGGAAAACGCGCACATTGCGTTTAACGACCCGCCGGTCGCGGACTTTCAGGACAAGCTTCTCGTCAAGATCGCGGAACTCGATGAGCCATGCCGCCAACAGCAGGTCAATGACGGGTGTTTCAAAACCATGGCTGATGTTCCCCCCATCGCCTATACACTCACGGTGCCGGCGCTTCTCTCGGCGGCCCATCTGAGCATTGTCGTGCCTTCCCAACGGAAGGCGAAAGCTGTCCTCGATACGCTGACGGCGGAAATCAGCACTGCGGTTCCCGCCTCGATCCTGCGGACGCATCCCGACGCGGCACTCTTCCTCGATGAAAGTGCCGCTTCGATGATTCCGCATGGATCGACGCCTCAGCAAGCAACGAAGTTGTATTCTGCCTGATGAGAAAAGGGATGGGCATGGCTAAATCGGAATCGCGTCCTCTTCACACTGCTGGCCGGACGATTCAATCGCTGCGATGGTGGATCGGGGGGATGCTGTTTGCGTCGACGGTGATCAACTACATCGACCGACAGACGCTTTCGGTGCTCGCTCCCTTTCTCAAGAGCCAGTATGGCTGGACAAACGAGGACTATGCGCTCATCGTGATCGCGTTTCGCATCGCGTATGCAATTGGCCAGACTCTGCTCGGCCGTTTCATGGATCGTGTCGGGACGCGAATGGGTCTCACCATAACGGTCACGTGGTATTCCATTGTCGCCATGCTCACGTCGCTCGCATCGGGATTGAGGAGCTTTGCGTTGTTCCGGTTCCTTCTTGGTCTCGGCGAGTCCGCGAACTGGCCGGCGGCGACGAAAGCCGTCTCGGAGTGGTTTCCGAAACGAGAACGCGGCTGGGCGGTCGCGTTGTTCGACAGCGGATCATCCATCGGTGCCGCCATCGCTCCAGCGCTTGTCATCTGGCTCTATCATGAGTTTGGCGGCTGGCAGCCTGCATTTTTGATCACGGGAACGCTTGGTTTCTTCTGGCTGATCGTCTGGCGGAAGATGTACCATCGACCTGAAGATCATCCGCGTATCAGCGAAGAAGAGCGGCAGATGATCCTCGCGGATCGCGGGGATCCGGAACAAGCGGAATCCACTTTGGATGTCGCAGGGGACCGGCCCAGTGCGTGGGACCTGCTCAAGCTGCGTCAAACCTGGGGTATCATCGCCGCCCGTGCGCTGACCGATCCGGTCTGGTTCTTCATAGCAGATTGGTTCATGCTCTTTCTTGTTTCGAAGGGATTCTCCCCGGAGGATACGCTCGTTGCGTTCTGGATTCCGTTTGTAGCTGCCGATCTGGGAAATTTCGCCGGCGGAGGATTTTCGAGCTACCTGATCCGCCGCGGCTGGCCGGTCGGCCGAGCACGAAAGGCTGTTGTCATCTTCGGCGCCATCGGAATGACGATGCTCGTTCCGACCGTCTATGTATCGAGTCTTTTCGCTATCGCGGGCTTCTTTGCCTTTGCGACGTTTGCCTATGCAACATTCTGCACGATGGTGCTCGTGCTGCCGTCTGATCTCTTCAAGAGCAACTCCGTGGCAACGGTGAGCGGTTTGAGTGGTACGGCCGCCGGGGCACTCACCATCCTGTCGACATTTATCGTCGGCTGGATAGCCGATCATTACACCTTCACTCCCATTCTAATCGCTGCAAGTGCTTTCCCGCTGCTTGGCGCAGTTCTTGTGTTGGTTCTTATTCGAAACACGTCGAAGAGTGGAAAAGGAGTGTTGCAGAAGATTTAGCTCGTCCCATACCCTCAACGCCGTTCCACGAATTAAATCGCCCCGATGACAGGAACTCCCCCCGTGATCACGATGTTTTCTCTGTATTCCGGGGCCCGGACCCGGCTGCGACAAGCCGACATTTATTCCGTCACGTCATTCATTCTCTGGAGGAGTTGTGAATCACTATCCGCTCACCGAAGATCATGTCCGCTTCTACCAGGACAACGGGTACATCAAACTTGAAAACGTTCTCACCATGGAAGAAGTGGAAATACTCCGGGGTGCGGTTGAGCGTGCAGTCGAGGACAAGAACAAGTACAATCTTAACCTCGGACCGCGAACGGATGAGGGATACTCAAAAGTGTTTCTGCAGATGGTCAATCTCTGGGAGCGATATCCGGTGTTGGAGGATTACGTGCACAACGTGCGTGTTGCCGAGATTGCCCTGCGCTTGTCGAAGTCACACTTCGTCAGGTTGTGGCATGACCAGGCTCTTATCAAGTACCCGCGGGACAGCAAGGCGACCGCATGGCATCAGGACACGGTGTATTGGCCGATGAACGAAGCAGGAGGTCTGTCGTGCTGGATGGCGCTTGATGAAGTGACAGTTGAGCGGGGATGTATGTGGTTTGTTCCGGGCTCTCATAAACTTGGTCCGCTTCCCGCCGTCGACCTGGGCAATGTATCGACAGACAATCTGGATTCGGTGCTCCCGGAGTCATTTCGGGGTGTCAAACCCGTTGCTATCGAGCTCAAGCCTGGGAGCTGCACATTTCACAATGGCCTGACGTTCCACTATGCCGGACCCAACGTGACAGATATCCCCCGGCGAGCGATGGTGACAATCTTTATGCCGGGCACAACAACCTACAGGAAGCACACGCATATCATCGGGGATCGAAGCGGGCTCTCCGAAGGAGAGGTGTTTCACGGTCCTCTCTTCCCGGTTCTTGCCAGAGGCTGACAGCAATCCGGCGGTCGTCTCCGCAGGTTCGTCCGTTGCGTATGTCAAGTATTCCGCAAATTGCGAAAGAAGGGGACACCGTGTACCTTCTCTGCAATCCGCTTTCTTACTTGCCTTTGCATTTCTTCTGCAGTAGCTTTCCCGCGCAGCTCAAGCGTTCCATCGCACCGTACCAATAGTCCAACTCATCGCACACGTCAGATCTACGCAGCGGCTGATCCGAGATTAGGACGATCACGGAACGTGGGTCTCGTCGGGAGGCGTACAGGTCTGGATGGCGATGATGTCCGGTTCACGCGCAACGAAGAACCTCAGGGAGATTCCATTGAATCGCATAGCATGGGCCTCAATCGCTGTCTCAAGTCTCGCTCTTCTGTTGGCGTTCAGTTGGATCCCTTCAGGCCGCGCGTCGTCAGCTGATGGGAGCGAATTGCCCGTGTGGCAGATTCCCAACGTTCCGGAAGGGGCGGAATTCTATTTCTCGCCAGACGGAAGAAGTCTCATCGGAAACGCGAAGATGCCGGGCGACTCTGTCCATCATGTCTACACGTTTCACGTTGATGGGAGCCAAATCCGCTGCATCAACAGCATCGGTGACGACGCGTGCTCATATTTCACTCCGGACGGAACGAGGCTTCTCTTCACTTCCACCCGCGATAATCTCGACATGCCGCGCGGAAACTACTCCGATCCCAACAACTATCCGCAGGGGGCGGAACTCTATTCGTGCAAGCTCGACGGCAGCGATGTGAAACGGCTGACGAAGAACAAGTATTACGACGCGGAAGTAAGCATGTCTCCGGATGGATCGTGGATTCTCTTCACGCGCCAGATCGACGGCAAACTCGACCTTTGGAGAATGCGACCGGACGGTACCGAACAGACTCAGATCACCCATACTGATGAGTGGCAGGAGGGAGGATCATTCTTCCTTGACAATGAGACCATCCTCTACCGGGCGTGGGAACGGAAAAGCCAGGGGATGCGGGGCATGCCCATGACAATTTTCACGATCCGACTCGACGGAACAGGAACGAAACAAATTACGACAGACGCCGGGACGAACTGGGCTCCGTTTCCCGCACCGGACGGAGATCATTTCGTTTTCGTCAAGGTCCTTCCGCCTCACAACTACGAAATCTACCTGATGAGCTTGAAGACCGGCGAACAAAAGCGCCTCACCTACAATGATGCCTTCGATGGATTTCCAGCGTTATCTCCAGATGGCAGGTACCTCTCGTTTGATTCGAATCGTGATGGAGGAACGGGCATGAAAGGCCTGAAGCCGTACATCATGGATGTTTCTTCCTTGAAGTTGGGAGTCAGGAAGTAATCACAGCGAGCAGGTCGTGAGAGACGAAAGGTTGTCTGCAGATAAGAAGGGGCTGTCTCAAAAGAGACGGCCCTTTTTGGTAAGAAAGAGCAATGATGGAAAGTTCGGAGGAGACGAAATCGCTACTTGCGTGAGCCGAAGTGTTAGTGTTTCTGAGTTTCGTGAGCGAGTTTTTTGAGATTGTGGGCTAATGCGACAGGGCCGTATTCGGTTTTCAGAATGAGTTTCCCCCTGGGCGGAACCGATGAAAATCAAAATGGTGGGTAGTCGGGGAAAAAAACGCTTGGCAGTTTGGTTACTTTACTTGGTTGGAGTTCAAAAGCTGGCAGGGAGTGAGTTGATATTGGAGGAGGGGCTGAAGAAGAGCAGATCGGGAATGATTTCAGCATCTCCGGCCAGCGAGTCGCCCGGATGGACGGTTTAAACCGTCCACCCGGAGATTGCAAAATTCTACAGGTCGACCCCTCATTCCGCCCCCACGCCCACCAAAATCACCTGATAAAAGCTGCATGCTCCGCCATCGACATAGCGTTCCTCGATTTTCTGCAAATCGATTTCGTCGATGGCCTTGCTCGCAACCCGCACGGGGCGCCTGTCGGAACCAAATCCTCGCACCTGGATGGTAGAATCTTCAATGAATGCTATTGGTGGGCTTTGAAGACTGCCCGGTGGGTCATAACATCGCTCCCGGCGTACGAAGTTGACCCAAGCAGTAATTCTCCGAACAATTAGTACAAGAAAGGGGCTGACCCACTCCTCATGAGACAGCCCCTTTCCGTTTGAACGCTTAGCTAGGCGACCGAGTCGATGGATTGTCCCAGCCCGCTGGTCGTATCCTTCCCATCTGCGCTGTATTTCCTCGAGGTGTGCATCAGGGTCTCCAATTCTTTCTCGAGTTTTGTCAGGAACGTATCGAGCTCGGATTGTGAAATCGATCCATCTGAGTCAGAGTCCATCGATTTGAAGAGGTCCTGAACATCGGACGAAGTACTGTCGTCGGTTGTGGCCGCAAGAAGTTCTTCGAGCGATACCTTCCCATCTTTGTTCGTGTCAAGCTTGTCGAAAATCTGATTGTGATTCGTCGAAGCGGCACCAGGCTTGCCCCCTTTCGGTCCGCCGGATGGTGGCGGCCCCGGCGGGGGCATCTTGCCTCCCCGGTGGGCCTCCATTGTTGTGAGGAACGCATCGTTCTCCGATGAATCGATCGCCCCGTCGCCATTGGTGTCCACTTCCTTCATGATCGCAGCGGCATCCTTGCCTTTCCCTTTTGCTTCCGTCACGGCTGCCAATTCTGTTGCATCGATCTTGCCGTCTCCATTCGTATCCAGCTTCTTGAAGACTTCCGCGTGACGCTGGGACGAAGAAACAGAGCCGAGGTCGATGGCAAGCCGGTTCGTGTTTCCGCTGACTGATCCAACCATTTCTACATCCTCCAATAGGTCCTGAATAATGGTCCCGGAGCGAGCTTCGCTCCTCCATGAGAAGTATCGGCTGTTTCCGGGCTGAGATGAAGGGGGGGTATTGCAGATTTAACGCTTTTAACAATTGCGGGAAGATCAGCAGAAATGGAAGGATTCCAATCACCCCACGAATTTGTATCCGAAGCCGTAAACGGTGAGGATCTATTTCGGAAAACGGGGATTCTCTTCGAGTCTCTGTCGCAGCTACATCGCGTGCGTGTCGATGGCTCGGATCGTGGGCATTCCACTGACTTAGTCACATACTGTAT
>DATJQB010000407.1:0-7635 GCA_035506075.1 Bacteroidota bacterium | reverse complement strand
CTTGCGATGATCTCCTTCAATTCGGCGATCGGCATCCCGCTGGAGACAGAGGTTGGAATTGCGTCGGCGCTCACGCCCGCCTCGACTGACTACCCGGGCCTGGACAAGCTGCTCCCTTCCGCGCTCGGGGCGCGTCCTGATATCCTTGCCCTTGAAGCTCGTGTGAAGGCAGCCGGCGCTGCAGTCACCTCCGCCATCGGCGGCTGGTTCCCGCAAGTATTTCTCACAGGCAACTATTACTACTCGCGTCCAAACCAGCGCATCATCCCGTCGGTCGATCAATTCAAGGATACCTGGGATTTCGGAATCTCATTACAGTTCGATCTCTGGAATAACCTTACCTCATATCACCAGACAAGCCAGGCGAAAGCGCAGCTTGCGCAGACTGAGGATGCACTTGCAACGCTCAAGGATGGGGTCACCCTCGAGGTTACGCAATGCTATCTCAGCTTTCAGCAGGCCAAGGAGAGGATCAGACTCGCGGAGCTCACCGTTGATCAGGCAAGCGAAAACTACAGGATGACTCTCGAGAAGTTCAAATCCGGCCTGACGACAAATTCCGAGCTACTCGATGCTGAGGTCGCATTGCTTCAGTCGAAGCTGCAGTTGACACAATCGCTGGTCGATCATGAGCTGGCAGAGGCGCGGCTTGAACGAGCGGTCGGCCAGCCTCGGTAAGCACACTTGTCGGGAAGGCACTCTTGATGGCAGCCAATGCAATAGAAGTTGAGAACCTGACGAAGATGTTCGGGAAGTTCTGCGCCGTGGACCATATCAACTTCACGGTGAAGCAGGGAGAGATTTTCGGATTTCTGGGTGCCAACGGTGCGGGAAAGTCCACCACGATCAGGATGCTGTGCGGACTCCTGCAATCGACACAAGGAACGGCCCGGGTTGGAGGGTACGATATCAACACCCAGTCCGAACGGGTGAAAGAGAGCATCGGCTACATGTCGCAGAAGTTCTCGCTGTATGAAGACCTCACAGTCGATGAGAACATCAACTTCTTTGGCAAAGTGTACGGTTTGACGAATGGCCAGCTCGCGGAGCGAAAACAGTGGGTGCTTGACATGGCGAACCTTAAGGGGCGCGAACGGAGCATCACGGGAACGCTCTCGGGCGGCTGGAAACAGCGCCTGGCGCTCGGCTGCGCTGTCTTGCACAGACCCGGCATCGTGTTCCTCGACGAACCGACGAGCGGTGTTGATCCTGTGATGCGCAGGAAATTCTGGGATCTCATCAATGAACTGTCCGCCGGCGGTACGACCATCCTCGTGACGACGCACTATCTCGAAGAGGCCGAGTACTGCAACGACATCATCCTTATCAATGCCGGGAAGATCATCGCAACGGGAAGTCCCAAGCAGCTGAAGGAAGAGCACATCAAGAATCCGATCCTAGAGGTGCAGTGCAGCAGCGTGATCGATGCACTTGCTCTTCTCGAGCAACAGCCGTGGGCCGTTGAAACGTCGGTCTTCGGGACCTATATCCATATCAGCGTTGCCGATGAGACGCAGGCACGCCGCGAGATCAGGCAGGTGCTCAAGAACGAAGGCATCACGGTGACTCAGATTGAGCGGATTACACCTTCGCTCGAGGATGTATTTATTTACCTGCTTGATCAGGAGGCAAAGCGAGCAGCTTAGAAACCCCATGATACTCGATCGTCTTCTGCCCATCATAAAGAAGGAATTCAGGCACATCCGCAGGGACAAGCGCGTGCTTTCTGTCCTCACACTCGTTCCGGCCGGATTGCTCCTTCTGAACGGGTACGCCCTGAACTTCGATGTTAACCACATCAGGACCGCCGTGGTCAATCAGGACAAAGGGGCCGTCTCGCGCGAATTTATCAATTCGTTTGTCACTTCGGGTTACTTCGACTACGTGCAGGAGCTCGCGACCTCTGCTGAAGCGACACAAATGCTTGACGATGGACATGTTCGAATGGTCCTGGTCGTGCCCGCGGAATTCACCGACCGGATGCAATCGGGGCAGCCGGTCTCCGTGCAGGTGCTCGTCGACGGGATGGATGCAAACTCCGCCACGACGATTGTCGGATACTCTCAGGCTGTTGTGCTGCAGTATTCACAGAAGATTGTCATGAACAATCTCACAAAGATTGGTCGCGGGAATTACATACCGATCAGCTACGAAGGTCGAATATGGTACAATCCTGAGCTGAAGAGTGCGAAGTTCCTTGTCCCGGGGCTCATTGCGTTCATTCTCGCAATCACTGCCGTGATTGCCACGTCGCTTTCGATTGTGAGAGAAAAGGAGCGAAACACGATCGAGCAGATCAACGTCTCCCCGGTTCATTCGCTGCATTTCATCCTGGGCAAACTGATTCCGTATGCATTGATATCGCTCGTGGCAGCGACGCTCGTGCTTCTCGCCGCATATATTCTGTTCGGCGTTGTCATCAAGGGGAGCGTTCTGTTGCTCTTTCTCGCAACTGTTGTATTCGTCGTGGCAGCACTCAGCATCGGTTTGCTTGTGTCGACAATCTCCGACAGTCAGCAGGTGGCGTTTCAGATTGCCGCACTCGTGTCCATGCTTCCGACGATCATACTCTCGGGATTTGTCTTCCCGATCAGAAGCATGCCCTGGTGGCTGCAGGTGCTTTCCAATATCACCCCGGCGAAGTTCTATCTTGTTATTCTCCGGAGCATCCTGTTGAAGGGAGTGGGTCTTGCAGCGTTCTGGGAGCAGCTGCTGTATCTCGCTTTGTTCGCGACGGTGATTCTCACGATAAGCACGCTTCGGTTCCGGCGGACCATTGGATAAGACTGTGAGCCTCAATCGTATCATAGCGCTCCTGAAAAAGGAATTCGGACAGTTGTTCAAAGACAAGCGGCTCCTGCCGATCGTCTTTATTGCTCCTGTCCTTCAGCTCACGTTTCTTGGCTTTGCAGCGTCGCTCGATGTCAAGAACATCTCGATGGTTGTCTGTGATCTTGACAAAAGCGCACAGAGCAGGTCGTTTATCCAGAGGTTCACGAATTCCGGGTACTTTACGATCGAGTACGCAACGGATGATTATAATGCCATTCAGAAGTACATCGACGACAACAAAGTGAACATGGCGCTTGTGATCCCCCAGCGCTTTGGGGATTTTGTCCTGAGGAATGAGCCGGCGAAAATCCAGGTGATCCTCGACGGAAGCGAGGGAAACACTGCCGCGATCAGCATGGGGTACGTGAATCAGATCATCATTGGCGCATCGACCCAGATTTTGACGGAGGTGCTTGGTGGGAGAGCAATCTCCGGTCGGGTCGATGCGCAGATTCGCGCCTGGTACAATCCTTCGCTGACCAGCCGCAACTTCATGGTCCCCGGCGTTCTTGTGCTGATTCTCCTCATTACAACGACAAACCTCACCGCCATGGCGATCGTCAAGGAGAAGGAGGTCGGGACGCTCGAGCAGATCATGGTCACTCCCATCAAGCCGTACGAGCTCATCATCGGCAAGCTGATTCCATTCACGCTCATCGGTATGGCGAATGTGTGCGTAGTTCTCACGGTGATGGTGTTCGGATTCGGCATCGCAATCAAGGGAAGTGTTCTGCTGCTGTTCGTTCTCAGCGGAACGTTTCTCATGACTTCGCTCGGTGTAGGATTATTTGTCTCAACGATCTCCCGGACACAGCAGCAGGCGATGATGACCGCGATTTTCTTCGTTATGATGCCGATGATGTATATCTCCGGCTTCGTGTTCCCGATCGAGAACATGCCTGCACCGCTCCAGTATCTCTCGCTCTGCATCCCGATGCGTTACTACCTTATCATCATCCGATCGATCATCCTGAAGGGTGTCGGGTTCAGCACACTCTGGCAGCAGGCGGCAATGCTTATCGTGATGGGACTCGCGATCCTTGTCGCGAGCGTCCTCAGGTTCCATAAGAAACTCGACTAATCGTACTGTGCTTCAGCCACCGACTCGTTCATTTGATTTTCAGGCGGAAATGCGGTACACTGATGTCACTTCAGTGCGTTGATGTGATGCCGGGGACGTCGTTGCCGGCAATCTTCAGACGGCGGATCCAGCGTCCACCGGGTCCGAATTCACTCCTCATGAGCCAGCTCGTTTTTCCAAAAGGATTAAAGGCTGTATGATCAATCAGCGTCGGCTTTACAGAACTATTGAGAGTTTTGCTACACACGATTTCAAGACGGACAAGGAGTTGTTGAAACACGTCGTTAATGAGATTGTGAAGGATGAGATGATCGATATCAAGGGAGGGCGTATCTGGCAGTACGAGCCTTCAACGGTCTCCTATCGGCTTATTCATCAGATCGGGGTCATCGACAGGGTGGAGCAGGGGTACAAGATCGCCCTTACGAGCTATCCGATATTCTACCAGCTCGCGGACCATCGGTCCATTATTGCCAACGAAACCGATCGTTATCTCAGGAAGAAGGGCATCGTTAAGTACTCGGCGACGGGTGTCGGTGAGAAAATGGACGCCAAGAAGGGAAAGGTTCCGCAGTATATTCTCGCGTTCAATTCCGACAAAATGGAGGAGTCGATTCTTGCCGATCTGAACATCATCAGCCTTGCGGTGACGTCACTTCTGCGCGGCAAGAAAGTGGAACGTAAGGCGTACCTCCTTGAGAAGGATCTCGACAAGGCACGAGAGATCCAGCAGAGTATTCTTCCGCAGCACGCCTTGAACTTCCACCACTACGAGTTGTACGGCGTTTCGATCCCTGACAGGGTGGTTGGGGGGGACTTCTTCGACTATCTCCAATCCGATGAGGAGGAGGACCGGCTGAATGTCGTGATCGGGGACGCTGCGAGCAAGGGATTCAGGGCTGCCGCCCAGGCGCTCTATGTATCGGGCGCGCTCCGGATGGGAATTTCGTACCACACGAAAATTAGCTCCCTCATGTCCCGCATCAACAGGCTTGTGAACAAAACGTTTGCCGAGGAACAGTTTGTCACCATGTTCTATGCCGAACTATCGAACGATCCGAAAGGTCTCCTTCTCTATTCGAATGCAGGCCATAACGCCCCGATGGTTTACCGGGCTGAGGAGAAACGGATCGACATGCTCGATGCGACGGGACAAATCATGGGACCGTTTCCCGACGGTACGTACAAGGTCGACAACACGCATCTCCACACCGGAGACGTTGTCGTGCTCTACACTGATGGCGTGATCGAGGCAGTGGGGGGCGGTGTGATGTACGGCGAGCTCAGGCTTCAAAAGAAAATCGAAGAGGTCGCACACTTGAGTGCGAAGGAAATCTGCCAGAAGCTCCTGGATGATGTTCTGCAGTATTCCTCCGCTTCTGAGGACGGCGATGACAAGACGGTCGTCGTCATCAAGCGTCTTGAGATTGACGATCACGAATGACCGGAGAACGAGGAACGTCATGACAGAACAAAAGAAGATCGGTATCGTCACGGGAGTCACGAGTGGAACACTGACAGCGGTGATGGATGCCGACATCAAGAATCTTGCACGCGAGCTGAACGGAAAGATCTACTACATCGGTCAGATCGGAAGCTACGTCCTGATCCCGGTTGCCAAGATCATCGTCGTCGCAATGGTCTCTGAATTTAAGAAGATCGATTTTTCAGAAAACGGCAAACTCACCCAGCGATGCATCATGGACCTGAGCCTCGTCGGCACCGTGAAAGCGGGGCGCTATGAGCGTGGCGTGTCGGTCATTCCCCCCGTTGATTCTCCCGTGTTCATCGCCGAAGACGCAGACCTGACGGCCGTGTTCTCGGTCTTCCGCAAGTTCGGGTTTTCCGTTGGGCAGCTTTCGCTGTTCGAGCGTGAACGTGCGTATCTCGATCCGAACAAGTTCTTCGGCAAGCATCTGGCGATCCTCGGTTCGAGCGGTTCCGGAAAATCCTGCACCGTGTCGTCCATTCTCCAGAAAGTCGCCATCTATCCGGACACAAACATCATCATCCTCGATATCCATAACGAGTACAGCAACGCGTTCCCCGAAACGAGCCAGCATCTCGACATCGCGGAGCTCGAGCTGCCGTACTGGCTGATGAACCTCGCCGAGCTTCAGGAGACATTCATCGATGACCGGGATGAAAACGCCGCGACGCAGTTGACGGTGTTCAAGGATCTTATCGTCGCGTCCAAGAAAGGAAAGAATCCGGGCCTCGCCGACATCCTGACTGTCGACACTCCCGTATATTTTGATCTTGCAGAGGTCAGGGCGAAGATCCAGTATTACGACACTGAGAAAATTTCCGGGCTCACCGGTTCGACGGCAAAGGAAGGCCCCTTCTACGGCAAGTTCAGTCGCTTTCTTGTCCGGCTCGACAGCCGCCTGAACGATCCACGCTATGCATTCATGTTCAAACCGAAGGAATACACCCAGTCGTCCTCGTTCACCACGTTGTTGAACAGAATCTTCGGCAAGAACCAGGATTCCCGGATTACGATCATGGATATGAGCGGTGTCCCGTTCGATATCGTGAATACGATCGTTTCGCTGATGGCGCGCCTTGCATTTGATTTCAATTTCTGGAACGCCAGCCGCCGCGATTTCCCGATCCTCCTTGTCTTTGAAGAAGCGCACAACTATCTGCCGAGCGGCGGCACCGGCGCCGGCGCGGCGCGTCGTACCGTTGAGCGAATTGCAAAGGAAGGACGAAAGTACGGCGTGAGCTGCATGATCGTCAGCCAGCGGCCGGCTGAAGTCTCCGAAACCATATTGTCCCAGTGCAACAATTTTGTGATCCTTCGACTGACCAACCCTGTCGACCAGGGCTACGTGCGCAAATTGATGTCCGATACGTTCGCGGGACTCATCGACACGCTCCCCTCACTGCGGCAAGGGGAGGCTCTCATCGTCGGTGAGGCGATCCCGATGCCTCTTCGCGTCCAGATTGATTTCCCCAATCCAGAACCAAGCAGCGCCGACATCAAGTTCTTCGACAAATGGAAGCAGAGCGAAGTGAAGACAGAGATTCCGGATGTCGTCGAGCGCTGGTGGCACCAGCACAGAGGTTGATTCGTTACGGCGAACTGTCCGCGGAGGAACGATCCTCCCCCTGCAGGTGTTGTATCCATTGGAATCCAAACTTCCTGAGGATACAGTATGCTGATCAAGCAAGCTGACGATCTCCGTTCTTCCGACATTACCCCCGAGCATCTCTACTTCAACAGGCGTCAGTTCATCGCTGCCGCATCTGCTGCAGGCATCGGTCTTGCCGCCGAGATTGTTTTGCCCGATCGCGCGAAGGCCGAGGACAGATGGCCACGCGGGAAGAAGGGACCATACGACACCGACGAGGAGGTCAGTACCTACAAGGAGATCACCACCTACAACAACTTTTATGAATTCGGTGTGGATAAGTCGGATCCCGCACAGAATGCCGGGTCATTCCATCCCAAGCCATGGTCTGTGCAGATCGAAGGGGAGATCAAGAAGCCGGCGAAATACAACCTTGAAGATCTTGTGAAGCCGTACAAGATCGAAGACCGGATTTATCGAATGAGGTGTGTGGAGGGATGGTCGATGGTTATTCCCTGGCGCGGGTTTTCGCTTGCCGATCTCATCAGGAAGGTTGAACCGACATCAAAAGCGAAGTATGTAACATTTGAAACCGTGTATCGTCCCAGCGAGATGCCCGGTCAGAGTCAGCGCTTCCTGAAATGG
>DATJQB010000406.1:0-5827 GCA_035506075.1 Bacteroidota bacterium | reverse complement strand
TCTGGATCGACTCGGTGAGGGTCGTCGTCACAGACGTGGCGGAAGCACCGACGATTCCGACCACTTTTGCGCTGGAGCAGAACTACCCCAACCCGTTCAATCCCACAACAGTGATCAGGGGTCAGTGGCCAGTGACCAGTGACGTGAGGCTTGCCGCATATGATTTGCTCGGCATGGAGGTGGCAGTGCTGGCCAACGGCAAATACCCGGCAGGGAGGTACACGTTCAGCTTTGACGGGACGAAATTGGCCAGCGGAATGTATTTCTATCGTCTTACGACGGGCACACACACTTTTGTTCGAAAGATGCTGCTGGTGAGGTAAGTGAGAACGACAGAAGAAAATTGAGAATCCTTTGTGGAAGTCATCTCATGGAGCCATGGGCTCTGCCTTCGAAGCGGACGATCCCGCCCGCCCACGTGGTGGCCCAGCCAAAGAGGGAGTCACCCTCCTGGACGACATCGAATTTCATGATGACTTTGTGAGAGGGGTGGACCGTCCAAAGGCGTGTCCATGTCTCGCCAGCATCAGTGCTTCGGAGAATACTCCGGTGCTGCGTCAGCCAGAGTTGACCATCGGTGGAAGCCGCAACGTCACCGCTCCCCTCGTCATACGGAAGAGTGACAGGGATCCAGGTTGAGCCGCCGTCGGTGCTTCGGGCGATCGTCCGGCGTGTGGTCGATACCACCCCGACGAGTGAGTCGCGGAAATCAAGGGTGTGCGGATGCGAAATCGGAAACGTGCTAAACGTCCAGCTCTGCCCGCCGTCGGCGGAATGATAGATCCTCGAACCTGATCTCGGAGCATGTTCGTCGTACGCTCCGAACCAGACGCTCCGTTCTCCGCGGGCAGCGGTGCAGCCGAGGCCGCCGGTTTCCTCCCCAATCCGCTCTGGGATCCCCGGAGGAGCGACCCATGTTTTCCCGCTGTCCAAGGAACGGAGGACGGTCCATCGGTCACCGATCGGATTCCCGAGAGCGACGACTCCACTGCTTCCTAATCGGTGGATGCCATTGAAGAGGGCTCCTGTGATGCAAAGAGCCTCACTCCAGCTCCGGCCTCCATCGGAAGTCCGCAGGATCCATGAGGTATCGGTGGGCGAAAAACTTCGTGCGGACCATGGGTCATACGTGGAGACGGCTCCAACTGCAATTTGCGGGCTCAACGCCGCGAGGGCGGTCGGCGTTCGGCGCGCAATGAAGGAATCCTGGACTGCAGCCCAGTAGGCTCCACCGTTCACGGTTTGCAGGACAACCCCGTGCACGCCGAGTATCCAGCAGCAATTTCTGTCGACGGGCACGACGTGCCAGAGGATATCAGGGAAATGTTCGACTTGAAGGTTCCATGCGGATGCGTCCGGCTGAGCGACAGAAGTTCTGATGGCGAAGAGAATGACAAGCATCAGGATCCCATGGACCCACGAGCACGGTCTCGTGCTGCCCGATCCTGCTCGATGCATGATGTCGCTCTCTGGATATGTTCGGGAACGCGCAATACCAGCGGAGTTTACAACAGGAGGAACTCGAAAGCAAGGCTGAGCCTTGGACACCTTATCGACTCGCAAAATATCAGATAGGGAGGTGTGCCATGCGTGCCAAAGCGACTATCGCCGTTCTGTTTGTCTCGCTCGCGCTGATACCAACGGTTTCAAAGGCACAGAGCAGTTATGTGTTTGATGTTGGAGGCTATGAGGCCTTCCTGGCTGCGCACAAGGACATGTCCTCTTCGGAACTTCTGGCACTGCATCCCGCCGGGAAATTCCTCAAATCGGTGTCTCCTCTTTCCTCCCCGCCGTCCAGGCTGGATTCGATTGACCTCAAGTATCATCTCACGCCTGGGGAAAAAGCGTTACTTGGGACGAACGGCTTTGTGGTAACCGAACGGCTCGCCCCGGGTTCATTCGGGCAGGGGTTTGTTGACATCTACCGGAATGATCTGCCGCTCTTCATCTCCACGGATGCGATCCTCCACGCCGTGCACAAATCGTACGATGAGATTCTGAAACAGTCAGAAGAACAATATCTCATCGCCAAGCTTACCTCCATCATCGATTTGCTCCATAACAACTTCTCCAAGGTCGCCGGCAAGTATGCCGACAAACCGGCTATGCTCCCTTCCCTTAAGGACCTGGATTTGTACATCAACGTGCCCCGCTATCTGCTTGAAAGTAGCTCCAAGTGTTTTTATCCAACGAACGACGCGGCGGTCACCGTGTTCCTGAAGAAGATCCAAGATCAATATGTCGCCTACTGCGATCCGTTGTTTGGTGACAGTCTCAGGATGATAGACTTCAGCCAGTTCACCGTCAGGGGACATTACACGCAAAGCGAGGATCTTTCACGCTATTTCCAGGCGATGATCTGGCTCGGACGGATGGAGTTCTACCTCACACCGCCGAGCAGCATGGCAAACATGTACACCAAAGCCCAGATCCAGCGGCAGGCGGTTGCGGCGCTGCTATTCTCGGAACTCACTGATACGGCGGGAACCCAACCAGCGATGGATGACGTGGATAAGATCCTCAACTATCTTGTGGGCGAGCCGGACAATGTGACTCTGACACACCTGAACGGTCTGCTCAGGGAGGTGGGGGTGAAGTCGGCCGACGAACTGCTCGATACGCTCCGGTACAACGCGTTCCGGGATGTGCTCCTGACAAAATCGTGGGCGTATCAACGTATTCTCTCGCAGATTCTGGCATGGGATCCATTCACGCCCGGAGAGGTCAAACCGGCTTCTGCATTTATCCCCCTTGGGCAACGGTTCATCATTGACTCCTTTGTCAGCGGGAATGTCGTGTGGGATAAAATCGAATTTCAGGGAAGTCTTATTTGGCGGTATCTGCCTTCACCGCTTGACGTAATGTTCGCCTTGGGGAATGATCCTGCCGGGCAACTTCTGGTATCAGAGCTGGACGCATACCATTACGCTTCGAATCTCGCTGCGCTGAGGTATCTGATCGATTCGTATGAGCCGGAGTATTGGAAAACGAGCTTCTTCAACGGTTGGCTGCACGCAATCCGCGCACTCAATGCACCAGCACAGCGAACACCCCTCCCGGGCTATATGCAAACGGCATCATGGTGGCAGGAGAAGATGAACACGCAGCTCGCCTCGTGGGCAGAGCTGCGTCACGATAACATCCTGTATGGCAAACAATCGTACACCGCGGGCCGAGCATGCTCGTATCCCTGCGGATACGTTGAGCCAATTCCCGATTGTTATGAACGGCTTGACACGTTGATGCGCTCGGCCGGGGCCTTCTTTACGAGTGCTCCGCAAGAGCTCCAGTACTTCAGCAACTACTTCATCAAGGCGGCAAGCACGTGCAGTACTCTCACATCCATTTCCCGGAAGGAGATTTCCGGAGTGGCGATGAGCACCGATGACAATACATTCCTTGGCAACACGATGTTCATGGGCAGGGGTTGCGGGATCAGCACCGGGGGATGGTACCCGGGACTGTTCTTTGAAGCGACCTCCGAACTCGACTCGAATCTTGTCGTTGCCGATGTCCACACTTGCCCGGAAGACCCGTCCGGCTCTCTGATAGGCTGGGTTCTTCATGTCGGGACAGGTCCAGTGAATTTGGCAATAGTGACACCGGAGGTTCCCGGTGTCGGTCCCTCCGCGTACATAGGACCCGTCATGAGCTTTTATCAACGGGTGACCACCGATTTCAAACGATTGACAGATGAGGAGTGGGTGACTGAGTATGCAAACGCTGCGTCCTTCCGACCGTCATGGGTGAACAGTTATCTGGCGAACCAAATCGGCGATGTCCGGCCATTAGGCGATATGCTGCTGACAGAGATATCATCGCCCAATGGAGGAGGGTTGATACCCACCGGCATCATCCTGGCGCAGAACTATCCGAACCCGTTCAATCCCTCGACGCAATTCTACTTCGGTCTGCCCGAAGCGTCCGACGTAACGCTCACGATCTACGACATCCTCGGGCGCAAGGTCGCTGAACTTGTGAACGGAGCACAACCTGCGGGCTTCCGCACGCTCAGCTGGAACGGCACAAATACCGCAGGCATCCCGGTCGCGAGCGGGACGTACCTTGCTCGTTTCGTGGTCAAGAACGGTCACGGCGGCGTAAGGTTCAGCAAGACCAACAGGATGTTGCTTGTAAGATGATTCTGGCTCGTCGGGGGACGCTGCCTGTCCCCTTTCTTCGTTGTCCTGCTTCGAGTCAGCCATCTCCTGCAGCGTTGGCATTGAACGGAGGTCAAGATGAGAACTCGGTTCATTGGGCTGGCATTTGTGTTCGTCACGCTGTGTCCGTTCGCCCTCGCCCAGTTGCGTGACATGTCAATTACCGACATAACAACTGATGGACACGGGATTGCGAGCGGGGTATATATCTATCGGCTGGCAGCGGGACAATTCGCGGCAGTCAGAACGATGGCGTTGGTGAAATGAAGGCTGCCAATGCAACGCAGCCGACGGAAAGATCGAGCAACGTATTTTGAGCTCTCAGCCGTTCGGACCGCAACTTTCGAAAGGATGGTCTCTATGCAAACACGACGGTTGTGGTGCATCAAGAGTCTCGCGGTTCTCTCCCTGCCGATTGTTCTCTGCACCGCTTCTGCGCAATCGCCATTCTGGACTCCCACGAATGTTCCGTTCGGCGGCCCGGTCACGGCGCTCACAGCCGATTCTGCCGGATATATCTTCGCCGGCACAAACCGGGGCGTCTTTCGCTCATCGAATGCCGGAAATTCATGGACGGCACTCCCATTGTACCGTGTCCCTTCCCGGGAGGCCTTCCTGACAGACTCGGCAGGCAACATTCTTGCCGGGACTGACAAAGGGATCTGGCAATCGACCGATCACGGAGACTCGTGGACACTGATGGGACTTCCCGACTCCAGGGTGAGCGCAATCATTGAAGGCGCTCGCGGGATCATCTATGCTGGATTGCACTACTCACCTCCGGATTCCGTTCTTTCGCCCGGGGGAGTGTACCTTTCCACCGACGCCGGATTGACCTGGAATCCGTTCGGCCTCCAGGGTCAAAGAGTGGACGACTTGGTCTTGAGTCCCGAGTACGGGCTCATAGCCCTTTCCTTGGGAATCTACAGAAGAACTCAGGACGATTCCGTGTGGACGATGGTCAGCGATCAGTGGGGGAACACGCTCTGGGGAGACTCTACTGGAATGCTCCTGTTGGGCCGCGATTTGGAAGGCGTTGTTTTGTCGAGCGATGGAGGCGCCTCCTGGACCCCCACGGGACTGCGAACACCTTACTCCGTTGTGACCATCGCCCATTCGGCGGCAGGCACTCTCTATGCCGGCGTTATGCCGCTCGACCCGACAATTGAAGGTGGCGTGTATTCTTCGTCGGATGAAGGCAGTTCGTGGGTTCGGTTAGGACTTGCCGACTGGGGGATATTGTGCCTTCTCACCATTGATGAAGATCGCGTATTTGTCGGTTCGTATCGAGGGGTGTTCCGTTCAACTGATGACGGGGCCTCCTGGCAACAAAGCAACGAAGGGATCACCGCAACGGAGATCGGACCTCTCCTGTGTGTCGATTCGACAACAGTGTTCGCCGGCACCTCGAGCGGTCTTTTCCTTTCGACAGACGCCGGGGCCACATGGGGAGAGTCAGGAAAGGGAATTTTCCCCCAGGCCATCGAGTGCCTGGCGCAAGACACGGAGAAGAACCTGTATGCAGCGACCATGGTATTTTCCCCGAACGGCGGGATCTACAAATCCACGGATCGTGGAACCACCTGGCGTTGCACGAGTGCAGATACGATTTCCGGACTGTACATCTGGATCAACGCACTTCTGGTCACGCCTACAAACGCCGTCCT
>DATJQB010000405.1:0-9249 GCA_035506075.1 Bacteroidota bacterium | reverse complement strand
ATCCTTCGCCACCAAACCGCTTCCTGTATTGGAAAACGAGAGGACAATCTTGTTCTCCTGAACAGTCATCGAATGGTACATCGGGCCTGAGTACACGACCTTGTTGTCGCCGTATGCAACGTGCTCTGCCGCAAGCGCGAGCCGGCTGCCTACTGTTTTCTTGTTCAGCGGATGAATATCATTCCATTCCCCGATATCGATTGCAACGACCAACCCGGTCTGGGGCACTGCAAGCGTCTTGAGCTGGGCTTCACGAAGCAATGCCCAACCACTTTCTGACGGCTGGGGTTTTGAATCCATGAAATTCGGGAGTTGTACGATCAGGAACGGGAACTCTCCTTCATTCCAATGTCCCCTCCAATCCCGTATGAGCGCCGGCAGAAGCTCGCGGTATTCCTCGGGGCGACCAGCGTTCGATTCTCCCTGATACCAAGCGGCTCCTTTGATGGAGTAGTGGAACAGCGGTGCGAGCATTCCATTGAACAAACCAAGCGGCTTCCAGCGAACGAACGTCTGGCTCGCGAGCGGTTCCATGCGCGCACCGAGCCGGTACTTCCATTCACCCTTCAAATCGATCGAATCCGAACCGCAGTTGATCACGTACGGTTTATCGGGGACAAATCCTCCCACACCGATATTGCTGATAACCCGAACAACTATCGAGTTCTTTCCCGCTTTCAGCAGGGCCGGTGGAACCGTGTACCAACGTGGAGGATATTGGTAACTCGTCGTGCCGACGAAGGTTCCGTTGATGAAGACCGAATCGGCATCGACGATTCTTCCAAGGTTCAGCCTCGCCGTCCTCCCCGCCATTTTCGCGGGTACCTCAAAGTCCCTCCGGTACCAGACTACTCCGTTGACTCCCGCCAGCGGTGTTCCAGACCAATAGCCCGGCACCCTGATGCTTTGCCACGTCTCAGTGTTCAGGGATGGATCAAACCACTGCAAGCGGGCGTCGCGGTGTCCTTCGTCCTTTTCCCTCAACTGCGCATACCACGCATCGATCCGCGTCTTGTCGCTGGATTCGATTTCCTTGATGAGATTCGCATTCTTGAATCGTTGCGCCTCATCGTAATACTTCGGGAATTGTTTCAGCGCCTCCTCGCTCATCCATGATTCCGCGGGCGAGCCGCCAAGGCTCGCATTGATGAGACCGATCGGTACGTGGTACTTTTCATAGAGCTCGCAACCGAAAAAGTACGCCACGGCAGAGAAGCTGAGGACCGTCGTTGGGTTTGGGGATTCCCATTTGCCTCCGGACAAATCGGACTGCGGCTCGTTGAAATTGTATTTCTGTGGAACTGCAAAATGCCGGATGAACCGGTTCTCGGAGTGGGCGATCTCCTTTTCGTAGAGAGGCAGCACTCGACTCACAGGCAGCTCCATGTTCGATTGACCTGAACAGACCCAGACGTCGCCAATCAGCACATCGCTGATCGTTATTGTGTCGCTCGCCGCAAGTGTCATGGTATATGGCCCTCCCGCCGCGTAAGACGGGAAAAGCTGGACCCATTCCCCTCGTTCGTTTGCCGACGTGTGAAATACCGAGTCATGAAATGTGATCGAGATCCTTTCCCCCGGTGCTGCCCATCCCCAGATCCTGGCGTTGGTCCCGCGCTGAAGGACCATCCCATCGCTGATCAACCGGGGAAGCTTCACCTGGGCAACCACCGACTGAGACACGATCCACAGAAGGAGAAGTGTGAGAACTGCAATTTTCATTTTGAGGCTCATTGTACCTCCATCTCGAAGGTGTTGATTTTTGGGACAAGCAGATGGAAAATCAACAAGGTGAACACATACGCTGATCCGGCCAGGACAAACAGAACGGTGTAACTTCCAGTGGCCTGGAGGATATAGCCGGTCCCAGAAGCGATCAGTATCCCGCCAATTGAACCGGCCATGCCGCCGATGCCGGTAACCGAGCCGACCGCCTTCTTGGGAAACATGTCCGATACCGTGGTGAAGAGGTTGGCAGACCAACCCTGATGCGCAGCCGTGGCCAGGCCGAGCAAAACCACGGCCCCCCAAAGGGATGCGATCGGCACGAACACAATAGGCAGAATCAAGAGTGCACAAATCAGCATGGCGGTCTTCCTTCCCCTGTTGATTTCCCACCCGGCTTTAATGAAATAGCCCGGCAGCCACCCCCCTGCGATGCCTCCAAGGCTCGTCATGGTATAGATAACGATCAGCGGGAGGCCGACACTAGCCAGATCGAGGCCGTATTTTTCGTTGAGGAATTTTGGCAACCAGTAAATGTAAAACCACCAGAAGGGATCCGTCATGAACTTTCCAACGACGAACGACCAGGTTTGTCTGTATCTGAGCAGGCCCAGCCAGGGGATTGTTTCCGGCGCGCTCTCAGCGGCGTCGCTGTGTATATACTCCAACTCAGCCCCGGAGACTCTTTTGTGTCTCTCCGGTATCTCGTAGAGCCAGAGCCAGAAGAGCAGCCAGATGAATCCAAGCAGCCCGGTGAAGATAAACGCTGCCTGCCAGCCCCAGGTCAACGCGATCCAGGGTACAACAAGTGGAACAACGAGGGCGCCAATGTTCGCCCCCGAGTTGAACAGGGAGATCGCAAGAGCCCTCTCCTTCTTCGGAAACCACTCAGCGATGGCTTTGTTCGATGATGGGAAATTCCCGGATTCACCCAAACCGAGAGCGAACCGCGCGGCACCAAAACCGATCACAGATCTTGCGAGAGCGTGTCCCATCGCTGCGACGCTCCACACTACAATGGAGACAGAGAATCCGATCTTTGTCCCGACCTTGTCTATGAATCTTCCTGCGAAGAACATTGCAATCGCATACGCGGCCATGAAGGCTGCGACGATATTGCCGTAGTCGATTTGGTCCCAACCAATTTCCTTCTGAAGAACCGGGGCAAGAAGTCCCAGGACTGATCGGTCTACATAGTTGATCGTCGTGGCAAAGAACAGCAATGCGCAGATCGTCCACCGATATGAACCCACGCGCTCAGGTAGTGTCGCCAGGCGATTCTCAGATTCCTCTGGCTTTGGGCTATGGTCTGTCATTAAGCATCCTTTCGTTGGCGATTACCTCAGCAAGATCATTTTTTTCGCGGTGATTTGATTGCCTGCCTGGAGACGATAGACGTACACTCCGCTCGGCAATCCTGTAGCGTCCCATTGGACGGTGTGCTTTCCAGCAAGGGAAGAATGATTGACCAGTGTCGCCACTGCCCGGCCAAGCATATCATACACCTTGAGCGATACAACACAATTTGCGACAAGCTCATAGCTAATTGAAGTGGTCGGATTAAATGGATTGGGATAGTTCTGATCCAGCTCGAACTCCACCGGGTGTTCTGGATTTTCAGCAAGGCTGACAAGTGTTCCAGCCGGCGCGTAGCTGACGCCGTCGTAGTATGTTCGATTAACATCTCCGCGGAGTGTCCCGGTGGTGGCGACCTGGTAGGCCGAGTCATCCACAAACACATCAAATGAGTTGGAAGCTGCAACCTGAACACGGCCAAGATATGCCTGGTAAAGGAAGATGTTGCCCGACCCGGTCAAAACAAGTTTCGAGTCATGATCGCCGTCGTCCACTTCCTTGCACGCCATCTGCCGGAACAACTGCATGCCGTCAAGCGAGAGACCTGCCTTGACGCGCCAATCGGCCGTTGCAATCGGATTACCCCAGAAATTCACCCAGACGTCATAGCTGCCGGCCCGTGGGACAGACACTCGTGTCTTCAATGTCGGCGCGTTCTCACCTGTGATTTCAGCGGACGCGAAAACCATGTTTCCATTGCCAATGCCAAGCCGCTGATGCCAGCGTCCATCCGCCGGCCCGGCTGATGAATCCGGCCCTGTTGTGGCGAGCGAAGATCCGTCGACGTTTGTTGTGTTCGACAGGGTTGCATCAACGTACGTTTTCAAAACGGGTGTATCCGATTGGCGTTCGATCAGGCCGACGACAGACGCATCGAACAGTTGCGCGGAAGAATACGTCCCTCGCAGCCACAGCAAAGCGGTGCTTTTTCTATCCCATGCGGGCACGATCGGCCGGAAATTGTCACGAACAGAATTCCGGGTTATTGGTGTCCACGTCCAGGTGGCGCCATGATCTGTCGTAACACCCCTAAAGATTTCGTGAACACCCAGGCTGGCATTGTTCCTCGGATCGTACGTCGTTGAGATGTAGATGGTATTCGGATCGTTCGGACACAATGCAGCAAGTCCGGTATAGTCTTGCTCGCTGGCGTAGAGTTTCAGTCCCGCCTTCCCCAGGTACGTGTAGGACCATTTCGTGCCGTCGTAGCGGCAGTAGATGAAATCATGGTCGGGATCGATTGCGCTCGATGATCCCCCCTCATTGTTGTTTGCCCTTGCGGAGGCGATCGTCGCAATGGTCCCGTCGCTGTAACGCTGCAGGTCGATGTTCCAGCATCTGCGGAGTGTGTCCCCGTGTGTAATTGTGCTGTCCGCAAGGACTTTTGTGAAATCGGTGGGCGTTGGAACATTCAGCGTATCGAGGATAGTAGCGTCGACAAGTGTGCCGTCCGTTCTGTAGCTCTTGCCCCCTTTGACATACCCATGGTAGAGACTTGTCGGAAAATCTCTGGGGTGATATTCCGTGCAGACGAAGTCGATCCGATCCACACCGTTGCTCCAGTACTTCAAATATCCATTCACGTATCCGACGTTCGCATTCATCGTCAGCTGACCGCCGTAGGTCCAGCTATCCCCCATGTTCGTCGAAACCATGATGTTCGGGCTCTTGTTGTGACCGCGGGAGAAGTTGTAGGTGCGCCCTTCGGCAGACAGATAAAAGAGGTTCGAATACGTGGTCTGAAAGTTCACACCGCCGGGCCGCTGCTTGCTCCAATCGAATACCTGCTGTGTTCCCCAGGAAGTGCCATCGAAAATCCTGAAGTATGAGCTGTAGTTGTTGTTGTGACCCGCGTAGAACGTGAGGTATTTCCCATCGGGCCTGATCAAGAACGCGGGCGCGTTGTGATCGTCACTTCCGCTGAAATTACTGTTTCCCTTGGCAAGAAGCATCCGCTGCGATCGGCGGGACTGCAGATCGAAGAACACGACGTCGACATCACCGTCCCGGGAAGTTCCGCCAACGCCGCGGTTGTTGGCAATCGCGCCGAGGATCAGCCGGCCGTTGATTGTGTCGATGACTGCACGCTCATCCTGGTACCAGCACCAGGCCCCGTTGTCACTGAACTGAATCAGATTGCCGTTGACGAGGTCGCGCGCGGTCTGAGCCTGAAGACTGCCCCCGACCACAACGCCGACACTTGCCGCCAAAACAAACCTGCAGACTTTACCACCGAATGACATGATTCTATCCTCACGCACGCTCAGGCGCGCGCATCTGATCGTCTACATCGAACGACGCAGCTGAAGTATTTCGGTTCCTGCAAGCAGGAGCGCACCGAGCCCGTGCACATCGTTCACCGGTGCCGGCCGGTTGTAGTAGTCCACAAGATTGTCACTGACAGATGTTCCGGCGCACACTCCTGTGACTTGTCCGTCAGGCTGGATTGCCGTCATGACGCCCGCCCAACCGCGTTGAGCGACGGACGCATAGCGCTTGTCGATATATCCCCTGTTGACTGCACGGGCGAATGCGTACGTGAACATCGCGCTGCACGATGTCTCCGGATACGAGTCGGGCTTGTCAAGCAGCTGATGCCAGAGTCCCGTTGGTCCCTGGTATCGCGCGATGCCGAGCAAATGACGCTGAAGAATCTGAAGCAGTTGGGAGCGGAGAGGATGATTGTCCGGGAGACGGTCGAGCAAATCCACCTGCGCCAGCAATGCCCATCCGTTGGCGCGTCCCCAGAATGCAACACCATGTTGCTGCAGATCGGAATACCAGCAATGATACATCAGTCCGGTGGTTGAATCAAAGAGGTACTTGTTGAATTGCAGCACCTGTTTTGCAGCATCGTCGAAATACCGTTGCTCGCCTGTCAGCTCGCCCATGCGTGAAAGGAACGCGATGCTCATGTACAGGTCATCCGCCCACAAAGTCCATTTGTGAGGGAACGCCCTGGCCAGCGTTCCATCGCCGAGCCGGGCCTGGCGCGAGAGAATGTGAGTTGCGACCTGATCGATATATGTTCGATACCTTGGTTGTTGACTCAGATGATAGACTTCGATGACGCTTGCCCCCATCGCCCCACAATCATCCAGTTCTTCCATCAGGAAACGGCCGCCGAAAGGATAACTCCATTTTCCCTCGCCGTGGTACAGCGCTTCAAAATGCTTGTAGTTGTCGAAGCTGAAGGCAATGTTCTTCGAGGGAAAATCCAAATAGGCGTTCGATTGCAGAACGTTGCCCATCCTCAGCAAAGCGATGTTCAAAACGCCATTCCAGTATCTCCAATCGGTGTGAGGACTTACGAGCTTGAGGACGGCGGTCGAAGGAGCCGCATCCGCGGTCTCGAACCGGTGACCTGTCTTTTGATCGATAAACTGAAAGACGGAATCGCGAACGATCCTGTCGGCAATCGACCGAAGTGCCTTCACGGTGGCAGCGCTGTCCTGACCGGGCGATATGCCGGGCGTGCACACCACCGCACAAAGGGCGAGGAACCCAAGTAGCGCCGCGGAGCGCCTCCCGTGCAGTGTCGTCGTCGATGAATGATCTTTCTTCATGTCGGGGCTGTCTGAATGATGTGATGTCATCACGAATGCTACGATGCCGATTGTTGTTGTACCGCCTGCAAAAAGGCTGCGATGTTCGCCGACGTCACTCCGGGAGGCATGCCGCCGCCGCATGACATGATGACGCGCGATCGGTCATCCAGCGATTTGATGAGTTCGGTTGTCGCTCGTCGTACGTCATCCGCTGTTCCGCTCGCCAACACATCGCGCGGTGGAATGTTGCCAAGAAGCGTGACCTGGTTGCGGGTGAGAGTCTTCAGCTCATTCAGCGAAACGTCAAATCCCATATTGAAGAGATTGACTCCGATCTCAGGCAACAACGGAGCTGACTCCCTGCACGGAGCGTCGTTGTGGAGAAACTTCACTGAAACATCGGTGTCATAGATTTCCTTGAAGTACGGCAGTCCGAACGAGCGAAATTCCGATTCCCCAAGGAATCCGATAATGTCATCGAGAAGGAGGACCCCATCGATCGATGGAAAGGTCTCCCGTTGCAGTGAGATCCAGTCTTTCAGAAACGTCGTGATCTTCCTGATGAGCCGCTCCGCCTTCGCGGGATCCATCATGAGGAGAGTCAGGAACTCCGACGTGCCGAGCAGGTAGCTCGCGATGTTGAGAGGACCCCTTGCAACTGCAAAACGGATCTTATGACCTGCATCTTCAATATGCGGCCGGGCCAGTTTGAGGCGATTGAGGACAAACGGAAGCAAGCCATCAACTTTCGGATTCGGCAGCGGAAGTAAGTCGACATCGTCGTGCGATGCCGAGATCCTGTGGGCGTGAGGAAACTCATTCACCGGGAACGAGCACCGTGCGCCGAATGCCGACGGCTCCGTGCACATCCCGAACTCCGACCAAAACCCCGGGAGAAACATTACGTCAGGAAATTCCCGTACTGCCTTCAGGTTTGCCTTGAGCCAGATTTCATCGTTCGAAAAATAGTCAAGAATGGTGACGCCGTACCAGTTTGGCAGCCACGGGCAATCGATGATAAATCCTGTGGGAAGCTGAGCCGGCTTCTTGCCTTGAATCGTTTGTTGAAGGAGTTCCCACTGCTTCTCTGTCATGGTTTCTGTTCCTGTTCAGTTGGCCTGTTGTGATTCTCAAAATCCGATGGAGTTGCCGCCATCGACCGGCAGCACAACGCCGGTCACAAATTTGGATTGCTCCGATGCGAGGAAGAGCACTGCGTTCGCTACATCGATGGGCTCACCCAGCCGTCCCATGGGTGTCCTTGCAAGCACCCTGTGCTTTCGCTCGGGATCGCTCTCGAGCGCATCGGAAGACATTTTTGTTTTGATGAAGCCGGGTGCGACGCAGTTGACGCGAATGCCGAACGCCGCGCATTCGACGGCAAGAGCGCGCGTCATTCCCTCCACAGCCGATTTTGAAGCCGTATAGCTGATGACCTTTGGAATTCCGTACCGCGCTGCCATCGAGCCGATCATGATCACGCTGCCGGTGTGCCGCTTCACCATCGACCTCAACACTTCCCTCGTCAGTGCAAAGACGGCTGTTTGGTTCGTCTGAACAATTCCTTCAAAATCCTTGTTCGTGACGTGAAGGACATCCTTCTTCATATTGATGCCGGCGTTGTTGACAAGAACATCAACCTCGCCAACGTTCGATTCGATCCAGTGGACGAGCTCGGGCAGCTTGTCAATTTCGTTCATGTCGAATGCGACACAACGAACCTTTGCGCCCAGAGTCTTTCGCGCTTCCTGGAGTTTCGCGGCATTTCTCCCGACAATCACGACGTTTGCCTTGTTGGCCATGAACGCGCTCGTGATGGCGAAACCGAGTCCGCTCCCGCCTCCTGTGACAAGAACCGTCTTGTTCTTCAGATCCCGGTACTGTGCACCTTGCTGTCGCATCGTCCCTCCTTCAGACTATCGGTAAACCTCATCGTTGCCTTCGTACCTGAACCAATCGAAATACGCTGTGTTGTTCGACGGCGCTCCGGATGACGTCGCATACATTGCGTACATGCAGCCTACGAATCCCCCGGCAACCCGCGTGCTGAGGAAGGCGGCGTCAACACTATCTTTCAGAACCTTCCAGCGGCTGCCGTCCACTGAATAACAGAATGCATACGTACTGCCGTGCGCTTCTATGCGCAAGCCAACAGGGCGGAGCGCAGAAGACTGATCGAGAGGATGCGATGCGAGCATCTGCATGGTGTCCTTTGCCCTCTGATCAGGAACGGACGAGAACACTTGAAGCTCCATCCTTCCCTTGTTCATCGACTTGCAGAGAAAGTAGAAGTGCGATTCGTTCTGGAAAATCAGCAAACCCGCTTTTTCCGACTCCGCTTTCGGCGTAAAGTCGATACTCACACTCGCTGAGCCTTCTGTATGCTGCTGACGATGCGCGACAAAACCGGGATTGCCCGCACCAGCACACGTTTCGGGCCGCAAATGTATCGCAAGCCATCCCGGCCTCTCCTCGAGGTTGTACCACTTCTCCCGCACAGTCCGAAGAAATACCCACTCCGGATTGAGGCCCCGCGAATCGAACGGATCCGTCGTCACGAAGTTGCCGCCGTGCGGAAGAACATCCGGATTTGCCGTCGTCGTCACCGGCATCGGGTACT
>DATJQB010000404.1:0-5974 GCA_035506075.1 Bacteroidota bacterium | reverse complement strand
CCAGAGAACCTTGAGAGATCATGCTGAGATCCACACCTCTGGAATCGGCATCGGTCGCGGGAATTCTGACACCATCCACGGAGACACTTCCGAATTCACTGCTCATGCCGCGGAGAACGATCTTGTTTGCCTCGCCGCCTGATCGCTGCAGCGCCACACCCGGCAACCGGCCAATTGCTTCCGCCGCGTTCGCATCAGGCAGCTCTTTGATCCGCTCTTCAGACACCACGTTGATAATCGTCTTGGATGACACCTGCTGATTGACTGCTGCCACCTGGCCGCGCATCTGACCAGTGATGACGACTTCCTGCCCCTGGATCACTGTCGACGTCAACTGCACGTCCAGCTTCCTGTTCGGGTTTTTCGTGAAATCCACATCGATCGTCTTCACTTCATACCCTATGCAGGAGATCTGGACCTTGAACTGCTTCGGAGGAATACTCATGATCTTGTAGAGCCCTTCGATATTCGTCGCCGCTCCCATGCCGGTACCGACGAGAACAACATTGACTCCGACAAGTTTTTCATGAGTTAGCGAATCTGAAACCACACCGGTCAAGGTCGCCTGAGCAAAGGCGGTCATTGGCAAGAGCAGAATGGCAAGAATGATGAGTGTGGAATAGGTGAGTGTTTTCATAGAAACCTCGCGGCATTGGTAAGACGAGTTTGCGTATGATCGCGCCTCTCAACAAGAATCAGCGAAGAGGGAGTCGAGTGTAGGGCATCGGAGCGGAGAAAGTGGACAGAGTCGTTCCTGCGCGATGTGCATCCTGAAGACGCAGAGGGGTTGCGCTCTTCAGCGCCTGGATGATGACCCGCGTGCAATCGGGTCAATTGAGGCAAGGAGCAATCCGAGAAACGAACGGGGAACGGTAAGTCGAACGGCAAATCCGGAGAACCTGCTGCCTCCGTTTTCATTAACCGCTTACTTTACCGCTGACGGTGCGACCGAATGCTACAAAAAGAATGTTCGGAAGTCAACACGCCGCGAGGGTGAGCTCACAAGACTGGTCTCACATCGTGACATCGATGTTGGTTTCGCGATGTCGGTGAGACGTTTCATGATGTCGCTCTTTGCGGAGATGGAAACATCACACTGAGGATGTCTCAACTATTTGCGAGGTAACAAATATTTCGGAAGTTGGTATTGCGAAACAAGGAATCACTCGTCTTTCTTTTGTTCTCTCCGAAGGCACTTCTTTTATTCTCATGTTATGGAATACGTTTGCAGCCAGCCGATTCTCATTGGAGGGAAAAGAAGCATCGCCAGGTAACTATCACGCACCACAGGGAACCATCAGGAATGTCAGCGAAGGGATTCTTGGTCGGCGAGCCGAACCACACAAGACAGGGGGTTGTTCGGCGAGTTGCTTCTCCCGGATTGACACGCGAGGGTTGGTCTGAAAAATCACACTCGAGCACACGATCGTGGCGCACGTACGACACCGAACGCCTATCGCCGGCCTCACGTACTGGTCTTTCCTTTGGCACATGACCGCTTGCGTTACGAGTGAACCCCCATCAGGTGTCCAACACCAAGAGCACACACATAGAGTCCAACTCCGAAGACCGTGTGAGTCCCAAGGCTTTTCAGTCTTGCCTGACTTGGGTTCGGCGTTTTCGATGAGGCGACGCCCAAACCTAACGAAGGCTGCATGATGAATAGCGGGAATACTGCGGTGACAATGCCATAGAGCAGCGCAGGCATGAACGTTGGCAATCGAAGCCATTCAAACGACATCAAAGCGACGAACACGATCGCGAACACGGCACCGATGGTATAGTGGGCGATCCATCCGACGAGGCATTCAACGGGCTTCCGTTGCGCGTCACTTATTTTCGCATGCGTGAAAGTTCCCTCGGGCATGTGCAGAAGCCAGCGTCCCAGGAAACAGTAGTTGAGCGACGGGATGCCAAACGCATGCTTCAGGAAGAGGTTCCAAAGATCCATCATAAGACTTGCGCCAAGACCAATTGCCACGATGCCCAGGATGTACGTTGTTTCAATGCTCATGATTTTGTTCCACGTCGATGCTTCTCCCTACCTTCTATTTGAACAACTTCAACACGTGTTGCGCTAAGAATGTGTGGTTCTTTTCTTCGTTCATCAGCAGCAGAAGGTTGGCACAAGAGATTACTCTGACATACTTCTTGAGGAAGCACAAAGGCTGAGATCGCGATCAAGCAATCGGCTTCAGTAATTCCTTTCTTCTGTCCGGCTCAGGAGTTTATCCTGCGCAGACGTTTCAAACCCTCTGGCCACGAGCCAAACGCCCAGCGAAAATTCCCACAGTGCAATCGGGAGCGCACCGATCGCCGCAACCGGAGACAGCCGTCCGATGAGGCCGAACAAAATGACGACTTGAGTAGCGATAAGCAGGGGCGCTCCTGCAAGACCCAACGTTGGAAGAATCCGCGGCACCAATCGCGACTGATACAAAAGTGAGCCCAGCAGCAAAGCGTTCACGGCGGGCATGAGACTCTGTCCGAAGAGAAACATCCGGTCATACACGGCCACCAGGGCCTGCGCGGCACCCAACGTATTTGCTCCCGCTCCCGACTGACGCAAAGTCACGATCGAGAGGAGCGACG
The DNA here is from genome assembly GCA_035506075.1 of Bacteroidota bacterium. GTDB lineage: Bacteria > Bacteroidota > Ignavibacteria > UBA10030 > UBA10030 > UBA9647. The sequence continues at coordinate 3,382 of DATJQB010000404.1, read as the reverse complement.
CGATACCAACGACGATACATGCGGCTTCCAGGATGCGAGAGGTGACAAATCCCAATGCGAGCCCTTGGTTCTGCTTCCTGAGCACCGGCCACAGAGCGACCGCAGTGCCGATGCCGGAGAGTGCCACGATCCACTCCAAGACAGCGCCGACGAGCACGGGGGTATCCGGACCGGGACCGACGACGTACTTTGGATCGTGCACTTGACCATAGAGAGCGAGCGTTGGAATGGAGACGAATGTGAGCAGGTAGAACACGCCTGCGACAAGGGCGACCTTTCTTGCATAGTTCACCGGATTCTCCTCGTTTTTGATCCCATACTTCAGACCATGATCGCGCACGTGACCCTTGGTACTGGATGTGGGACAAGACCAGGGTCGAGCAGATGGGCGTCTTCGACTACAGTTTGAAACGCGCAGCCAACTCGTTATCGACGAGAACGGTCGTTTCCCAACCCGCTCCGAATATTCCCAGGATGCCGTTGTTGTAAACAGCGAAGAAGTGTACTTCGTGTCCCCTGTAGGTTCCCTTGGCATCGATCGTGTTGGAGAAGGCAGCAGGCTTGTCAGCCACGACCACACTATCGTTGATGGCGATCGAGATCGTGCTCGTGATCGGCGCTTTGCTTGCAGTGATGTTCCATTGCGCCTCGGAGCTTTTTGACTTGTACGAAGTAAACTGGGACGCCGTGCAGCCGGCAAGCAGTACGAGGCCGCAAACAACGAGAAGAGTTTTGATCATGATCCTACCTCTTGTTTGGTTTTTATGGATTGTGCAACAACACGATTTGAAATCGAAGATGTTCATCCCATCCGGAATCTCAATGGCCGGTCATTGCAGGAGATGCAATATCCTTGGCAGAATAATTCTGCTTGCGGTTGATTCAGCGTGAAATGCAGGACCTGGAGACCTTCGGGGAGATCAGCTCTGCGGAAGTACTGGAATTTCGATGTTTGATGATTCGCCGATTGCGATGCGAAGCTCGAATCGAAAACCCGAAACAAGTGAAGGTTCTGTTGAACGGTCCCAGTCGCCACCAATCGCCCCAGGGGAAAAGGAGGGTGATTAAAATATTTTAACACTCAGTGATGGGGATTGGTTCCTGAAATAAGTGACATAGCGTTTTTGCCCGTCCGTTAAGCATTTCGCGCGAAATCTGATCAACCGAGGATGCCTATTCCGCCCAATACTGTTGGCTCTGTGGATCGGACCTATGGAGATATACCGCTATAGTGTGTTCCGAAGCGACTTTCCCCTTCCGGTACGATATCGCGTCACCATCGGCTCGGAATTGACCTGGAATGAACAAAAAAAATGCCCCCAGGAGTGGAGGCGTTGTGATTCGAGCCCCTTGTTTTTCCAACATGGATCGGCGGGACGGCAAACTTACTCAGTTGATAATCGTGCAACTGGCCATTGAAACAAGTTAAATCCAAGCACAGCGCTATGTGCGATGCTAAGAGAGTAATCACTCAGTATGAACGACTGAAAAGTACCGACAAGGCCGTACGTCGAAGTACCCACAATAATTCAGCAGTGTCTATTGGCGCCGAGGCAAAAGATGGGACGTGATTGGAGCTCTACAGTCCAAAACAAAGAATCCCCACCATCTCTGGTGAGGATTCGTTAAGAAGAGCTTTAAAGCAAAGTACAAACCCTACATCATCTCCCTCGGCCATAACGTCGCTGTTCTGCTGGAGGAGCTATCCCGAGCTTCGCATCGATGTCGCGCCGTTCGTTGGCAAGCGCTTCTCCCTGAGTGGGAAACCACTTGTCTTCCTTGCGTTGTCCAACAAAACTGCTCGAACAGCAAAAGACACGGGTGGAGCCAAATTGGTCAGAATACACCGCAATTTCCTGATCCCTGTAGGTTGCCTTCGTTGTGGTTAGTCCCTTCATTGTATCTCCTCTGCCAGATTTTGGAGCAATTCCAACGTGCGTGACTTGTAGTAAAGAGGGAGGATTTCGCGGGGGGTGTGGAATGCGGCGACTTCGTGACTCAAGAGAGCGAAAGAAATCTACGTACAGTTTACCGCTATTTTACCAGAATTGCAATCAACTGGAATATTTGGTGGTGTCCATTTTTCATTGATATTCTTCATCGCAGAGACGCGAAGATCGCACCAGCCCCCGCCCGTTGATTCCAACCCTTGCGAGAAGGGAATGCAGAAAAGAATCAGTGCCGTCATCAAATTGTTAGTCATGGGTGCTACCGGATAGGATGGTTGCCCATCGCTTCATGTCGGATGGTGCTCGATTCAACGGCACGAACACAGCTGCGATGCCCAAGAATCAACTCGTACAAGTACCCACAAGTCTGGATGCAGAACTCCTTCAGCCTCTCTCAAGGAAAGTGTAGCAAAGCTTGCCTTCTTCCTGTATAGAATCAGATCAAGCGTGAGGCCCACGGCTGGCCGGCTATTTCAAACCGTATTTCCGGATGTGTTTGTATAACAGATAGGTGGTGCCACCTGCTTCCATGGCACCCAAGATCATCTGGAACGTGCTGTATTGCTGTTTGCGAAGCAGATCATCTCTCCAGCATGAAGCCAGACTTAGTTTCTGTTGCGAGTCCCATGGGGATTGCAGTGGCTGGGTGATCGACAGCCGAAGAAATCCCGGCAGGGTTTCTGGACCCACGCTGAGTGAAGGCTGAAGCAGAAATCCTCTCATGCTTTCTTGATCTGTTTTGAATGACCACGGAAGCGAAATCCCGGGGGAGAAGAGTGAGGATCCCAGTGCGCGCGAAGGCGACTTGAGCGACAATGAATCAAGCCGAGGATTTGGCTCTTGAGGAAAAGCGATATGAGAACTCAGAATCAACGCGAGGAGAACAAGAAGAGCTATTTCCAGCCTTGGTTTAATAGAGACCTGCATTGCTACGAGGCCTTTCGTTTGGACGAGGGTACGAGCATACCCCCCGACGCGCTCTCCACAGGTTACCTCCAACGAATGAGCATGGGTCAGGCTCAGAAACGAGAAACGTGAATTTCGCATGATGAAAGACGAGCATTACACATCCATGTGGTGTAGAAGGATGTTACGGCGCGACAAGGTAATGCAAAGTAGCGAGAGCAGCGCACAAAGGCAAGATGTGGATCCCCCGGAGTGCCGATATCTTCTGCAAGTTCCGGTCGGAATGATGAGGTATGATTACAAAATTGCCGAGCAAAACAAAGAATCCCCACCGACTCGCCCCGATGTTCTTGTTCGGGGTCTTCACCGATGAGGATTCTTCTTTAGAGCTTGTAGCGGGGGCCCGATGTGTGTTCTAAAGAAGATTTCAGATCATTGTGCAAGCTCGCGATATCCGGTCTTTTCCCCAAGACTCTCAAGTGCTTAGTGAATCGTCGCAGAGAAGGCTAGGTATCCATGAGCACAGG
>DATJQB010000403.1:0-4784 GCA_035506075.1 Bacteroidota bacterium | reverse complement strand
GAGTGAAGGTTGGGGTTTTTTGTTTTTTGACCTGAAGGTGTCGTCCTTGCCATGGAGGCTTGTATGAAAACTACTCTTGCCGTGAGCCTGCTGGTTCTCGTCCTGTTTGTCCCCGTGACTTTGCTTGCCCAGAAGGAGGCGGCAAATCTCATCAGGAATGGAGACTTCGAAAAATTCACCGGAGACAATCCGGACGGCTGGGATACATCGAATATTCCTGGCACGCTGACAGTTGTCTCGGCATCCGCTGTCAGCAAATCCGGCGCAAAGGCCGTACGGTGCGAAGTGAAGGACTTTTACGGGTCCATCATCGCCGGCTTTGTCTGCCAGAAGAATATTCCGACGGAGGGAAAGGACTTGAAGCTCTCGGCGAGCATGATGGTGCATGCCGTGGGAAGCGACCAGGCTGTCATCGTGCTCTGCTATCTGAATTCCAGCGGGAGCACGATCGGAACGATAGAGGAATACGTTGAGGATACTCGATCCAAGTGGACCGACATTGTGAAAGAGTACAAATCTCCCCCGGGATCGGCGATGGTGCACGTCCGGATTACAGTTCTTGCCGACAAGGCGAGCGAGAAGGTGCATCCCGGATCGTACCTGATCTGCGATAACCTCAGGCTCAACACTGTCACTCCGGTAGCGCCGGTCGAAAAGCCCCTCATCCAGTAACACGGTTGCTTGAAAGGCCAGCCTGGTGGACTGATCACCGGGCTGGCCGTCTTGCATTATCTGCGATCCGGTTCAGGGATTCTTCGCTGCGCACCGGCGTAGCCACTTCGCTCACTCCGTTTCATTCTTGAATTTCCTACGAATTTTGGATAGACTGGCGAACCAACGACTGTCAACGGGAGCAATGCATGAAATGCGTCCGGATCCACGAGCACGGCGGCGTGGAGAAATTGCTGCTTGAAGATGTTCACACGCCTCAGGTCGGGCCCAATGATGTGCTTGTGAAGGTGAAAGCAACGTCCGTTAACCATCTGGACATCTGGGTGAGAAAGGGGTTGCCCGGTGTTAAGTTCCCTTTACCGATTATCCCGGGCGTGGACGCTTCCGGTGTCGTCGAGACCATTGGATCGGAAGTCGCTCATGTCGCCGTAGGGGACAGGGTGGTGATTGCTCAGGGGATTGCATGTGGCCACTGTAAGCAATGTCTGAATGGTGACGACAACCTCTGCAAAGACTACAGACTCATCGGCGAGCACCGGGATGGAGGGGATGCTGAATTCATCTCTGTGCCGTCGAGAAATGTGATCAGGCTTCCGGACTCCGTTGCCTTCGAGGATGCAGCTGCAGCTGCCCTCGTGTTTCTTACATCATGGGAAATGCTCATTAACAAGGCGAAGGTCCAGCCTGGCGAGGATGTCCTTGTCGTCGGCGCGAGCAGCGGCGTTGGATCCGCGGCCGTGCAGATCGCGAAACTGACGGGAGCCCGCGTGATCGCGACGACGAGCTCCGACGAAAAAGGAACGAAGCTTCGGGCTTTGGGCGCTGACGAGATTGTCAACTACAGGACGGAGCGGATGCTGGACCGCGTTCGGCAGCTCACAGAGAAGAAAGGAGTCGAGGTTGTGTTCGACCATGTCGGTGCAGCCACATGGGAGGACTGCATCAAGACGATGGCAAAAGGGGGAAGGCTGGTGACGTGCGGGGCCACCTCAGGCTATGAGGCCGTGACAGATCTTCGATACGTCTTTTATAAGCAACTCCGGATCATCGGCTCAACGATGGGACACAAGGGCGATCTGATCACGATCATGAGCCTCATCGGTCGCGGACTCCTCAGGCCGGTGATTGATCGGGTCTTGCCTCTTGAAGAAGTTCAAACAGCGCATCAGATTGTCGAATCGGGGGCCCACGTTGGCAAAATTGTGCTGAATCCGTAGGGCGATACGCAGGCAGAAGTGCGGGGTGGGGATTGCAGTTCGGAACATTCTTTCTTATTTTTGGATGTGGCGATTTGAACGACAGCTTGCGGCCACGATAAAAAAAAGCTAAAGCGTCGGCGATGGAGAAACATAGATGCCCGGCGCCGGAAGCCGGGTTTTTTGTTGTGTCCTGAAAAGCCCGGATCTCACGGCTTGCCGCGAGCGGTGCTCTCCCTCAGCCAATCAACTTTCTCTCTTCCACAACAGACGGGTCAGATGCCAGGTACTTTTCTCGATACTTTGAAGCAGAAGATCATTGTGTTCGACGGCGCGACGGGGACGCATCTTCAAACGCAAAACCTCACTGCTGATGATTTCGGAGGTGAGCGCTACAACGGCTGCAACGAATACCTTGTGCTCACGAAGCCTTCGGCGGTCGAAAACGTCCATCGCGACTATCTGGAAGCCGGCTGTGATGTCATAGAAACCAATTCGTTTGGCGGGACGAGCATTGTTCTGGCGGAGTACGATCTTGCCGGTCAGGCATACGATCTCAATTTCAAGGCGGCGTCGATTGCTCGTCGGGTGGCGAACGGCTATTCCCGAAACGGCCATCAGCGGTTTGTCGCCGGCTCAATGGGACCGACGACAAAACTCCCATCCCTCGGCCACATCTCGTTCAAGGACCTGGCCGCTGCGTACGAGGTCCAGGCCCGAGCTCTCATTGATGGCGGCGTGGATCTTCTCAGTGTTGAAACCTGTCAGGATGTACTGCAGATCAAGGCGGCGCTCTACGGTATCGAGGATGCGATGCGCGCCGCGGCCAAACGGCTTCCGCTCGTAGTCTCCGTGACAATTGAGACGACTGGAACGATGCTCCTTGGAACAGAAATCGCAGCCGCACTCGCCGCTGTTGAGCCGTTTGATGTCGATGTCCTCGGTATGAATTGCGCCACGGGACCCAAAGAGATGTCTGACCACGTCCGGGTGCTATCGGCCGCTTCACCGAAACCCATTTTCGTCATGCCGAATGCCGGATTGCCTGAAAACATTGGAGGCAAGGCGCATTATCATCTATCCCCGGAAGAGCTCTCGAAGTACCTCTCTCATTTTGTGAAGGACCTCGGTGTGCAGGTCGTCGGCGGCTGCTGCGGCACGACGCAGGAGCATATCAGGCAACTGGTGCTCTCCGTCGGCAACCTTGCTCCGACCCGCAGATCGCCGGAGTTCGTGCCCGGTGCCTCCAGCCTTTACCAGGCAGTCCCGTTCCAGACTGATCCGCCTCCGATTCTTATCGGAGAAAGGACAAACGCGAACGGGAGCAAGCAGTTCCGTGAGCTCCTGCTCAAAGAGGACTGGGAAGGGATGGTCGCCATGGGGCGCGACCAGGTTCGTGAACAGGCACACATGCTCGACGTTTGCGTTGCCTACGCGGGGCGAGCTGAAGCGAACGACATGAGCGAGCTCATCAGTCGCTTCAATACACAAATCTCGATTCCACTTGTTCTTGACACAACCGAACCGCCTGTGATTGAGGCGGCACTGCAGCGGATCGGCGGAAAGTCGATTGTCAATTCCATCAACCTCGAAGATGGAGAAGAGAGGCTCGCCAAGGTTGTCGGCCTCTGCAAGCGATATGGAGCGGCGGTGATCGCACTGACGATCGACGAACGCGGCATGGCCAAGACCGCCCAGTCCAAGCTTGAGATCGCCGGGAAGATCTATGATCTCGCAGTGGGTAAGTACGGCATGAGGCCGTACGATCTCATTTTCGATATGCTGACGTTCACGCTCGGCTCCGGTGAGGAAGAGTTCAGACGTTCGGGCATGGAAACGATCGAGGCGATACGACTTGTGAAGAAGCGGTATCCGGGTGTTCACACGAGCCTGGGTGTGAGCAACGTCTCGTTCGGATTGTCCCCCGCGTTGAGGCACGCTCTCAACAGCGTATTTCTCCACCTTGCCGTCGAAGCCGGACTCGATATGGCCATCGTGCATGCGTCGAAGATCATGCCCTTGTTCAAGATCGACGAACGCGGGCGTGAGCTGTGCCGGCAGCTGATCTTCGATGAACGCAAGTTTGAAGGGGAAGGGGAGAGCCGACGCTGTGTGTACGATCCCTTGTCAGAATTGCTTGCGTACTATGCGGGACACAAGACCGGGGAGAAAATCAGAACCGAAGTGCCGGGCGCTTCAGTTGAGGATCGGCTCAAACATCGAATCATCGACGGTAACAAGGTCGGGCTCGCGGCCGATCTCGATGAAGCGAGGACGAAGATTCCCCCTCTCGATATCATCAACACCGTCTTGCTCGACGGGATGAAGGTCGTCGGCGAGCTGTTCGGATCCGGACAGATGCAGCTGCCGTTCGTGCTTCAGTCCGCTGAGGTGATGAAATCAGCCGTTGCCTACCTTGAACCCTTCATGGACAAGGACGAGGGTTCTCAGAAGGGGACGCTTGTCATCGCCACAGTCAAAGGTGACGTTCACGACATAGGCAAGAACCTTGTCGACATCATACTCACCAACAACGGCTACAAGGTGATCAACCTGGGCATCCGCTGCCCGGTCGAGACGATGCTGCATGCAGCGGATGAACACCGTGCGGATGCGATCGGCATGAGCGGGCTGCTTGTGAAATCCACGCTCGTGATGAAAGAAAATCTTGAGGTCATGAACGAGCGTTCGATCCGGACCCCGGTGATCCTTGGTGGAGCGGCGTTGACGAGGAGATACGTCGATGGCGATCTTCGGCCGCTTTACAAGGGGCAAGTCTATTATGCGAACGATGCGTTCGATGGGTTGCGATTCATGGAGGAGATTGTAGGCGGAGCCGGCGGCTCGGTCCCGACGCAGACTGCCGAACTAAACCCGGAGGATCAGCTGACCGGCGCTGAAGCAAAGATAGCGCTT
>DATJQB010000402.1:0-3706 GCA_035506075.1 Bacteroidota bacterium | reverse complement strand
CCGAACAATTGGTTCACTCCCCCCTCACCGGGATGCGCCTGGGTGTATCCGGCAACATGATCAAACATCTTGTTGGCGGCGGATGTTTCCCCCCGCTGGACACGGCAGAGAGCTTCGAGGTATTCTTCAAACCTGTTGTCAACCTCGTACGGCTTGCCGACGCCAAGGCGTTCCGGCCATTGACGTGCCTTCTCAAGCAGGTGGATGGCCTCCTGGAATTGTTTCCCCTTCATCGCATTTGCCGCCGCAAGGATGCATGATTGCCTGTACACTTCGCGGGTGTAGTGAGCTCCTTCGAACGGAAGGACGGTGAGCGTGTCGAGAATGCTCAGCGCTGCTTCCGGTTGGCGATTGAGCACAAGAGCTCTTGCGTGATCGAACAACGCAACATAGCTTGACGGAAACCGCTCGGCAGCCTTGGCGGAGATCGTCAGGGCATCGGAGTACTTGAGCTGCGCTATGTCGTAATCGATCAGTGTTCTGTACGTGCGCCATTCATCCTTGCCAAGCTCCATCGCTCTTCCATACGCCAATGATGCCTCTGGTGACCCGGCGGCCCGAAGCAAATTCCCCTTCACAATGTAGAATGGCGCAACGTCCGGCTGCGGTCCGCATGCGTTCAGAAGCTTCAGTGCATCCTCTGTACGATTTTCGTGGAGATACAGAAGGGCAAGATAGTATTTGGTCTTCCAATGAGGCTTCGCCGCATCTGCCCACTGGAGTATCAGCGCTGTTTCACTTCTGAAGGGGTACACGAGTGCCGGCGATAGTTCATCTGCCTGCTTCAATGCAAGCCCCGCTTGTGTGTCATGCTTCAGCTGATGGTGCAGCCAGGCGAGCCAGTACGAAACAATGGGATGCGTTGAAGCCTGGCTGAGCACGTTCGCCGCGTCTTCGAACTGGTGCAGGTTGACATAGAAGCTTGCCAGCTCAAGGTACTCTTCCTGGGGCAGCTCGCTGCGGAATTCCGACTTGAACTTCTGCATCGACGCCGCGGTCGTATCTCTCAGGTATTCCTCAAACGAGGCCAGGTGACTGAGCGGATCGATCGCGCGGAGATGAGCGATCGCTTGACGGACAGACTCGTCGGACCCGTGGACACGATAGAGAACCGGCAGCAGGCGGCTCGCTCTCACGTTCATCCGGTCGTAATCCAGCGCTCGGAATGCGTATGCCTCGGCCGCAGGCCAGTTCTTCTGAAGGAACGCCACTTCTGCCATCCCGGCATTCGCGGCGGAGCGATAGGTCATTGACCGCGAGGCGGTACCAAATCCGTCGAGTGCGTCATAGAGATTTCCCATCGCACGGCTGATCACCGCGTAAATGAAATTTGCATCCGGATCGTACGCATCGATCGAGAGTGCCCGCTTCGCAAAATCGAGTGCCCGCTCGTTCTCCAAGCGCCGGTAGTATATTTCTGCCGCGCCCGCGAGCGCCCGGATGTCGCCCGGATCCTTCTGGAGGCAAGCGAGGTATTTCTCCAGGGCTGTTGCATAGTCACGCTGCTTCGCCCGTTCCTCCCCATCGATATACAATCCGTTGCTGCTGTTCCAATCGAACTCTTTTCCGGAAGCCAGGGGCCTGTGAAGCTTCTTCGCCTCTTCGTCGCCTGACTTGTACGCCAAAAGATCTCCGACTCTCACCTCAATTGGACCAGACATTGCAAGCTTGATTGAATCGGTGAAAACCTGGAGCGGCTGAAGGTCGAGGTCCTTTCGGTACAACTCCTTCCCGTTCCGCAGAACAATCAGCGGCTGCGCAGTGGCACCGAGGGGACAGAATCCGAAATGGAGAGTCGTCCCCACCATCCTGACATTGAGAGTCCCGCTGAGATTTGCCTCAGTCATTCCACCGATTCCTTTGAATGGGAACCATGCTTCTACAAAGCTCTCCTCGCTCGCAGGAGCGAAAAACTCGTGCTTGAACGGCGTGTACGTGCTCGGGCTGGCAGCCTGGTTGAAAAGCAAGCCGGACTGGATTTCGACATACTGTCCGTTCCCGAGATCCCGGTCGGTCAGCAGATCCGTCCAGATCTCTCCCTCGCGCGAGCGGGCCCAGATCCAAATCTTCTTCCCCGGTTTGTCCGTAAATGGCGACCAATGCACAACGCCGAAGTCCGGTTTTGAATAGTACGCAGCGTAGGTGTCGGTGTACGATCCAAGGACGTGATACGACTTGGCGGGCCCGAAGGCGTTGTTCGCGTATGCGGAAAGGTCGCGCTTCTCCTTGTCGATTGGCCATGGGAATGCCCCGCCGCTGTGATCGATGTAAGCGGTGCCAGGATAGTTGATGTGGAGGTCTTCACTTGCATCGGACGCCGCGTTCATCCAATGATACAGCGACGTTTTCAGATCGGTCGGATTGTACCAGAATGATTCGGTCTGGAAGTACGCTTTGTCCTTGGGCAGTCGGATATCCACACGCCATTCGGTTCTTGAAGCTAGGTCAATTGTCCCTACGACACAGCTCACACTTCCGTCCTCGTTTGTCCGGGTCAGGTAATTAACCGGCGTTGCTGTCGCGGGCGTGTGCCCGATATCGCCGAAGTTGAACTCAATTCCCCCGGACGTCCAAGGTCCGCGCATGGCGATCTCACGAAACTTCACGACGTGGTTGAAGTATATGAACGCTCTCCCCGTTGATTTCTCAATTGCTCCCAGGATCTTCCCTCCAATTTCAGGAGCAATGAGGACCTTGATGTAAGGGTTTTCGAGCGTGACAACCTTCCACTCGCGATCTTTCGGTGCTATGGAGTAGCCCTCGAACCTGAAGTACGGATAGATGTTGTTGAACCGCGCGATCGGGTCCGGATCACCGAACATGTACGTCCGGAACACCTGCTTCGACTCCGTCACAGTCGCCTGCGAAGCGGCTTGAAGTGTGAGAGCCAACAACAGTGCACTGAGGATAAACAATCGGAGAGGAAGCCTCGGCGTTTGCATCGATGGAACCTCCTTCGGGATGAGAACCTGGCGGTGGACAGGAGCGAAGTATGAATCTGGCGAGAGGATAATAATGAATTTTCGAGCGAAGTTCACAGGGGACCCGGTGATCGCACTGGCAGAGTTCGGTCCTCAGTGCTTACGGATTGTGATTTCTACGCCCATACGCCGGGGATGTGTGTCGAGCAGAATTTGCACTTCCCTTGTTCGATGTGCTTCTCAAGGATCTGGAACCCCCTCCGAGCGACGATCAACTTTCCGCACGAATGGCAGTAAGTGTTCTCTCCTTCGTGAGCCGGGACGTTGCCGATATAGACGTACTCGATCCCCGACGCTATTGCAATCTGCCTGACCCGTTCCAGTGTCGGGACCGGCGTCAAGGGAAGCTGAGTGAGCTTATATAACGGATTGAAGCGGCTGAAATGAAGCGGGCATTGTCCCAGTCCATTCTCTGCCAGCCAACCGCACATCCGCTTGATGGTGTCAAGATCGTCGGTCCACGTCGGCACGACGAGATTGGTGATCTCCAGCCAGACCCCCTCTTCCCTGAACACCTTCAACGTCCGTAGAACCGGAGCAAGCGTTCCCTTGCTCAGCTTCCTGTATGTCGAATCATCGAACGATTTCAGATCGATGTTTGCGGCATCCATCACCTTGCACAGTTTTCGGAGCGGCTCTTCGTTGATATAGCCGTTTGATTTCCACACGTTACGGATGCTGTTCCTTTTTGCGATCAGCGCGGTATCAAATGCATATTCATAGAA
>DATJQB010000401.1:0-5893 GCA_035506075.1 Bacteroidota bacterium | reverse complement strand
CGAATATCCAGGAACTCGATTTCGGCGAGACAATGAGCGCGGTGCTCGACTTCATCGAGAAGGATCTCAGCAAGAATAACGTGCAGCTGGTTCGTCAGACGGAGTTCAAAGGCATGGTCAAGATGGACCAGGACAAGATGGTCAGGGTCTTCTACAATCTTGCGAGCAACGCGCGCGACGCGATGCCGCAAGGGGGATCGCTCACCGTCTCAACCGCGCCCAGCAATGGCTTCGTGAAGATCGAATTCAGGGACTCAGGCACCGGAATGCCGGAAGAAGTCAGAAAGAGAATCTTCGAGCCCTTCATGACGTACGGCAAAAAACACGGGACCGGTCTCGGTATGGCAATCGTCAAAAAGGTCATCGACGACCACCAGGGCAAAATCGAGATCGACAGTGAAATGGGCAAAGGTACCACCATCCGCATTCTCCTTCCGGCCTGAGCTCGCTCCGGACCTGCAGTCACGTTCCTCTCTCGTTTCGGATTCGTTCAACCTCCTATGAAGATTCACGTCGGCAAAGGTGAAATTTCTGTTCTCCGCGGCGACATCGCAGACCAGGACACGGATGCGATCGTCAACGCAGCGAACAACCACCTGTGGATGGGATCGGGTGTCGCCGGGGCAATCAAGCGAAAAGGGGGAATCGCCATCGAACAGGAGGCCATCGCGAAAGGACCGATCGAAATCGGATCGGCGGTTTCAACGGCGGCCGGATCTCTGCGCGCAACGAGGGTGATCCACGCAGCAGTGATGGGACAGGATCTTCACACCGATGCTGAATACATCAGGAAGGCAACCAGGGCTTGCCTCGCGATTGCAGAGAAGGAGCGGCTCTCCTCGCTGTCGTTCCCCGCTCTGGGGACCGGTGTCGGAGGGTTTTCTCTGTTCCACTGCGCGAGCATCATGATCGGTGAATCGGTCGATTTCATGATTCGCGCGTCAACACTTCACGAGGTGCGATTCGTGTTGTTTGATGAGGAAGGATGCGCAATCTTCGAAAAGGAACTCCTGAACCGCTTCTCCGCACACAGACATTCATAGTATCGCCCGGTTCTCCGGCAACAGCACACTGCGCGCTTCACGCCATCGCCCTGAGGTGGCTCTCGACGCTTCTCGGTAGCGCCTGGAGATTGTAGCCGCCTTCAAGCACTGAAATGATCCTGCCCCCGCAGTACTTCTCGCCGAATTCTTTCAACAACTCCGTCATCACTCCAAACGATGAGTCGGTCAGTTTGATGCCCGCCAGCGGATCGTCTTTGTGAGCGTCAAATCCCGCTGAGATCATAAGAAGCTCAGGCTCAAATCTGCGGAGCGCCGGGAGCACGTGGGTCTGAAATGCGTCCAGGTAATCTCGTTCAACGCTGCCGGCTCCCATGGGACAGTTCAGTGTAAATCCTTCACCCCTGCCGCTCCCCCGCTCGTTGGCCGCACCCGTGCCGGGATAAAATGGGAACTGGTGAAGGTTGATGACGAGAACTGAATCGTCCTCATAGAAAATCTGCTGTGTGCCGTTGCCGTGATGAACGTCCCAATCGACGATGGCAATTCGTTTCATGCCGTGCTGACGCAAAGCATACCGCGCGCCGATCGCAATGTTGTTCAACAGACAAAACCCCATGACCTTTGACGTCTCAGCATGGTGACCGGGCGGACGCACGGCACAGAACACCCTCTTCAACCTTTCCGCAGCAATTTCGTCGACAGCCTGTATGACACTGCCCGCCGCGAGAAGCGCGACATCATACGATTCCTTGCAAACATGTGTGTCCCCCTCGTCCAACACAGGTTCTCCCTTCTGGCAGCGGACCTTCACCATCGCGGTATGACGTTCGGGGTGAACGAGGTGAACACTCTCGAGCGGCGCCGGAGACGGGCGGAGGTGCACGATCGATCCCCACACCGGTGAGGCAAGCAGGTGCTGCATGATTGCTTCCAGCCGCTCGGGCTTCTCAGGGTGACCGTGTCCGGTGCGATGTTTCAGGAAGTCAGGGTGATAGATGAATCCGAGACTGCTCATGGCGATCTCCTTCCGGTGGAAATCTGAGCGTCAGAATCAAATGGTCTTTTGAAGCGTTCGCACTGCGAGCCAGAACGAACCGAGCGAGAAGACGATGAACCCTGCCGATTCAAGCAGCAGTGTCTCGGTGCTCCCGATACCGAGCGTGAAATGCCGGAGGATATCCGCGTGCCATGTCAGAGGATTCACCGTTGATACCGCCTTCAGCCAGGCCGGCACGCGGTCGAGAGGATAGAACACGCTGCTCAGGAACATCAATACGAAGTACATCACATTGATGACGGTGGTGAATGTATCGTTGCGCCGGATGAGGAACGTAACTGTGGCGAGAAGAAAGAACCATCCCGCCGTTCCGACAACCATCGCGATGAAAACAAAAACGAGAAGATGCAACGGAACCGAAATCCCGAGGAGCAGGGCCCCGAAACCGATCGTGAGCACCGACTGAAACACCGTCATGCCGCACTGGAAGAGGATTTTCCCGAGAAGGAATTCTCCCCGTGTCATCGGATACGTCAGGAATTCGTACAAAATACCATTGTCGCGATCGACGAAGAAGCCGTACGACTGGTTCAAGGCATTCCCGAACGACGTCATGGAGAGCACGCCAGCAAGAAAGAATGCATTGTAGCTCACAGCCTGTCCGTCGATCTCGATGCCCTGCCCAAGTGCCCTGTCGAATGCCACGCCGAACATGAGGAGATACAGGAGCGGTACCGCCAGATCGAAGAACATCCAGGTGAGGCTCGTGATCCTGACGAGATATTCCCTGTAGACAACGGCGGTGATGGCGCGCATCAGGCGGCCCCCGCTTTCTTGTCGAGAATCTGAACGAAGACATCCTCGAGGCTGGCAGATGCAATTTCGAAATGCAGCAGCGCTCCATGCTCCCGTGCAGCGGAGAGAAGCGCAAACGCAGCGTCTTCATCGCGCACAGTAATTTCGGCCGTCGCGTTGCGGATCCCGATGCTTGTGGGCGCGAATGATTCGAGAAGAGCGATCAACTGAGGGGAAATCGCGCTGAACGTCAGCGAGAGTGAAATCAGCCGCAGGCCGGCGGCCTTGACGCTTTCGACGCTGCCGTGAGCCACAATGGAACCGTGGTTCATGATCGCGACAGAATCGCAAAGGGTTTCCGCTTCATCGAGGACATGTGTTGTGAGGATGATCGTCCGGCCTTTGCGGGATTCCTCCCGGATGGCCTGGACCGTTGTCCGCTTGTTGAACGTGTCCATCCCCGTCGTCGCTTCGTCGAGGAAGACGACAGGCTTTTCAACAAGAAACGTCTTTGCGACCTGAACGCGGCGCTTCAAACCGCCGCTGAGATCCATTCCTTTTTCGTTGAGGTGAGAGCGAAGGTCGAATAACTCGCTGACCCGGTCCGTACCGCGCTCAATCTCCATTGGCGGCAGGCCGTGGAACCTGCCGAAGACCCTGAAGTTGTTCCGCACCGACAAGTGCGCCTCGATGGCGTTTTCCTGGACGACCACGCAGATTTGTTTCCGCACGTCAAGCGGCTGCTTGACGACATCGTAGCCGAGGACGCGTGCGCTCCCGGATGTCGGCAGAAGGAGGGTGGTCAGCACTTTGATTGTAGTTGTTTTGCCGGCGCCGTTCGGGCCAAGGAGTCCAAAGATCTGACCGCGCTCGACCGCGAGGGTCAATCCATCAACGGCGCGGACAGGGGGCTGCCCGCGCTTGGTGTACACCTTGACGAGAGTGTCGATTTCGATCGCGTGGTTGTTCATCGTCCGATGGAGGAAACGAAATGGGGACTGCGACGAATCTACCAACAATTCGTCTCATTTGCATCGGAATGAGGCATGCGTTCTTTGCATTTCCATCCACCCATTTCTATATTGATCGGGAACGGATGCAAAGGAACCTGATGACGAAAAGCCGTATGCGATTGTCGACGCCGCGTGTATTTGATTTCCTGAGAACCATCTACAGTCACGGTTGGTGCTCGCTCCCGCCCTTCGAGGTCAACAAGTCCGATGGGAGCCTGACGCTTGCCGTGAGGCTTCGGGAAGGTGTGCTCGCGCTTTGCGTCCTTCGCGGTGCGACCGATGCTGTGGAGGTTTCAATCGAAAGTGCTTCGCCGCTTTCCGCCGCACAGAAATCAGAAATTCGAACGATCATTGCAAACTGTCTGCGTTTGAACGACGATCTCGATGAGTTCTATCGTATTGCGGCCCGCCACCCGGGATTTCGATGGATTCCAAAAGCGGGCGCAGGGAGGTTGCTCCGGGCGCAGACTGTTTTCGAAGACGTCGTCAAGATGATCTGCACGACCAATTGCAGCTGGGCGCTGACCGAATCGATGGTCGGAAATCTCACGACCAAGCTCGGCGAGTCGCCCGGCCATGGGCGCTTCGCATTTCCCACACCGCAGGCGATTGCCGCGACGTCGGAATCATTTCTGCGGAAGCACATCCGCGCCGGCTACCGTTCCCCCTACATACTGGAATTTGCGACCAGCGTGGCAGAAGGAACACTCGATGTCGAGTCCTGGCGTACGTCAACCCTGCCGACGGAAGATCTTTTCGAACAGGTGAAGTCTGTCAAGGGAATGGGGGACTATGCAGCGGGCAACATCCTGAAACTCATTGGTCGGTACGACTATCTTGGACTCGATTCCTGGGTACGGTCGAGATACTATCAACTTCATTCGCGTGGCCGGAAAGTGAACGACACGACAATCGAGAAGCACTATGCGTCGCTGGGAACATGGAGAGGATTGTTCTTCTGGCTTGAGATGACGCGGTACTGGTATGATGAAAAATTTCCGTTCTGACGCGCTGCTCGATTTCCTTCATCGCTCCGTCCGCCGCAGGTTCCACTCGCTCGGCTTTCAAAGCCGTTATCTCCAATCGGACATCGGGAGGATCCATTATCTCGTTGGCGGCAACCCGGCACAGCAAACCACGCTCGTGCTCATTCACGGCATTGGAACATCCTCGAGCACGTGGTTGAAAACGGTGCCCCGACTGCGGGAGCACTTTCGCATCATCGCAATGGATTTACCCGGATTCGGATTCTCGACGGTGGAGGGATCTCGACGTTTCTGCCTGCTGCAGGAACATGTCGCGGCCGTCACGGAGGTTCTCGACACGGCGGCTCCCGGACGGTTCGCCCTTCTTGGACACTCGTTCGGAGGATGGATCGCCGCGAAATATGCGTCGGAGCATCAGGATCGTGTCGATCACCTCATCCTCGTCAACACCGCAGGGGTCTACTATCGCGGGGTAGAGAAACTCCGGGATCTCTTCACTCCTCGCTCGGTGCAGGACACGCGGAACCTTCTCTCAAAACTCTGGTTCCGGTATCCGTGGTATTTCAAACCGTTTGCGGGAGCGATCTATCGTGAATTGTGTCGGCGCGGGATGAGTGAGGTGATCAACTCCATCGATGCGGATTCTTTTCTCGTCGAGGAATTAACGCGTCTCAGGATGCCTGTGAGCATCATCTGGGGAAAGGAGGACGGGGTGATTTCACAGGAGACCATCAGTGTGCTGGCGAAGTTCGTTCCCCAGGCTGCGGTGGAATTCATCGACCGCTGCGGACACGTGCCGCAGCTGGAACGGCCGGACAGATTTGTGGACGCGCTTGAGAAGTTACTTGACGGTGGAAAACGATGAGCTGGCGGGAGGAGATCACGATCGAGATGCAGCGTGCAAGGGCCGCGGCAACTTCCGGGAACGCTGGAAAGGCGCGCACATCCGCACGAAGGGCTGTCGGAATCGCGTTGACCGAGCATCAGCGGAAAGTTCAAGGCAGGAACTACGGGACCGACGTGATCGGTCAGTTGCGGGGTCTCGCTGCGGACAGTACCGTAGATGACTCTGTCCGGGCTGCGGCAGAACGATTGCAG
>DATJQB010000400.1:0-9470 GCA_035506075.1 Bacteroidota bacterium | reverse complement strand
GCTGACGAAAGAAATCATCTCGCTTCCTGTGCATCCGGGCCTGAGCGTGTCGGACGCGGCCTACGTAGCGCAGAGTGTCTCAGCGGCAATCGAAGAGAGTCTTGGAAAACTGGCGGCATAGCGCCGCTCCTCCGAAGTACTCCTTCTCACGAAGAAATGCCTTCAGCAGCGGGGGAGCAGGTACTGCTGCCTCTGTATGACAGGCTCAAAGAAAACACACAAGATTATTTTCAGTGGTGGCACCAGCAATGAAACGAAAGCGGATTGTTTTCCTCGGTGAAAAGCCCCTCGGATTCGAGTGTTTGAAATACCTCCACGGACTGCCGGACGCAGAGATTGTCGGTGTTTGTACGCGGAAATCATATGATGGATGGTGGGGGCAAGACGGAATTGTACCGTATTGTGCGCAGAACGGCATTCCAGTTTTGGCACGCAGGGACATTCTGAACCTCGAGGTGGACCATCTTATTTCGGTTCTTTATCCGTTCGTGATTGAGCCGGAGTGCATCCGCCATGCGAGTTCATTCAGTTTCAATCTGCATGAGGCGCCGCTGCCCCGTTGGCGGGGATGCAATGCCGTCTCGCACGCGATTCTTGCCGGCGATTCCTTTTTCGGGACGACGCTACACGAAATGGTCCCGGAACTCGACGCTGGCCGGATCATAGCGAAGGTAACGTTTCCGATTGCGGACGGCGAAACGGCGAAGGAGTTATATGAAAGGACCGCCGAACACTCATTGGCGATGGCAAAGACCTGGTTCCCGCGCTTGCTCCGTGATGAGTACGAATTCACGCCGGTGGCGCTGCCCAACTCGGGAACGCCGAACCCGCGTCATTCGCTGATGAATATCAGGCAGCTTTCAGATGTGGCTGACTTGTCCGAGGCTCTCACGATTGCGCGTGCGCTCGACTTTGTTCCGTGGGAACCCGCGTACATACAAGCCGGAGCGCACAAATATTACTTCTGCATCGCGGGAGCTTCAGGCAGAGAAGGCGCACATATTCCACATCCCGTGCAATTGTCATATGTGACGAACCTTGGACGGCTGCCGTTCGGTGAGTTCACAACAGCGACGATCGATACACAGCCCCGGCCCCTGTTCATCTGCCGCGACGATATCTACAGCGAGCTCTATCCATTGAGGAGGTCTGTAAAGGTGCTTGAGACGGTTTTGGTTGCCGATGAGGCAGGGAGGATCGGGTAACATGTCGATTGTGTCGAAGTTAAGGGAACAGCGGCCTAAACAGGTATTGCTGATATCGCCCACCAGCTCGCACGAAGTTGCGAGGACGAAATGGCTCTCCGCCAACCTCGGCATCGAGCGGCTCGCGGGTCACCTGAAGCAACATGGTCACTACGGGGAAACCTACGATACGAATCTGCACAACCTGCTCCCCGAAGGCATGTCGCTCGAAGAGAAGCTCAGGGAACGACCGTGGGATATCGTCGGATTTTCTATTCAGGAGGATACGATGATCGCCGATATCGCGAATGTGCAGCTTGCGAGTCGGATCTGTCCTAATGCCCTCCTGATCGCCGGCGGCCATACGGCCCAATTCGATTATCAGACCTTGTTGGACAAATCGCCGGTACGGATTGTCGTACTCGGTGAGGGAGAACGCCCCCTGCTTGCGCTCGTGGAGGGGACGCCGCTCGACGAGATCCCGGGGATTGTGTTCAAGAATGCGGCGATTCCGCTCTCGCGAAAGGAATTCAAGGAAGCGACCGAAAACATCGACTATGAAGGGATTCCGTACGAGACATACTGGGATTACTACGTCAAGCTCTACACTGAAGGGGGAAAAGAGCTGACGGCCGAACAAAGCAGGCTCATTCACACCGTCCGCATTTTCACGCGCAATTTCTGTCCGATGCGGTGCACGTTCTGCTCGACGATCAATTTCCTGCCGGAAGCGAGCGGGAAACGCGTTGTACCCATGGCGGAGATTTCTGGTGTAGATCTCGTGAACTTGTTGAAAAGGATCATCAAAGCACACCCGCGCGTTCAGAACTTCTACTTCACCGACGACGATTTTTGCAGCCGAAGGAACCAGTTGATCGAGTTCCTGAACCTCGTGATTGAGGAGAAGCTTCCAGTGTCGTTCTTTGCCTTCTCACGCATCGATGACATTGATGAAGAGGTGGCGGTCCTGATGAAGAAGGCCGGATTCAAAGGCCTCCACATCGGCATCGAGAACTTCCAACCGGAGATTTTGCAGGAGATCAACAAGGAAGTCAATGTTGAGACCATCGATAAGAACCTGGCGATTTTAAATCGCCATGGTATCCTGCCGTCGACCACATTCATCCTCTGCACGCCGAACTCCAAGATTGAATGGATTGAGAGCACCGCACGGAGGATTCTGGAAGGTTACGAGAATGGCACGCTTTCTCCCGGGCTGAACGTCATGTCACAGCCGCAGCTCGGCTCGCAGCTCTACGAACAACATTCCGATTTCGAAACCCAGAACATCCCGATCCCGGGGACGAAACACTCACTGAAGCGTTCGCACTTCGTTCGCTGCGCCGACCCCGAGACACGGGAGTTTCAGTACCGGTTCCTACACCGCTGGGGTTCCTACGTCGAGGAATTGAGCAAATCGGAAGAGACCGGTCATCTGACTTCACCAGCGCAAACGCCTATCAAGTTGCGCATGGTCCTCGATGTGATCAGGGAAATCCGTGAGGAGCGGGGGAAGCCGGATCAGTTCCGCTACTCGGGAATGACCTATGAGGAACGGAATGCGTTGTGGATGCGATTACAGACATTCAAGTATGGCGCGAGCCTGTAACACGAGAGGAACATATGTACGCTGATATCTTTGCGCGCTTCAAGGAACCGACGCCCGACCAGTTCGACGCGTACTTCTACGATTTCGACAAACCATGCTTCGATTTTTCCATCCTTCCTGATTTCCTGCAGGAACTGATGCCCTATCCGGTTTCCGGGAGCGGCACACACAAATATCAGTGGATCATCTATCAGCTGGCGACAAGAGCAAAGCTTGCGATGGAGTGTGGCGTCTGGGAGGGGGGAACGACCGTGCCGCTTGCGTTGGGCCTTCGGAAGAATGGAGGGCGGCTTGTGGCAATTGACGTGGACCTGACGCGACCGGCACTGAAGCAGAAGGTTGAACGCTATGGAATCGGAAACGTCGAATTTCTCCAGATGAATGATCTCGAGTTCACACGGCCCGAGGCGTTGGGGAAGTTCGATCTGATCTACATCGACAGTCTTCACGATCATGAACATGTCGTCAAGCAGCTGTTTCATTTCGATCCCTACCTGAGAAAAGGGGGGATCTTCGTTCTCCATGACATCGTGGCGTACAATGGTGTCGGCCTTGTGGATGCCAAGGAAGATGCAGGGTATACGAATGCGTCCGAGCTTGTCCGAGTGTTGAAGGATGGAGCGGGGCGCCATATCTCCGAATATCCGGTCCTCGTACCCGACGAGTATTGCCTCTTCTCACCGATCCATTTCGCCGTCCAAACGTTTCTTGCGCGGCGCAAAGCGTACCGGTTCTTCAAGATGCTGGATTGGTGCGGTATGGGATTCATCTGGAAACAGTGACGCAGATGCAACCGACGGACATATCTGCCGCTGAGGGAGCGCACAGGCTATTGGCCTGCAAAGAACCTGCCCGGAAACGGCCTCGGTTGGACGTGCCGTTTACCCGGCTCTCCATCGGTAATCCGGACCTGAAGGAACGGATGCTCAGTGGTGTTGCCCGCGTCCTCGAACACGGCGAGTACATTTTGGGACCTGAGGTCTCCGAATTCGAGCGACGATTTGCCGAGATCGGGGGTACACAGTATGCCGTCGGAGTGGACAACGGTACAAACGCGCTCTTGCTTAGCATGAGAGTACTGGGTATCGGTCCGGGAGACGAAGTCATTACCGCAGTCAATTCGTTCCTCGCATCCGCTTCAAGTATCGCACTGGCCGGGGCACGTCCGGTGCTTGTCGATGTTACAGACGATTTCACAATCGATCCTGAACAAATCAGCCGGGCAATGACGCCGAGGACCAAGGCGATCATCCCGGTCCACTTGACCGGTCGACCGGCGGCGATGGATGAGATTACAAGCCTGGCTGCGAAGAAGAACCTCGTCATTATCGAGGATGCGGCGCAGGCTGTTGGGGCCAGACTCAAGGGCAAACGGGTTGGAGGATTTGGAACGATGGGGTGCTTCAGTCTCCATCCATTGAAGGTGCTGGGAGCCGCGGGTGATGGAGGAGTGATAACGACAAGCAGTGCGGAATTGGACGCTGCGCTCCGTCGATCAAGAAACCATGGACTGCGAAACCGCGACGAATGCAGTGCCTGGAGTTATAATGCCCGCTTGGATACGGTCCATGCGGCCATGCTTCTGGCAAAGCTTGACTATCTGCACGAGTGGATCAGGCGCAGAAGGGAAATCGCCAGCTTCTACTCGCGAAGGCTTTCCCGCTGGGTGACGATTCCGGTTGAGCAGGATGGTGTAGAAGGAGTGTATCAAACGTATGTCATTCGGGCGGCCCGACGCGATCGCCTCAAGGAGTTCCTGGCACAGCGAGGCATTGCAACGAAGATCCATTACCCAATTCCCATTCACTTGCAGGAGGCGGCACATGAGTTGGGATACCGTCGCGGCGATTTCCCCGTCGCAGAACGACATGCGGAGGAGATTCTGAGTTTGCCCATGTTTCCGGATCTCACGGCAGAGCAATTGGAGTACGTCGCCCAGACGATAGGAGAGTTCTATGGAGCATAGACGCAAGGTTAGCCCTGGAAAAGGAAGAACAATAGTTCTTGTTGCAGATCTTGTCTGGGGCCGTAATTGCAAGATCGGCTATGGTCTTCGGATGAACGGCTGGCATGTCGTCCTGCTGCATAAGGGAGATCTTCCTCAAGACAGCTCTTGTTCGTTCGATGAGACGTACCGGTATGAGAATCCGGCCGAGGCCCTTGCGCTGGCATTCAAGCACAAAGCGTTTCTCTACCATGTTTTCGCACACTGGAACTTCGAGATCGCTGAGTTGTTCATAAAGACCCGCTTGGGGAAGGTCGTTCTCGATGATTATGATGTTCTTGCAGGCGTCGTCAGAGAGAGTCATATCAAAGGGCAGTACGAGGTCACGCTGAAGAGCGAACGATTCTGCCTCGAGCATGCCGACGGTATCTGTTGCAGGGATTTGCTCGTACAGTCCGCAAAGTACGCGGCGGGATACTCGATCGCCGGCAAGGTGATATTTTTCCCAGACTACTGCTGGGACAGGCTTGCCATCGGTGCGAGCAGGCGATCGGTTGACAGATCCAACTTGAGCATCGTGTATGCAGGCAACGTATCGATCGAAAAATTCGCCGCCGCAAAAAACCCGCGCGACAATTTTTATCTGCTTGAGTTCGCTCACATGATGGCCGATGCCGGCATCCACTTTCACCTGTATCCCTCTCCGCTGCCTCACTTCACCGGTGGACTTCAATCGACGCTTTCCGAACACCTCGAGTTCTCAGCGGCAACCCCGTTCTACCATGTGCACGAGCCCGTATCGCCGAGCGTTTTGCCACGTGAGCTTGCCCAGTACGACATCGGCCTGCTTTCACTCTGGCGCGGCATGGATTTGACTCATCCCGCATACGAAAAGATCATGTTCACTCACTCCTCATCGAATAAGATTTTCGACTACCTGGATGCCGGAATTGGCGTTGTGACATGCGATGCCCTGGTTCTGCAGAGGCAGATGTTGAGAAGATACAATGTCGGACTTTCGGCGTTTCTTGAGGATGCTGCAGAATCGATTCGCCGGGAGCCGGCGGAGTTCTGGGAGGGCTTGAAAGACAGGGCGTTGAAGGCCCGTCGCAGCCTGTCGGTGGTGCGTCACGCGGTGCGTTTGAGCGCATTCTACGAATCGATTGTATCTGAGGATACCCGATCGATTTTTCCCCTTTGCGATCGACAAGAAAGTCGCGAACGGGAAAATGCGAGAGTCGAACGCTCAGCCGAGTGGGGAAAGGTCCTGTCGGAGAAGATTGACGAGAACCTGGGTGAGTTGCTGAATTCCATCACCTTACAATACAATACCGCGCAGGATGGCCGCCTGACATGGAGCAGAGTGCGTCAGCGAAAACAACTGAAACTCTATGCCGGCGACGTTCCGGGTCGGTCCGAGTACCAGGGATGGGTGGGATTATCTCTGGCAAATTCTGATGAGCGCCATCTGCAGCATGATATCACACAGCCTCTTCCATTGCCCGATGCATCAGTGGACGCGTTCCAGGCGGAGGATGTATTCGAGCATATTCCGTACGACAAGCTGGGTGCAGTAGTGAATGAGATCCACCGCGTTCTGAAGCCGGGAGGATATTTCAGACTCTCTATTCCAGACTACGGTTGCGATGTGTTGCGCGATCGATCGAAGAAGAATGCGAAGGGGGATATCGTTTTTGATCCTGGTGGAGGCGGAACACCGGAACAACCGGGGCACGTGTGGTTCCCACGGCACGAGAGCGTTGCCCGCCTGTTGAACAAGAGCGCATTTGGCAAACACGGAAAGATCCGGTTTCTCCACTTCTGGGCGATGGATGGATCGTATGTCACGAACGAGATTGACTATGCAAGAGGCTTCATCCAGCGAACGCCGGACAACGACAAGAGGGTACAGTCCCCCTATCGCCCGATGTCGATCGTGGTCGACCTTGAAAAGGCGCCATCGTCACTGGATCCTGTCACTCTCCACGGGAAAATCATGAGCACCCTGCCAATTTCTGCAGCGAAGAAAGAAGAAGGGCCTGTTAAGATTTCGTTTGTCATCATTGTCTTAAACGGTATGCCGTTCCTTAAGCCCTGCGTCGAGGCGATCTATGACGTCGCGCATGAAATTATCGTCGTCGAAGGGGCGGTCGAGAAATGTCTCTTCGCTGCAAACGCCGACGGCAGCTCGAACGATGGCAGCGTCGAATTTCTCAAGAGCTTCCCTGATCCCGCCAAGAAGTTGCATGTGATACAGGGGAGATGGCCGGAGAAATGCGAGATGCAGAACAAGGCGCTCGAAGTCGTCACCGGCAATTACGTATGGCTCGTGGATTCCGACGAGATCTACAAGAAGCGTGATCTTCTGAAAGTGAAGAACATGCTCGAACAGGACCGATCAATCACGCAGATGAATTTTATACCTGACAACTTCTGGAAAGGGTACGACTATATCTTCTTCTCACCCCTTTTCTTTCAGAAGGCGAACCACTATCGGAGGCTCTTCAAATTCGTGGAAGGAGCCCGATTCGCGTCGCATCGCCCGCCGAGGCTTGTCTGGCCCGGGTCCGATCAATCGACAGAAACCATGCACCTTATCGATGGCGTCGAAACGCGCCGCCTGGGAATTGTCCCGTACCACTACAGCTACGTTCTGGCATCGCAGGTTAAGCAGAAAATGGAGCTCTACGGCAAATACGGATGGGGCGATTCGTGGGGTGTAGACATGCGTCAGTGGTTCGAGGAAGGCTTCCTCAAATGGACCCCGGAGAACCGAACTCTGCTTGAGCGGCAGTACCACCCGTGGGCCGGCGATTCGAGCTCATGCACAGTCCCCTTCCACGGCGAGCATCCCGAAGTCATGAAGGAACTCGTTGGGCGTGCTGATCGCAAAGTCCGGGATGTCAAGTCAGCTTCAATCGAGGGTCAGCCACACGAGGATACGAAAGCAGAATCAACTTCGAACGCTGCACGCGGAAAGCGACGTCTCGTTGTCGCCTCAGACGTCGTCGGGCATCATGATCTCACCGCGGTCCACGATGAGTCACAGTTCGCTGATGCGATCAAGGAAGTATTTTCAGAACTAAGACCGAAGTGGGTTCTTGAGACGGGGACATATCTTGGGGAAGGGACAACGCGTGTCATCGCAGCAACGCTACACGACCTCGGGCTCAAATCCACCACGTTTTGCTCGATCGAGGTTAATCCGGCGCACTACGAGCTGGCACTCCAGAATCTTGCAGCGCGGAATCTGCTTGGTTCTGTCAAGCTGCTGCGGGGTCTCAGCGTCCCACGCTCAATCCTGCCGACCCTCGAGGAGATCGAAAAACAGTGCGTCCGCGATGTGGAATATGACGATATCGTCGTTGACCACCGCGAGCAGGAACGGGCGTTGTTGTACTACAAGGAAACGGACTTTACAGGTGCCCAGGATGACTTGATAGGGGAATTCCTTAGGGCATGCGACTATCGCCCTGACTTCGTGCTGCTCGACAGCGGCGGTCATATGGGAAACATTGAGTTCAATTATCTCATCGACAAGCTGCAGGGGCCGTGCGTGATCGCGCTCGATGACATCTATCACATCAAGCACCATCGAAGTTTCAGGCAAATCCAGTCGGATCCGAGATTCAAGCTGCTCAAGGAGTCGCACGAAAAATTTGGGTTCTGCCTGGCCCGGTTTGAGCCGGGGAAGGCCCTGCCTGCGACGACAAAGCACATCGTCGTTCTCAGGACGGATTCCATAGGGGACAATCTGCTCGGTAGTTCCATGTTCCCTGCCATCAAGCGAGAGCATCCCGGGGCGCTCATCACTGTGGTCTGCCAGGCTTCAGCAGCACCGCTGTACGAGCATTCACCATTCGTGGATGATGTCATCCCGTTCGATCGATCAAAGGCAATCAACCTGGAAGTCTACAGGGAGGGATTGCTCGAGAGGATTCGCAGTCTTGGAGCCGATGTCCTCCTCAATACCGTCTATTCCCGTGAGTCCTTGACCGATCTTCTTGCACTGAAGAGCGGTGTGAACTGCACTGTCGCGTTTGACGGCGACAATAGCAACATTGCTGATGAACTTCGCCGCAAACACAATACGCTCTACAGCCGAATCATCGAAACGAAGCGGGGATGGAATTCCGAACTCGAACGATACGCCGAGTTCCTCGCCGGCATCGGGATTCGTGAAGAAAAGCTTCAGCCTGAATACCACCTGGCAGACGGAGATTCCTCCGCCGATGATGTGTTCCGCGAGCATGGGCTCAATCCTGAAACCACCATAGCGCTCTTTGCAGGAGCCCAGTACGGAATGCGATTATACAGCGGTTATGGAAAAGCTCTCAATGAGATTTGCCGTGAAAACGGTTTCTCTGTGCTGGCTCTCGGTACGGAGGCAGACAAGGAGATCACGGATTCGAATCTGAAGGACATCAAAGTCAAGACAGTGAACCTCTGCGGCAAAACAGCGCTTGGACAAACGGCAGCGATTCTTAAGAGGGTTCGCCTTGCTGTTGGTGCAGAAACCGGGTTGGCTCATATCTCGTGCGCCGTCGGCACGCCGCACGTCATTGTGCTGGGAGGGGGACACTTCGGGAGATTCATGCCGTACTCACCACTGACAACCATAGCATGTTTGCCGCTTGACTGTTACGGATGCAATTGGGTATGCAAACATGAGCGTGCTGTGTGTGTGCAAGACCTGAATTCCGAAGTTCTTGCCGGGTCAATTGGCGCCGCG
>DATJQB010000399.1:0-3005 GCA_035506075.1 Bacteroidota bacterium | reverse complement strand
TCCTGCCCCCATCTGCGTGATCCTGATGGCCGCCTGGAAGTAGGGAGTGGTCGGAAGAAGATTTGCTGCGACCCGAAGCCAAGCCGGCATTGCTGAAAGCGGCCAGCTGTATCCGGATGTGAGCAGCACCGGGTAACTTGTAAAAACAAAAAATTGCAGCGCCATGATCTTTTTGCGGAAGAACGACGCAAGGAACATCCCCGAGCAGATCGTAGCCACGAGAAGCAGGACTGTCAGCGCCGCAAGCGCAGAGCGATCGCCATTCAACGGGATTGAAAAAAGGGAGAAGTGGACCGAGAAGAAGAGCATCGCGTAACTTCCGAAGATGACGAAATAGAGCGCTCCCTTCCCGGCGATCATCGCCGAAACGCTCTTGTTCGCGGTACTGTGCAGCCGGCGAAGTCCGTTCACTTCCCGCTCCTTCGCAACGCTCTCCGCCAGTCCTATAAGCAGGGTCTGGTTGAGGACAATGAGGAGAATCCCGGGAATGAGGAAGTCGCCATAACTTTCCGATGAATTGAAGAGAGGCCGGATATCGCCGGAGAGGGGCTCGGTGATCTCCGCTGCTTCCTTGCTGCCGTATCCCTTCATCTCGAGGAATTTCATCCGGATGCCGGATCCCATGGTGAAGACAACTTCATTGAGGGCCTTGTTGACGTCATTGCCGACGAGGAACCGGCTGTTGTTCACGAACGCACGAAGATCTGTCGCGTGCCCGGATTTGATGTCCTTTTCGAAGCCTTGCGGCACATACACGACTGCCTCGATCTCACGTTTTGAGAGCATCTCATCGGCTGCCGCACGGTCGCCCATGACGCCGACAACGTGGAGGAGTTGATGCGCTTCGAGGTTTGTCGTGAGAGACCTTGAGAGCTCCGACCGGTCGTTATCGACCACGACGATTGGCACATCGTGTTCTGTCTTGAAGAAATAGATCGATGTGTAGAACAACGCGTAGAACAGGGGCGCCACAAGAAGGACCGTCACAAGATCGAAATCACCGGCAATGAACCCGGCTTCGCGCCGGACGGCCGCAAGAAAACCGTCATATCGTCGCTTCATCGATGCCTCCCTCCGGCAAAGCGTGAGACGCGTGAGAAGCGACTCTGCGCAAAACAAACAACGACCCGGCAACGGAGACCGCCAGGATGCAACTTGTCACAGCAATCTCAGGTCCGAGCATCCAAACGGAGTCTCCCATCTCATAGATCTTGATGAACCCGGCGAAGAATGAGGTAAAGGGGAGGAGCTGCGCGAAGATGCCATGCGGGACCGGCATTGCCTCTATTGGAAAAGTGTAGCCGCTGAACAAAACCGCCGGCGTGGTGATGAAGACTGCTATCTCGGTTGCAAAAAGCTGATTGTGGACCAGCGAGGAAATGAGAAATCCAAGAAAGAAGACAGCCGCATTCGCAAACAGAACGTATCCGAGGAGAAGGAGAAGCGATCCGTGCACGGGAATTCCAAACAGCGGAAAGATGATCCCAAGAATGAACAGCGTCGTTGCGGCATGGATGGCCAGATGCGGAAGCGATTTCCCAATGAGAATTGCAGCGGTATTGCCATCGGCAAGATCCAGCAGTGAGCGCAACGTGCCGTCATGGTGCTCGGAGCTGATGAGCAGCACCGATGTCACGAGAATCAGCATCTGGAACATCGCGGCGATGAGGCACGGCACGAAATACGATTCGTAGTTGTAATTTGGATTGAACAGGTTGTTGGAATCCAGGCGTATGGGGTTTGCGAGCGCGAGCGCCTGATCCTCCGTCATCCCGGCCTTCCGGAACTTGTTCATCAACACCCCTGCCGAGACGGTTTTGACGATCGTCGT
Source organism: Bacteroidota bacterium (assembly GCA_035506075.1). GTDB lineage: Bacteria > Bacteroidota > Ignavibacteria > UBA10030 > UBA10030 > UBA9647. Next base: position 1,174 of record DATJQB010000399.1, on the reverse strand, counting down.
CGCATCCTTCAGGATTGAATTGCCAATGATGAGGTTGAAGGATCCCTTGTAGATGACCACGTGCGCCTGCTTTCCCTTCTTTAGCTCGCGTTCGAGACCGTCCGGGATGTACAGCGCTCCGAGGATTGTCCCTTTTCTCATCTGCTCGCGTATCTCCCCGACGCTGCTCAGACTCATCACAACTTTCATCGAACGCGTCGCGTCGACCGAGCGTGTAAGCAGGCGCGACAGCTCGCTCCGATCCTGGTCAACGACTGCCATCGGGATGTCCGTCACAACTTCGTTCTTGTAGATGAACGCCAGGAGGAACGACAGGGCGATGGGGAGGACGGTCATCAGGAGCAGGAGCGTCCGCCGTGTTGAGAGCCTTTCGGTTTCCCTGATGGCGATCTTCCACGTTGTCGATTGTTTGAGGGATCTAAGAAACGTGTTCATGAGTGTTCAATGTTAGAGTGTGACGCGTGCAGTCATGCCGGGACGCAAACCGGGCACCGGGTGATCAGCGCGGAGGCGGATTTCAAACGTCTTGAGATCAAAATCGCCTTTCTGGTTCGTTGCACGCCACGTCGCGAAGTCCGCCATGGCGGCAATGTACGTGACTGTGAACGGATGGGATGCGCCTCCAAGAGCCGGAATCGTCACCATGAGCGTTGATCCCTTATGGATGGTCGGAATGAGATCCTCCCGGAGCTGGACAACGATCCAGCTGTCCCCGGGGTTGAGCACGCTCATGACAGGATAGCCAGCTGCGACGATCTCTCCCTTCTCAACGATTCGTTTGAAGAGCTCTCCGTCGGCAGGTGCGCGCAAGCGAGTTTCCTGCTGATACGCGAGCGCCTCGTTGTATGCGTTCTCCGCCTGCCGTGCCAGTCCTTCCGCTCCTTGGAGCTCTTCGATCCTCGCACCGTTGAGCACCATCTGGTATTTCGCCTTGGCCGCATCGAGCTGTTCTTTTGCTGCCCGGTATTGAAATTCAACCTGATCGTGTTCCTGCGCGGAAATGACGCTGTCTTTGTACATTGCCTGTATGCGGTTCCAGGTCTTCTCGGCAAGCTCGAATTGGTGCATCGCCTGCAGATAGAGCTTCTCCATCGCTTCTTTTTCTTCCGGGCGGGCACCGTTGCGAGCCATTCGAAGTTTCGCGTTTGCGGCGTCCATCGCCCCCCGGGCCTGT
>DATJQB010000398.1:0-49718 GCA_035506075.1 Bacteroidota bacterium | reverse complement strand
CGCAGTCCGATTCTCAGGACGTAGGCGGGCCGTTCCGACTCCCAAAACGACTGGAGTTAGCAAGCCACGCAGTGGCGATGCTAACTCCATCGTCGTTTTGAGGACCCCGCCGGTTTTTGGCGGGGTCTGCCCCGAGCAGAGTTTCGCGCGCGAAAGTGGTGCGCAATTCTGAATTCGAAGTAGAGGAAACTCAACTGGCAGTTTTCATTTGGAGAGACAAGGAAGGGTTCTCCGCCCAAAGGCGTGGCGGATGCGCCTCCGCGAGGAGGAGCAGAAGTAGTCGGCGCAAAATCCCGCATGCCCGCCGCAGTCCGTTACTCAGGACGCAGGCGGGCCGTTCCGACGAACCAACTGCCAGAAGAGGAAACTCAACTGGCAGTTTTCATTTGGAGAGACAAGGAAGGGTTCTCCGCCAAAAAGCGTGGCGGATGCGCCTCCGCTTGGGAAATAGCTCACGAGTCGACGCAAAATCCCGCATGCCCGCCGCAGTCCGATTCTCAGGACGCAGGCGGGCGGACCAGACGCAATAAAAAAAGGCACACGGCAAGACCGTGTACCTTTTTTTATCATCCGAAACGAAGAAGAAACCTATTGCCGGGCGAGGTTGTCCGATTGCGCCAGGGACCGAACTTGCGCGGCTGAACACGTGGCGATCAGGTTGCTGTGCCCGTCGAAAATGCACATGCCACCGTCGGGCGTCATGCTGCACCGGGCAAGGACATTCCCATTGATGTCTTTGACGACGGTCCCATCAGTTCCCTTCTGAAACACGTACTGCTGAATTCCCTCGTCCGTGGTTGTGGTGAGAAGCACACTTCCGTCCCCTCCTCTCAATGTCAACGATGAAGTCGGATTCAACGGCACGACGACATCGTTCGATGTGGTGACCGGGTTCTTGCCTGTCCAGAACTCTATCGTATTGAGCAGCACCGCGTCGATGAAGCCGGCCACGCCGTACACCGGGACGATATTCATGACAAGAAACCCAAGTTCGTTGACGAACTTGTTCCCCAGCGTTCCATTGAACTTGTATACCTTGTTGATCAACGGAAAGGACCCATAGCAGCCGAGAGCCGTTGTCAGCATCATGGCTATCAGGATTGAAGACACCGCCTTGAAGAAGGATCGTTTCATGCAAACCTCCGTGAAAATGAATGTAGGATTTGTCGCCTTGAGCAGCACTGACTTATGAGCGACTCGAGTGTGAACAAACTACAAAGAGATCAAAGGATGTTCAATCGTCCAAAAGGATGGGAAAAGGGTTAATCCTTTTCCGGCGGACAAGTTGGAATGACTAGCCGCTTCCCGGCTATCAAGGTACGGCCATATGTGAATCTCCATACATTCAAACCCCGGACCTGCGCCTTGATGCACCAAACGGTCTTTAGGCGGAGCATTCTCCGGCCATAGCTGCGTGATATCCGCGGGGAACTTCCCCCTCCCTGACTGCTGTTAATTGCTTGTCTGTCATGTCAAGGAGAAGCAATGCCGCAATTGATCCCGGCCCTGAAAGCCTGGCGTTCCCGGAATACCGAACAGTTTGTCCTGTTGATCCTCACTGCCATTCAGTTCACGAACATCCTCGATTTCGTGATCATGATGCCTCTCGGGCCCCAGCTCATGAGGCTGTTCGGCATATCGACTCAGCAATTTGGGCTCGTTGTCTCCGTTTACACATTCAGCGCCGGAGTGTCAGGTTTCTTCGCCGCGTTCTTTCTTGACCGGTTCGACAGGAAGCGGTCGCTGCTCGCCCTGTACGCCGGCTTCACGATCGGCACATTTCTCTGTTCCATTGCCCCCACGTACTGGTTTCTCCTCGGTGCCCGTATCGTCGCAGGAACGTTCGGTGGCATCATCGGCGCGGTCGTCCTCGCTATTGTGGGAGACATTGTCCCATACGAACGGCGCGGCTCCGCAATGGGAATGATCATGACTTCCTTCTCGCTCGCGCAGGTTGCAGGCGTACCGCTCGGACTCTTCATCGCCAATCGGTTCGGCTGGCACATGTCGTTTGTCTTCCTTGCATCGTCGGCACTCGTATGCTGGATCGTCGCAGCCCGGATTCTTCCATCGATCCGTGTTCATCTCGCCTCGGCTGTAACGGAGAGCCCGTTCCAGACTGTGCGGTCTCTTCTCACAGAGGAGTCAACCCAGCGATCGCTGCTCTTCATGATCACGCTCATCGCAGCCGGATTCATGATCATCCCGTACATCAGCCCTTACTTCGTCACAAACGTTGGAAGAAGCGAAAGCGATTTGCCGTACATCTACTTCTTCGGCGGGCTTGCAACGATCGTCACGTCGCGTGTCATCGGACGGCTGTCAGATCGGTACGGCAAACTTGCCGTCTTCGTGCTTCTCGCCGCAGCATCCATTCTGCCGATTCTTCTCGTGACGAACCTTCCCCACGTTTCGCTTCCCCTCGCGATCATCGCGCTGACGTTGTTCATGGTGCTCGTCGCGGGAAGAGGTGTTCCTTCGATGGCGATGGTGACCGCAACGGTTCATCCAAGACGCCGCGGGAGTTTCATGAGCATCAGCGCTTCGATGCAGCAGTTCACTGCGGGCATTGCCTCATTTGCAGGAGGTCTCATTATCGGGAAGGGGAGTGACGGAACATTGACAGGATTTGGCATCGTCGGCGTTATTGCGGTTATTGCAACCCTCCTGTGTATTGTGCTGGCCCGCCGCCTCCGTTTTGTGGAAGAACCCCACGCCCCGCTTCAGCATCAAACAGTGCCCATCGATGCGGCAGATGAAGAGGCTCCTTCGACGAAGGCCGCCATGCCGGCGGAATGATCTGCCCCTGACATCCAGCAACACCAGTCGTCGCTGTGCGAATGACGTCGTCGAATAACTTCCCTGCCACCCGGATCATTCAGCTATAGAATTTCCCGATCGCGTTGATTATACTTGCGGAGAATCCGGCTGCATTCCTTCCATTCCCGAAAGAGCGATCCAATGTCCCAATCCCCAAGCCGCCGTATCTGGCATGTTGGCAATTGGTGTATACAGCTCGGCCAGAAGTACATCGAGTCGCCATTCAAGTCTGAAGTCAAAGACGTCGAGACAATCAACTACGCCCAGCCGTTCGTCGATGCTCTGCGGGCAATCCCCGACGCCGATGTTATCTCCCAACCCTCCTGGGAATTATACCATCTTTCGCCGGAAGCGTTCGACGAGCGATTGAAATGGGCGACCGCTATCGTCTTTGGGGACGTCGAAACGAAATGCCTCATGCTTCATCCTGATTTCTTTCAACGAGCAAAATGGGGCGATCGGCCCGTGACGTTTCCTGATCGGTTCGATATTCTTCGCGACTGGATCGCGCGGGGCGGTCACTTCCACATGAACGGCGGATGGTACAGCTTCGGCGGTGAGCTCGGAAAAGGAGGCTGGGCGAGATCGAGGCTGCATGACGTGTTTCCAGTCGTCTGTCTGCAGGGGGATGATCTGATCGAGTCCACAGCCGGCTACGATGTCCGATGCAATGAGCCCGAACATCCGATGGTGCGCGGTCTAGACTGGGCGACGCTTCCCGCGCTCCTGGGATTCAACGAGACGGGCCTTCGTGAAGGCTGCGACGCTATCGTGGAAATCTCTAATCAGGGAACATGGTACCCGCTGCTCGCATCGCGCACGTTCGGCAAGGGACGGGTGACATGCTGGACGACGGGTGCGAGTCCGCACTGGGGAATCAACTTTATGAAATGGAGCCAGTACCGTCAGTTCTGGCGGCAGGTGTTTGCCGGATGAACTACGGAGTTGTTGACTGGACATTGACGGCCGCGTATCTGCTTGCCAGTGTTGGGCTCGGCATCTGGGCGAAGCGGTACGTTGAAAATCTCGCCGGCTACATGGTCGCCGGCCGAAAAGTAAAAGTGTCGCTCGGAATCGCAACGTTTGTCGCGACCGAGCTTGGAACCGTCACCTACGTGTACTACGGCGAGCTCGGCTATGTCGCAGGATTTTCCGGTTTCATTATCGGCATCCTTGCCATGATCGCGTATGTGCTCGTCGGAAGAACCGGTTTCATCATCGAGGGGCTCCGTCGTCTGCGCGTGATGACAATCCCTGAATTCTACGAGCTCCGGTATTCACGGAAGGTCCGGCTCCTTGGCGGACTCATTCTCTTCCTCGGCGGGGTGTTGAACATGGGAATTTTCCTGAAGTTCGATGGGATCTTCCTGACGGAAGTGATGGGGTTCGGCCAGGGGGCGCTCGTGTTGACGATGAGCATCATGCTCGTTATCGTGATCGCGTATACGATTCTCGGAGGCATGTTCTCGATCGTCATCACCGACTTCATGCAGTTCGTCGTCCTCGCTTTCGGAATGCTCGTTGCGACCATCGCCGTCTTCTGGCGGGTGGATCTGACGTCCATGAGCAACGCTGTCGCTGGAACCTTGGGAACGGCAGGCGTGAATCCGTTCGATAACCCGCGGTTTGGCTGGACATTCGTCATCTGGATTTTTGTCTCGAGCCTCGCCGCGGGTGCATTGTGGCAGCCCGGCACCTCAAAAGCCCTGGCGTCGGAGAGTCCCGCAGTTGCAAAGAAAGTTTTCTTCTGGACCGGGCTGACATTCGCAGGCAGGGCCATGATACCGATGTTCTGGGGTGTGGCAGCCCTTGCGTTCTTCGGTCCGGGATTGCCGAGTGCCTCCGCGATGCCGAAACTGCTCGGCACCATTGTGCCTCCCGGATTTCTCGGTCTGCTCGTTGCAGGGATGCTCGCGGCATCCATGTCCACCTACAGTGCCTACCTTCTTGCGTGGAGCTCTGTCCTCGCGCGCGACGTGATCGCATGCACACGACAGGAGGACTTCTCGGAAGCAACGACCGTGACAATCACGAGAATTGTCGCTGGAGTCATCGGCGTGTTCCTCCTCGTGTTCGGATTGTGGTACAAGATTCCGGATACAGCATTCCAGTATCTCTATGTGACAGGAGCGATGTATACTTCGGGAGCCCTTGGCTGCGTCGCCGCCGGGATGTACTGGAAGAAAGCAAACAACATCGGCGCATACGCTTCACTGGTCATGGGAGCGGCTGCCCCGGCCGGGTTCCTTGTGCTCGAAAAATCGCGTGACCTGCTTCCTTCATGGCTGGCGTTCATTGCGGATGTGAATGTCGCAGGCATGCTCAGCTTCTTTCTCGCTGCACTGGGCATGATCGTCGGATCGCTTATCAGTCAGCGGACTTCTCCTCCAAAGCGCATTGCCATACAGGAGCACTCATGACGACGGGTTCAGTACTCTGGCTCATCCTTTTTAGTCTTGCGGCCCTGCTCTTTTTTGGTATCGCGCTCGTTGTGGCAATCCGCGGAGTCAGCGATGTGCGCGATCTTCTGCGTTCCCCTGAAGACGAAGAAGAACCGGCCAAAACCCCGGCACCTAAGCGCTGAGCCGGTGAAATTGCGGAGTCGGACAAAAAGTGGTATCTTTTGTCGAGGGATCATCAATCATGGAAATCAAAACCCGTAAACAAATCATACTCGTCGGTGACAAGGTGTTGATCGCGCCGGACGCCGAGTCTGAACGCACAAACCACGGCTTGTACCTTCCTCCGGGCGTCAAGGAGAAAGAGAAGGTGAACAGCGGAGTTGTTGTGCAAGTCGGACCGGGATATGCAGTTCCGAATCCCCATTATCTCGATCAGGAGCAATGGTCGACATCTCCCAAGGATCCGATCAAGTACATGCCGCTGCAGGCTGAAGAAGGGGATTTCGCAGTGTTCCTCCGCGACTCCGGGATTGAACTTGAGTATGATGAGCGGAAATACCTGATCGTCCCTCATTCCGCCATTCTTATGCTTATCCGCCGCAGCGAGTACGTCCAGGGACTCGAGCAATAACGGAAAGGGAAGAGGATTGTGTCAGATCCCGGATTGATCCCTCCGATTCACTCTCACCTTTGAGCCATCCTCACCCCATGGTAGAGCGGGACGTTCGTCTCTTCAGTCACGAAAACATCCTCGAACAACTCAGGACCGCGGAATTCCGAAACGGGTATTTCGTCCTTGAGTTCTACGTTGAAAATCACAAGCCTTCTCCCGCGAAGACCGCATCAATCGAACAATTCTACCTCTATCCGTCAGGCGGTACATTGAGAGACCGCTCGTTTCAGCTCCTCTTTTATGATTCCCGCTACGACACCTACCGGGGCTTCAAGCCACCGCGCACGGCCGCGGGCCAGACCTGATCGGTCACATCTCATACAGCGGCGTTCGTTGTGCGTCACTCGATATTCCTGGGGCTTTGGCTGAACAGAGGAATGTCGAACAGGCAATATCGAATGGTGGAGGTGGACGAAGTCGCCAAACACAAATGACAGACCGGCGATCGTTGTGCGTCATTCGATGTTTCTGGGGACAGGGCTGAACAGAAGAATGTCGAACAAGCAATGTCGAACGGTGGAGGAAGTCGCCAAACACAAATGACAGGCCGGCGATCGTGGTGCGTCATTCGATGTTTCTGGGGACAGGGCTGAACAGAAGAATATCGAACAGGCAATGTCGAACGGTGGAGGTGGAGGGAATCCCTAATCACAATTCACAGGCCGGCGATCGTTGTGCGTCACTCGATATTCCTAGGGCTTTGGGTGAACAGAAGAATGTCGAACAAGCAATGTCGAACAAGCAATATCGAACGGTGGAGGCGCAGGGAAGCGAACGGACATCGTCGAAACCGCAGACACGCCCCCCGGGAACGAATTCCGGCTGAATTTGTTATTAATCGTGTAATAAGACCATGACATTCGATCCGCAGGATATAAGGAGAAGGCACATGTACGACATTCTGATACAGCAAATGAGAGACGAAGTAACCAGGCTTGGAGCGAAGGAGCTGAGGACACCAGAAGATGTCGATGCAACGCTCCCCGCCGGTAAAGGAACGACGCTTGTCGTCGTCAATTCCACTTGCGGATGCGCGGCGGGTGCTGCCCGTCCGGCGCTGGCAAAGGCGCTGCTGAATTCAGCGGTGCCCGACAAGCTTGTGACGGTGTTTGCGGGACAGGACAAAGATGCGACAGCACGGGCACGTGAGTACTTCACTGACCAGCCACCGTCATCTCCTTCGTTCGCGATCATGCGCGACGGAAAGTTCGTCCACATGATTCATCGGTACCAGATCGAAGGACATAACGCGGATCAGGTAGCAGAGATCCTGACCAAGGCGTTCGATCGGTACTGCGCGGCGGAAGTTCGGCAGCCTGCCTGAACGCGTGTATGGTGTAGTGCACAAGCCCGCATCAACGTGGTTGGTGCGGGCTTTTTGTTGCACGTTACAATCCGGCAGTCGCACCTGCCCTTCATTGATTATCATTCCAAAATTAGTTAATTGATAGGCAGATGCACCTGGAGACAGCCTCTATGCCCAAACCTCGACCGTCGGGGAGATCTATTCTTCTCGGACTCTTTGTGATCGGGGGGATGTTGGCCCACACCCGTCAGGTACCGGCGCAGGATTCAAAGAAGCTTGGGGAAGTGCGGGGAAGAATTGTTGTTGCCCGGAGTGACGCGGACGCGCCGAAACCTCCCGCGATCGATCGCTACAGTACGCATCGCCCTGCCATGACCGGGATGGATCATCCATCGTCGTCGAAGCCCGGCTATCAGATTTCAGAGCGGGCGGTCGTCTACCTCGAGAGCGACGCCCTGAACGGACAGACGTATCCCGCTCCCGCTGTCCATCCTGTGCTCGATCAGCGCGATCTCATGTTCCATCCGCAGGTCCTGCCGGTTCTTCTTGGGACGACGATCGACTTTCCAAACCGCGACAACGTGTTCCACAATGTATTTTCCTACTCTCAGCCGAAGGAATTCGATCTCGGCCGCTATCCTACCGGCACGCAGAAATCCGTGCGGTTCGACAAAGCCGGCGTTGTGCGCGTGTATTGCGATATCCACTCGCACATGAACGCCACAATCCTCGTCCTGGAGAATCCGTACTTTGCCGTCCCTGACGATCAGGGAGTCTATTCGATCAAGAACGTTCCCAGCGGCACATACACAGTGAAGTTCTGGTATGGCCGTGAGCTCGCCGTGACTCAGACCGTTACGGTCAAAGGGGGGGACGTCGTTGCGGTGAACTTCACGTACTGAGATCCGACTATGAAGAATGTCCTGGTGTCTCTTTTCTTCGTGATGACCGCATGTTCAACGGTCTTCGCTCAGGTGCAATTGAGCGGCGAGGCCTCGGCCTTCGCCCTGAAAACGTCGCGCTCCCAGAACCAGCGGTCGCTCAACCGCGGAGAAGCAACGTTCGGATGGCGCCTCGACATGTTCATCGACGCAAAGGTAACGGACAATGTGTTTGTCCTGGCGAACACCCGTTCCGTGGAAGAGGACGCGCTGGAGATCGACTACGCTGCAATCCGTATCGTCGACTTTGCCGGGCTGGGGTTCAATGTGCAGATGGGAAAGTTCGACATGCCGTTTGGCAATCTGGATGAGCGCCGATTTCCGTCGAAGAATTTCCTCTACGGGCTCCCGTTGATCTATGAATACCGCACTTCACTGACCAATCAAGTCGCGACACGCCTCGATGTCCTCAACGGGAGAGGAAAAGGGCTTGGCATGCGCCTGCTCGACTCCGGGATTTACGATCTTGGTGCGATGCTCTACGGCGATGCCGGGCGCCTGCACTATGCTGTCGCCGGTTCAAACGGCACCATCAGCTCGGCGGCATATCATACGATGAATCAGAACAGCGATTTCAACAAGATCGTCCGCCTGGCGTACACACCGATGATGGGATTGACGCTCGGTGCCTCCGCCGCGATGGGGGCGTATCTGGCCGACGGCGGCAAGCCGCTGCCCCGCGATGTATCAAGCAACCACTACCAGCAGCTGATTGGCGAGGCAGACCTCGAATTCAGCCGCGATCGTTTCCTTCTTAACGGTGAAGGGGTCTACAGCCAGTGGACCGTCCCGTTCGAAAACGAGGACACAAAAATCTCCGCAATCGGCTACTACGCCGAAGCCAAATACACCTGGTTCCCCCGGTTCTACACGGCGGCCCGCGTCGGCGGCCTCATCTTCTCGAGGCTCCCGATCGGTGATTCAAATCTCCGCTGGGACAATAATGTCTTCGAAGTGGAAGCCGGTATTGGATATCACCTTGATCGGAATACGATTCTTAAGCTTGTGCGGCGTGAAACGCGTACGCCGGAGGTGACGGGTACGAAAGACAACCTGACTGTTCTCCAACTCGCAGTTTCGTTCTGAAACTGTACACTGCACATCACGCCTTGTGATGCTATGGAGGGGAGGACCTGCGAGGCGTGAGACGGGAAAGTCCCTTCAGATTCTTGTGATCACCTTCGATCCCCAGGCGGATCGGTGCTTCCACGTTGTCATTGCTGAACTCCTGGCCGGGCAAGAATGAAGTTCCGATTCAAAATACTCCTTTCGATCTGGGCGGTCGTCCTCAGTCTGCTTGTGATCACGTTCTTTATTATCAACTACTGGACGCGCAGCAGGATCGAGGACGCATTCTCCGAGCAGCTCCGCAACAACAGGTCCACGCTCAATGGCATCGTCGGTTTGGAGGCTGAAATCCTCTCGCGTGGCTGCCAGGTTATAGCGGAGTCGCCGCGGCTTCGCGCTGTCGTCGAGTTGCACGACCCCACAACCGCATTTCAACTCTCCCAGGAGCTTGCACAGACAACCGCGAGCGATCTGCTCGTCCTTACGGATCAGCGGGGCAACGCTCTTGTCGAGCTGATGTCTGGCCAACGAGTGGAGGAGGGAGTTGCAGGACGGACCTCCGTGCAACAGGCACTCCTGTCGCATTCGTCGACAGACATCTGGGTTCTCAATGCGCGGGTGTTCCGAGTCTCCTCCGTTCCTCTGCTTGTCGACCGTGAAATGGTCGGCACCCTGACGCTCGGGTTTGCCATCACCGTTGAGGAGCTTGCTCGGCTCAAGCAATGGACAAACAACAGTGAGATCATCCTCGCGAACGACAGGGCAATAGTTCTTTCGACGATGGATGCAAGTCAGCACCCCGGCCTTCTGCAATCGATCGAATCATCCGGGATCCTGTCCAATGCTGTTCCAGTCGATTCGACCCCTGTATTCAGACTCAACACGGCAAACGACACTTTTCTGGGGACGGCATTTCACCTGAACAAGCCGGAGAACCTGGCCGGCCCTGTCAAATACCTCATCATCAAATCCGTCGATCGCGAGCTCTCCCGATCGCTCAAGCCGATCCTTGGCGCATTCGGAATCATCTCGCTCATCTTCCTCGCGCTGACAACGCTCATAGGACACGCGATTTCGGTCGGTATCACCAGACCCATCAACGCGCTCGTCCAGGGAACCTCGGAGGTTGGCAGGGGAAACTACGACTACACAATCGCAGTCAACGGAAGAGACGAGCTGAGCTTTCTTGCCCAGCGATTCGGAGACATGAGCCGGTCGCTGAAGGAAAAAATCACGGAGCTCGGACGGCTGAATGAAAACCTCGTCGCCAGAAACAAGGATCTCGACGACACGCTTCAGAAGCTGCAGCAGGCCCAGGAAGAACTCGTGAAAAGCGAACGCCTCGCTGCCACCGGGAAACTGACGGCACAATTGGCCCACGAGATCAACAACCCGGTGCATAACATCCAGAGCTGCCTGAAAACGAGCCTCGGCAGACTCCCGGCAGGTGCACAAGGGCGTGAGTTGATTGAGGTTGCCTATGAGGAAGTGACGCGGATGTCCAAGCTGACGCGCCAGCTTCTGGATTTCTACAGAACCTCCTTCGTGCCGGAAGAGGTGAATCCCGTGGATATGAACATCGTCGTGAAGGAAACCGTCCACTCGTTTGGTGATGACCTGCTCAAGAACCGCATCGATGTGAGCCTGGATTTGCGTGCGAGTCCGGCGATCGTCCAAGGATCGGCGGACAAGCTGCGGCAGGTGCTGCTCAACCTTATCCTGAACGCCCGGGACGCAATGCCCGAAGGCGGGCGGCTGAGGATCGGCACGGAGCGGGAAAACGGATTCGTGACAATCTCTGTGATCGATTCCGGTGTCGGCATCCCAAAAGAGAACCTCGACAGGATCTTTGACGCTTTTTTCACAACCAAAAGCAAAGTGAGTGGCGTCGGCCTGGGCCTCTCGGTAAGCTATGGCATTATCAGCCAGCATCGTGGGAACATCCGGGTCAGCAGCTCGCCCGGAGAAGGATCGATGTTCATTGTCACACTTCCTGCGCAACACTCTGAACCTTCCTGAAGGCGGATCATCGCTATGAACGAACACATCCTTATTGTTGATGACGACAATGCGTTCAGAATTGCTACTGTCGCCTTACTGCAGGACAACGGGTTCTCAGCACACGTCGCCTCGACAGCGTCGGAGGCTCAAAGAGTATTTACGCCCGAGAAGTTCGACCTTGTACTGACGGATCTTGTGATGGAGGGAATGAACGGGCTCGAACTTCTTGAATGGATCAAATCACGCGCACCCGAGATACCGGTACTGATGATCACGGGGTTCGGATCGGTGCGGACAGCGGTGGAAGCGATCCGTCACGGGGCGTACGACTACATCACGAAGCCATGCGACAATGACGAGTTGCTCATCAAGATCCGCCGCGTGCTGGATGAACGGAGAAAAGACCGCGAGTTGCTGCAGCTCCGGGAGGAACTGCGCGGCACATACAGCTTCGCGAATATCATCAGCCAGAGCGAGTCGATGAAGCAGGTGTTCAAGCTCGTGCGGCAGGTGGCCGACACGGATGCGACAGTCCTTGTCCTGGGCGAAACCGGCACCGGGAAAGAGATGCTGGCGAAAGCAATTCATTACAACAGCCCGAGGAAGGCAAAGCCGTTTGTCGTGATCACGTGTTCGGCACTCACGGAGTCGTTGCTCGAAAGCGAGTTGTTTGGTCATGAAAAAGGGGCGTTCACGGGTGCGGTGCGCGCACGCGTGGGAAAATTCGAAGTCGCATCGGGCGGAACTGTCTTCCTCGATGAAATCGGAGACATCCCGCTCCACCTGCAGACGAAATTACTCCGCGTATTGCAGGAGAAGGAAGTCGAACGGGTCGGCAGCAACAAACCGATACCCGTCGATGTACGCGTGATCGCCGCGACGAACAAGGACCTCGAGGGAATGACAAAGAACGGACAATTCCGCGAAGATCTGTTCTATCGTTTGAACGTCTTTCCCATTCACCTTCCCCCGCTGAAACAACGTGTGGACGACATCCCGCTCCTCGCAGCGCATTTCGTTCACAAGCACAAAGACCTGGCCGGGTCAAGAGTCCTGACATTCACGCCGGCGGCTCTCTCTTCGTTGATGAGCCACAACTGGCCGGGGAATGTACGGGAGCTTGAAAATGTCGTCAGGCGTGCGATCATCAAGGCCGAACGCAATTCAATTTCCTCGGTGGAAATCCCCGGGCGTGACGCAGCTTCCGACGTCTCAACCGTTGCACCGGAAGAGGTCACGCTCGCATCTCCGTTCAAGGAATACATGAAGAAGATTATCGGTGAAGCCGAAAGCCGCTACCTCGTCCACGTTCTCGAAGAGCATCAGGGAAACGTCAAGGTGGTCGCCGAATCAATGGATCTGGACCGGAAAACTGTCTACAAAAAGATCGAGGAATACGGCATCGATCTCGCAAAATACCGCAAAGACGATTCAGCAGGATGAGGAGTGAAATCCCCACTTCGTTCTGCATGTAGTTGAATTTCCACAGGATTTTCCCTTCTTCCGCTTCATTCTACCCGTTTTGCTGAAAAATACAAGCCTCCTGTAATTCTCCCGATGGCATTTCGTTTGCTCCATCCTCGTCACCTGATTCAACGGATCTGCAAATGACCTTGCCGAAAGGATGAAGGGATGAGAAAACGTCTGCTTTGTTCATTCCTGACGTTGTTCTCCGTTTCCGCAGTGCAGGCACAAATTCAGTTCACGGCGAAAATGGAAGGAGGGCAGGAGACTCCGCCCGTCTCAACGACCGCGACGGCGAGAGGGTTCAATCGAAGAAGATGCTGCTGATGAAGCAAGGGAAGAAGGGAAGGAGGGAGCGGCCGGTCGGGTGGGCTGGGTCGCTCCCGGCAGCAGAAGGGCCAGGGCAGGGTGTTGTTGGAACAAGAAAACTTTTTCGAGTATTATACAGGGGAGGGCAATGTGACAGAACGAAAGGCGCCGGAGTTTCCGGCTGGAATTTTGTTTGTGCTGGTGTTGTTATTGACGACGGCCCTGCAGGGTTGCGCGGACAGGGGGAGTTCTCCGGTTGAACCCCAGCAAGTATCAACGACACCGCCGCCTGTGGATGGACAGACAATTTCATTCGCGGGGCAGGTCGCGCCGATTTTCTCGCGATTCGGATGTTACGGATGTCATGGCGGAAGCGGCGGGCTCTTTGTCACAAGCGTGTCGCAAATCCTCCGGGGAGGCGACCATGGTCCTGCAGTGATTCCCGGCAAGGCCGATTCGAGCAACATTGTTCGAAAACTCTCTGCCTCGCCACCGTTCGGCGATCGCATGCCGCAGGGTGGTCCTTATCTTCCGGACAGTACAATTGCTGTGATCAAGCTCTGGATCAACCAGGGAGCAAAAGACAATTGATGTCCCACATAATCTCAAAGGACTTTGTGAAAGAATTGCTCATTCGCCTGAGTATGGTTTGTTCCTTGTGCCTGCTGCTGGCCTCCGGTGCCTCCGCCCAGGATGGAGGAGGAGCGAAGCCGTCAAAGGAGACTTCATTTTCCAAGGACGTTGCACCTCTCCTCGACAAGTTTTGCACGACATGCCACAATGAGGACGAGGACCATCCGAGCCAGCTCTTCATGGATTCATACGAGTCGCTGATGAAGGGGGGAAAGCACGGTGTCGCGGTAAAACCCGGGAATTCCAAGGAAAGTCTTCTGATGATGAAAATGGATGTCGAACCGCCGTTCGGAAAACGGATGCCGCCGAGCAAGAAACTGATTCCCACGGCCGAGCAGATTGAAGTCATCAGGAAGTGGATAGATGAGGGGGCGAAAAAGAACTGATGCAGGTCCTGCCGACATGCTGTGTTGATTGTTTTCTGTAGAATGACACCATCGCTTATTGATTCGACGCTTGTTCATAAAATCCGGCAGCCTGGATGGGAAGGGGATGGAAAACATCCGGCCCTTATCCTGCTTCACGGTCGCGGGACGAACGAGGACGACCTTCTCGGTCTTGTCGATTATCTCGATCCGCGATTCTTTGTCGTCAGCGCCCGGGCACCGTTCCGGTTTAACGAGGGATTCGGCGGATTCACCTGGTACGACGTCAGGGACATCGGGACTCCTGATGCGGCGCAGTTCGGGGAGAGCTACGACAGGCTGGTCCGTTTTGTCGTCGACGTTCGTCAGCACTATCCTGTCGACGTGAATCGGATTTTCCTGCTTGGGTTCAGCATGGGGAGTGTTATGTCGTTTGCTCTGTCCCTCACAAGGCCCGAGCTTGTCCGCGGTGTTGTTGCTCACAGCGGCTACATTCCGGAACAAACGACGCTGCAGTTTGCATGGGATCGCCTTGAGGGGCTCTCACTCTTTGTCGCCCACGGCGTTGATGATCCCGTCGTGCCGATCCTGTACGGCCGGCATGCACAAGATCTTCTTGCGGGCACCAAAGCCGATCTGACCTACCGCGAGTATCCCATCCCGCACACAATCAGCGAGAAGAGTCTTACCGATCTCTCGGAGTGGCTCCAGAAAATGCTTGCTGTTCCTCAGGATATGAAGTAGATTTCCGGCGCACGTCAGCTGAATTCTGGACTCCTCGGCGGGAATGAGAACGGAGGAACAATTGGTCCTCCTGCCCGCTGAAGAAATTCGGGACGGGCATCATGTGGTTGTCACCGCCGGAGTTTCTCGTTGAAGAAGCAAACCCGCAGGAAAACCTCGACCTCCTCGTTTGGGACGTCGGGCCGCATCAGTCACGATTCCTCCCGTTTTTACAGCTCCCGTCTCTACCAGTCTTCCAACGATCAATCGGACGATACGACTGCTGAAGCGGCAATCCCGGCAAACGTTCTCGATCGCGTCCTGCGCAAAAGCAGCGAGTCAATGACCGATCTCCCTGACTGTTCCGTTCACCTGATGATCACATCGCCGCCGTATAACGTCTCGAAAGAGTATGATGAAGATCTGACCCTCGAAGAATACAGGGAGCTCCTGCGAACCGTTCTGAAGGAAACTTACAGGGTGCTCGTTGACGGCGGACGGGCATGCGTGAACGTCGCCAATGTGGGTCGCAAGCCGTATATTCCCATCCACGCGTTCCTTGCGGAGGATTTGATTGAGCTTGGGTTTTCCATGCGGGGGGAGATCATCTGGAACAAAGGGGGAAGTGCGGGACCTTCGACTGCGTGGGGAAGTTGGAAATCTGCTACAAATCCGACGCTGCGGGATGTCCATGAGTACATTCTCATCGTGTCAAAACGCAATTTTGCGCGGGCGGCAGGCGGCCGAAAAAGCACGATCGAGCGCGATGAGTTCCTCGAGTATACAAAAAGCATCTGGTCGTTTCCGTCGGAATCGGCCCGGCGGATTGGACACCCTGCACCATTTCCGGTTGAACTCCCGAGGCGGCTGATTCAGCTGTACAGCTTCGAAGGAGATGTTGTGCTCGATCCGTTCGCGGGGAGCGGTTCGACGTGTCTTGCAGCGCTGCAGACAAGGCGTCACTTTGTTGCGTACGAGAAGAGCGCTCGCTATGCGAAGCTCGCAGAGAAACGAATCCGCGAATTCCCACTCGTGGGAAAGTAGGAAAAAAGTCTCCAGCGCCATCATTGAAACCGTCCGCGATTCAGTGTATATTTTTCCCGTCTGATGTTCCTGCTCAGTGCAGGCCATATCTTGAACACCTCTTTCGACGCAAACCATGAAAACCAGCGGATGTGCTCTCGTACTCCTCGCGCTGTTTGCCGTTCCCATCGTCGTATCTGCTCAAACCCAGAGGGCAGATTCACAGGCATCTGCAGCGCTTGATTCACTTAAGTCCCGCTACGCTCCGGACCGGCGGACGGCGGTCTTTGATGTCAGCGTCGTGCAGCAGGGGAGCAATGTCATTGCACGCGGGCAGGTGGACGATGCGAAGGCGAAGGAGGATGCTCTCTCAGTTCTTCACACGATTCTCGGAGGTCAGGTGATCGACAGCATCAGGATTCTCCCCGATCAGCAGCTCGGCGAGAACCGCTACGGCATTGTCGTTGCAAGCGTGGGCAACGTGCGCACACAACCGCGCCATTCGGCAGAACTTGCCACGCAGGTGCTGATGGGTACGGTTGTCAAGCTCCTGAGAAAACAGGGAGGCCACTACTACATCCAGATGCCTGACCATTACATCGGCTGGCTCGAGGATGTGGCGATGAAGGTAACCAACGCCGCAGGTGTTGAGGATTGGAATGCAGCAAAGAAAGTCATCGTCACGGCGTACTTCGCGATGATACGCGAACAACCCGATGCAGGGTCGATGCCGGTGAGCGACGCCGTCGCCGGCGTGCTTCTGAAGCACAAGGGAACGTCGGGCAAGTGGCTGGCAGTGGAGATCGCAGACGGACGGAAAGGATACATCGAGAAATCGAATGCTGAGGAGTATGCTTCGTGGAAGAAATCGCGAAAGCTCACGGCTGAGAATATTGAAAAGACCGCAAAGAAGTTTGTCGGAATCCCGTACTTGTGGGGAGGGACCTCGACGAAAGGAATGGACTGTTCGGGCTTCACGAAGACGGTGTACCGGCTGAACGGACTTGAGCTGTACCGCGATGCTGACCAGCAGGCGAACGCCGGTGACGAAGTGAAACCGGGAGAGAACTTTGAGAACCTGAAAACGGGGGATCTCCTGTTCTTCGGCAGAAAAGCGTCAGGCGACAGGCCGGAGAAGATCAGCCATGTCGGAATCTATCTGGAGAACCAACGCTTCATTCATACGCCGGGCGGGTCGTGGGTGAAATTCAACAGCTTCGATTCCTCGTCGCCCGAATACAATGAAGGGTTGAGGAGATCGTTCGTTCGCGCACGACGGTACATCGGCTCGGAACAGATCCCCGAAATTCCGAAGAAGTGAGAATTGTCCAGATCTTCTCTCTCGCGGCGCGTCGCTGGTGGAGTGGCGGATCTGCAGCCAGGATGTACAAACAAAAAGCACGAGACAGGAAGTCATCCGGTTTCGTGCTTTTTTTTAAAAGACTTTGAACTCCAGCGACGGCTGAACGCCCCTTACGCTAGCTTCTTGACACCAATGCCCGGTCTGTCTGCCAGAGTTACCCTTCCATCCACAATCGTTGTGCCTTCGTACACGTCGTTGCTAATGAGCAGTGCGCCGTCGAGATCGGCGTAGTCGACCATGGGTGAGAGGTGCGACGCTGCGGAGATGGCGCAGGATGTTTCTGTCATGCAGCCGATCATCACTTTCATGTCGAGCGCGCGGGCAAGCGTGAGCATCTTGTGCGCCTCTCGCATGCCGGTGCATTTCATCAGCTTGATGTTGATCCCGTTGTACACGCCGTGCGCCTTCTTCACATCTGCAAGACGCTGAACCCCTTCATCGCCGAATGTCGGCAGCGGACTTCGCTCGGTCAGCCATGCCATGTCCTCGACCTGTTCCTTCGGCATCGGCTGCTCGACGAACACAACCTTCTTTTCTTTCAGCCAGTGAATCATGTCCAGTGCGAACGACCGGTCCTTCCATCCCTGGTTCACATCGACGGTGATGGGTTTGTCGGTCACCGACCGAATCGTCTCAATCATCATCTTGTCGGTGTCGCGTCCGAGTTTTACTTTCAGCACCTTGTATTCCGCCGCTTCCTTGGTTTTCTGACGCACCACATCCTCTTTATCGATGCCGATGGTGAATGATGTGTACGGCGTCGCTGTTTTCTTGAATCCCCAGATATTGTACCACGGCTGGTTCATCAGCTTTCCCACGAGATCATGGAGAGCGATGTCGACAGAAGCCTTCGCTGCCGTGTTGTTGGTGGTGATGTTGTCGATGTCGGTGAGAATCGTCTCCATTTCGAAAGGATTGTCGTACTTCGACAGATCGACTCTTGACAGGAACGCCGCGGCGCTTTCCTGCGACTCGCCGAGATATGGGGGCATGGACGCCTCTCCGTATCCGATGACGCCGTCGTATTCGATTTCGGTGAGCATGACAGGCGTCGTCGATCGGGAGCTCGTCGCTATCGTAAAGACGTGGCGCAATTCAAGTGTGTACGGACGGTAGCGGAGTTTCATACGTGCGTTCTTCTGTTGCGGTTCATAGGCCTGTCCTGCCTTCAGTTCGGAAAAGGGGGTGAGCAGCGATGCGCCTGCGAGCATTGACGTCGACTTCAAGAATCCTCTTCGGTCCTGGTTCATAGCGACTCCTTCTCGTGGATGTGGTTGCGCGGCGTCACAAGTTAGGGAAATCGGGAATCATATTCAAAGCGCCGGCGTTGAAGAGTCATGGGTGACCGGGAAGCCCGCTCGTTCGCAAACAATTTGCTTTCGGCTCGTGCAGTGTGTACATTGACCACAGTCTTCCTGCGGAAGAACCTATGACAAAGAAAAAGAACATCCTCGTTGTCGATGACGAGCCGGCGTGGCTCGAGAGCGTGAGCCACGTTCTCCGCAAAGAAGGCTACCAGGTCAAGACTGTTCAAAGCGCCACTGAAGCGCTCGCCCTTCTCGCAAAATACCGCCCGGATTTGATCGTGAGCGATCTGCGCATGCCTGATATGAACGGCTTCGATCTGCTCGATAAGATCAAGCATCTTCCCATGATTTCTTCCACTCCGGTCGTTTTCTTCTCCGCCATTGACGACTACCATGCAAAAAAGGTCGCCCGGGACCTCGGCGCGACTGCATGCCTTCTGAAGCCGTACGATGAGAGCGATCTCGTCAGCGTTCTCAGACAGTATCTTCCCCATTGATCTGTTCCTTCGCCGCATGCTCATGAGCCTGACTTGCTATTGACGCGCCCTGTTGGTACTTTTTTGGCGTCACGGACACTTTGGGCAGAATGAAACTCACGAGACTCCGAAAATTCCGCACTTCGCTTGGCCCTGTCGAACAGGCCCAGGTTGTCTCATCGATGGTTGTCGTTGCGACGATGGCAACGATCGTCAGCATCCGTCTGTTCACTGTCGGCAAAACCATCGACTGGTTGACGATCGGAAGCATCATCACGACCGGCGTCTTCGGATTCATCAATGTGTTCTTCACGCTGAAGTATGGCCAGCAGCTGGAAGAACAAAAACGCGAATTGCTTGCACTCAATACAATCGCCGAAGCGGTCAACCGCTCCGTGGAGATCAGCCTCCTGCTGCAAGAGGCAATTCGGGAAGCGCGGCGGCTGCTGGAGATGGAATTTGGCTGGATTTACCATGTGGAAGGGGGGAAGCTTGTCCTCCGGGCGAGCGACGGCATTGGTCAGGCTCCCTCGTTGATCATCAAACCAGACATCGAAGCTGACGGATCGGAAATTGTGTGGGCTCGCATCCCCCAGGCGGGGAGCAAACCGCGCGGAAGGCGTGCGGCAAGCTGGAAATTCGGCGATATCTCTTCCTGGGCATCCGTCCCGATTCTTGTGCGCGACCGGTTTGCGGGCGTTATCGTCGTCGCAAGTCAGGAGCGTAACGAGTTCACAAAGAAACAGCTGGGCCTCATGGGGGCATTCTCAAACCAGATTGCCGTGGCTCTTGAAAACGCGACCCTCTTCGAACAGTTGCGGAAATCCGAAGAGCGCTACATGGACCTCTTCGAACATTCGCCGGACATGTCGCACATCATTACACGCGAAGGCATCATCGTCAGCTGCAACCAAACGGAAGTCGACCGTCTCGGCTACAAGAAGGAAGACCTGATCGGGTTCTCGGTGCTGACGCTCTACCCGCTGCAGTATCACCTTGCCGCGAAAAACCTGCTGAACGATGTTTTCGAAAAGGGGCTCGAAGTCTCCGGGCTCGAAGAACAGTTCGTTGCGAAATCGGGGGAAGTGGTCGATGTCAGCATCAGCACGTCCACTGTGTACGACGAGGGACGGAAGCCGGCATTCATGCGCGTGGTGGCACGCGACATTACGGAAAAGAAAAAGATGGAATCGAAGATCATGCACGCGCAGCGGATCGACAGCATCGGCAATCTTGCCGGCGGCATCGCGCACGACTTCAACAACATCCTCACCTCCATCCTGGGTTCCACCTCGATCATGAAGCGGAAGATGCGAAAGTCGAACGAGTGGTTCCACTTCGCGGACATCATCGAGACAGCGGCAAAACGCGGGGCCGGCCTCACGCGCCAGTTGCTGACGTTTGCACGCAAGAGCACGACCCAGTTCCGCCCCATCATCGTCAACGATATTATCGAAGAAACGCTCCGGTTGTTCGAGCGGAGCATCGACAAGAGCATCGCGATCAACAAGGAGCTGACCGACGACATGGCCATTATCCGCGGAGACGACGGTCAGATTCAGCAGGCGATTCTCAATCTGCTGATCAACGCGCGCGACGCAATGCCAAACGGCGGTACGATCTCCATCGGTTCACACGCCGTGACGCCCGACGTGCATCCGTCGAATGTGTTCGGCGAAGCGCGATCGGGGGAATTTGCATCGATCGTCATCAGGGACACCGGCGTCGGGATGAGCAAAGAAGTGCAGCAGCGGATCTTCGAGCCGTTCTTCACCACGAAGGAGAAAGGGACGGGTCTGGGACTATCCGTGGTCTATGGAGTCGTGAACTCGCATGGCGGATTCATCACTGCTGAAAGTGAGCCTGGCAAAGGGACTCAGTTTACGATGTTCTTCCCTCTCCTCGCAGACCGGGAGAAATTTCAGCGCTCGCTGAAAAAGCCCCGCCTCCAGGAAGGGCATGAACGTATCCTCGTTGTCGATGACGAGGAGAATGTCGGTGAGTTGATCAGCCGCATGCTCGGGCTTCTCGGCTATACGGTTGCGGTCGTTCGCAGCGGCAAGGAGGCGATCGCCTACACGAAGAAGAAAGCAAACAAGATCGATGCTGTGATCCTGGACATGAACATGCCGGAAATGAGCGGGAAGGAGACGTTCAAGAAACTCAAAAAGATTCGCCCCGACGTTCGTGTCATCGTCTCGACCGGATACAACAACGAAAGCCTCGAGCCCGTGATGGTTGAGAACCTCTTCGATGGATTCCTGCAGAAGCCGTACCAAATGGAGGAGCTGTCAAAGGTGCTGCGCGAGGTGTTTGACGGCAAAAACAACGGCTGATCTTTGCTCGCCCCGCGTTTCTCCCTGCTGCCATGTCGCTGTGGCGAGATTGCAAATCGGTCAAATAATCGCTACCATTTTTTCAGCATCAAAACCCGCCTCGATATCGTATCGACAATCAATACATGACGGAGCATGACTCTCGAGACTTTTGGAGCAGAATTGAGGAATCACCGCGAGCAGAAGCAAATCTCCCTCGCGTCGATTTCAGAAGCGACTCGCATCAGCGAACGAATGCTCGAAGCCATTGAAGCTGGGAAGTTTTCCGTCCTCCCGCAGGCGTACATCCGCGCTTTCCTGCGGGCGTATGCACGGTCCATCAGTCTGGATCCCGAAGAGGTCATCAGGCGCTACGATTCGGTGAACCAGGAAATCAAATCGGTCGCAGAGGAATGGGTCAGTCGGTCGAAACCGCACGTTCTCCGCGCTGAGAGTACGCCCGCGGATTCACAACAGAAATCAGCCGGGGTGTCACTTCCTTCCATTGTCGCTGCTGTCGTCATCTTGCTCACCGCGGCTGCCGTAATTTTCTTTGCCAACAGGGGATCCATGAGTCCGACCCAGGAACCCCTTTCGAAAGTTCCGTTCGACAAGGCAGTCAGGGAAACAGAAGCTGCTTCGACTCCGCCACAGCAAGCACCGGCGCAGCAGGAAACCGTACAGCAGCCGTCGCAAACACTCCAACAGGTTTCTCCGCAGCCCCTTCCCCAAACGAAACCACAGACACAGCCGCAAGCATCACAGCAGGTGCCGTTCGTGAAAGCGGCGGGCGATAGTCTCAGGCTTGAGATCACGACTCGGGACACCGTCTGGGTTGCCGTGGTGATCGACAACCTACGACGCGGGCAGTATCTGTTCCCCCCGGGCAGGACGCGCACGTGGGCTGCGAAGGAGCAATTTTCGGTTTCGATGGGAAACGCGGGCGGTGCAACCTTCCGCCTGAACGGATCCAACCTTGGCGCACTCGGCAAACGCGGAGCTGTCGCCAGAAATGTCCTCATTACCCAAGCCGGTATCCAGCAGGTCCAATAACGCTGTTCACGACATGGCAGTCAGCGCGAGCATAGTCAAACGTGTTGAGGCTCTTCGCACGCAGCTGCGAGAGCATGACTACAGGTATTATGTGCTTGCACAGCCCGTGATCTCGGATCTCGCGTACGACAAGCTCATGCGCGAGCTCCTCGACCTCGAGAAGGAGCATCCGGAGCTGGCTGCACCCGATTCTCCGACCCAGCGCGTTGGTGGCGAACCCACAAAAGAATTCCCGACGGTCACGCACGATGTGCCGATGCTCTCGCTTTCGAATACCTACAGCGAGGAAGAGGTGCGCGAGTTTGACCGCCGCGTTCGGTCGCTGCTCGGAAAAGAATCACCGCGATACATCTGCGAGCTCAAGTTCGATGGCGTCGCCATCAGTCTCCGGTACCAGAATGGCCTGTTCGTTCGCGGGGCGACACGCGGAGACGGGACACAGGGGGACGACGTGACGCAGAATCTCAAGACGATACGTTCGATTCCGCTCCGCCTCATGGGGAAGAGGAAAGGATGGAACGATTTTGAGGTGCGGGGCGAAGTCTACATGAAGCGGGACGATTTTCGAAGGATGAATGAAGAACGTGAGCTCGCGGGCGAGAAGACGTTCATCAATCCGCGCAATTCAGCTGCCGGGACGCTGAAACTGCAGGATCCCAAAATTGTGGCAGGACGCCCGCTCAATTTTATCGCGTACTACCTCCGGACTGAATCCGAGCCCCTCACGTCTCATCAGGACAATCTGAAAATCCTAAGGAGCCTCGGCTTTCCGACAAGCGAACACACAAGGCCGAGCGAGAGCGTCGAGGGGGTCATCGAGTTCTGGAAAAAGTGGCAGGATGAGCGGGAAAACCTCCCGTACGACATCGATGGCGTGGTGATCAAGGTGGACTCGCTCGACCAGCAGGTACGGCTGGGGATGATTGCAAAGAGTCCGCGCTGGGCTATTGCATTCAAGTTTGCTGCACGGCAGGCGACGACGACTCTGCGTGACATTACGTTGCAGGTTGGCCGAATTGGAACGATCACGCCTGTCGCCGAGCTCGATCCTGTTTTCGTGGGCGGTTCGACGGTATCCAGGGCGACGCTGCACAACGAAGACTATATCAAAGAGCTCGATATCCGGCCTGGCGACACGGTTGTGGTTGAAAAGGGGGGTGATGTCATCCCCAAGGTGAGCTCTGTCGTCAAGGAAAAGCGTCCGCGCGGCACAAAACCGTTTGGGATGCCGCCGACTTGCCCCGAATGCAATTCGCGCATCACACGTCCAGAAGGTGAGGCAAACTACTACTGTGAGAACAGCGAGTGCCCGGCCCAGGTCCGGGCGCGCATCGAGCACTTTGCTCACCGCGGTGCCATGGACATCGAAGGGCTCGGCGAGGCGATTGTCGACCAACTCGTGAGCCGTGGATTTGTCCGGAACTACGCCGATCTCTATGAACTCCACAAGAAGAGGGACAAGCTTGTCGAACTGGACCGGTGGGGGGAAAAGAGCGTCGAGAACCTCGTCAAGGCGATCGAGGGAAGCAGGGAGCGGCCGTTCACGCGGGTACTGTTTGCGCTCGGTATCCGGCATGTCGGCTCGAGCGTGGCGCAGCTTATCGTCTCTCACTTTCAATCGATGGACGCGTTGATGGATGCTTCATTCGATGATCTGCAGGGTGTCCAGGGAGTGGGACCGCGGATCGCAGAGAGTGTGGAGAGGTTTGTCGGCGATTCCCACAACGCGAAAATTATCGGCCGGCTGAAAAAAGCCGGTCTTCAATTCGAAGAGAAGCGGCGGCGGAGCGTGAAGCAGTCCGCGTTTACCGGCAAGACTGTTGTGTTGACGGGAACGCTTGTCTCCTTCACGCGTGACCAGGCACGCGAGATGATTGTGGAGGCCGGAGGTCGCGTTGCATCCAGCGTCAGCGCCAAGACTGATTTTGTGGTTGTAGGAGCAGAGGCCGGTTCGAAGCTGGACAAGGCACAGAAGCTGGGAATCCGTACGCTCGATGAAGATGCGTTCATTGCATTGATCAAGAAATGATGTGTTCAAGGTTCTCCTGTTCGCGTATGTGAGCGTCCATCGCCGCTTCGCATGCTGAAATTGGAGTGCAGATCGGAAGACTATGATTGAAAACTTAAGGCTGCGAGTCGGCACGTCGTATGCGCGGTTTCATTTTCGTACGGCCCGCGATCCAATCGTCAGGTTCACGGAAGCCATTTCTGAGGCGCGTAAACCGGTTGTGTTTCTGCCGGAGATTCCCGCAGAGGCATCTGTTGTCGAAGGCGTGTTGAAATTCCTGGGCCAGCGATTTCACACGAGCAAGGTGGAACTCGTTGTGCGGAAAGACATGATTCCGTACCTGCCCGACCTGCGCGGTTTCAACGTTGTGACCTTTGCAGCTGAGGAGCTCAACGCGTGGTTCGTGCCGAGGGAAGAGTTGCTTCGAAAGGTGAAAAAGAGTACATTCGATGTGGCATTAGATCTGAATATCCGCTTTGCGCTTCCGAGTTCATTTATGTGCCGCGCATCGCAGGCGCCGTTGCGGGTAGGATTCGTCAAGCAGCACGCCGATTACTTTTACAACTTCCAGGTTCAAACAGGGCCGTCGAATAATCTCACTCAGGTTTACTCTCAGCTGTTGAAGTGCATCGAGATGTTCTAGCCGGATCCGGCCGCCGCAGAGAGGCCGATCAGGGGCACGCAGTGGCAAGAGGAGGATGTCATGCAATTCGAAGTGAAGAAGAATGGTGAAGCGACGATACTGAAGATCAAGGAGCGCAAGCTCGATGCATCTGTGTCTCCTGAGCTGAAGGGGGAATTTCTCGTCCTCTGCAATCGCCAGACGAAGAATCTCGTCGTCGACCTGAGTGATGTGGAATTTTGCGACAGCAGCGGACTCAGCGCCCTGTTGATTGCCGAACGGAAGATGAGAGAGAACGGCGGCGTTGTGAAGCTTGCCGGTCTTCAGAAGAAGGTTCTTTCGCTTATTCGTATTTCCCGCCTTGACCGCGCCTTCCGCATTCACGACACGGTAGCTAAGGCGCTGCGGGCCTGACGCCCCTGCCCGGCACCTGTCGGCGATCGGCCGTCATATCCGTCTCTCGTGTCCACGATTCATCATCCAGGAGTCTCCGTGGGCTTTCATACCATCGACTACGTTATCCTTGTAGTCTATCTGATCGCCATCGCCATCCTCGGCATTATCCGGGGGGGCAAGCAATCCACTGCCCGTGAGTATTTCCTGGGCCGCGACCAAATCCCGTGGTGGGTGGTCTGCTTCTCCATCGTCGCAGCCGAAACGAGCACGCTGACCTTCATCAGCATTCCGGGACTTGCGTATCTCGGCAATCTGAATTTTCTTCAGGTGACGGTCGGTTACCTCCTGGGGCGCATCATCATCAGCTTCATCTTCATCCCGGCCTATTACAAGGGGGAACTGTCGACCGCCTACGCGTTTCTCGAGCGCCGCTTCGGCGTCAAGACACGCAGCTTTGCATCGTTCGTCTTCCTCTTCACACGTCTGGCTGCAGAAGGCGTCCGGCTCTTTGCCTCCGCCATTCCCCTCAAGTTTATCCTGGACATCAACTATCCGACGGCCATCGCGATCATCGCGGCGATTGCGCTCTTGTATACCTACATCGGCGGCGTGCGCGGAGTCCTTTGGGTTGACGCCCTGCAGATGGTCATCTATCTCGGCGGCGCTACGATATCCGCTATTCTCCTTGTTTCCACGTTCGATGGGGGGTGGGCCGGGATCACACAGCGTGCGTTCGAAGCCGGCAAATTCACCGTCTTCAATCTTGGATTTGGCGAAAATTTTTGGGGAACGCCGTACACTCTCTTCGGTGGGTTGATCGGGGGGGCATTCCTTTCCATGGCGTCACATGGGACCGATCACTTGATCGTTCAGCGTGTTCTCACGACCAAATCACTCAGCGCCAGCCGCAAGGCGATGATCGGCAGCGGCGTGATCATCATTTTCCAGTTCGCGTTGTTCCTGCTCGTGGGAATGCTTCTCTACGGTCACTACAATGCTGCGACGCTTGCTGAAATGGGACTCACGCGCGCCGATGAGATTTTCCCCCGCTTTATCACGCAGGGTCTCCCGTCTGGGATAGCCGGTTTTGTCATTGCCGGCCTGACAGCCGTTGCACTCTCAACGCTCGCGGGATCACTGACTTCGATGGCCTCGTCGACAGTCCTCGACCTGTACAAGCCGTATTTCGGCAAAAACATCTCTCCTGAAAAGGAATTGAAACTTTCGCGGATGGTCACGATTGGATGGGCTGTCCTCCTCGTGGGATCTGCTCTGTTCTTCATGAACACGACACAGACGGTTGTCGAACTGGCACTCAGCATCGCCTCGTTTACGTATGGCGGGCTACTTGGAACCTTCCTGCTCGGCGTGCTCTTCAAGAAACCGACACAAGAAGATGCGCTTGCCGGGTTCGTGGCCGGCATCTTCATCATGATCACTGTCATTGCGCTCAAGCTTGTCGCGTGGACATGGTTCACGTGCGTTGGTGTCGCAGCGACCCTTCTGGTTGGAAATATCCTCAGCATGTTGACCAAGCGGTCGACCTGATCGCGGCCTGCCGGGA
This sequence comes from Bacteroidota bacterium, assembly GCA_035506075.1. GTDB lineage: Bacteria > Bacteroidota > Ignavibacteria > UBA10030 > UBA10030 > UBA9647. Next base: position 22,886 of record DATJQB010000398.1, on the reverse strand, counting down.
GCAAGGAGACGTCATCGGAATGCGCACGAACAACAAGACATCTGTGCGATCGACGTCAGCCGATGAACGCGCAGTGCTCGATGGAGAGATCAGGCAGTACTTCGATTTTCTTCGCCTCGAAAAAGGGGTCACCCGCCACACGTTCGATTCGTACCAATTCGATCTCGCCAAGTACAGGACATTCCTCGCTGCTGCCGGCATTCGTTCGGGAACGAAAGTTACCGAAGATCACATTTCCGATTTCCTGAAGGAGCTTTCCAAAAGGCGTCTCTCTGCCCGCACCGTGGCACGAATCCTTTCTGCAATACGGGGCTTCCATCGGTTTCTTGTGGGGGAAGGGATGCACGATGACGACCCGACAGAAAATGTAGACACCCCGAAGAGGTCAAAGAATCTTCCCGGCGTGCTCTCCCTGGCGGAAATCGAATCAATCCTCAAACAACCGGACATCCGCAAGCCGCTTGGAATGCGGGATCGGGCGATCATCGAAGTGCTCTACGCAACGGGGGTGCGGGTCTCCGAACTTACCGGATTGAAGCAATCGGATCTGATGTTCGACTCCGAACTCATCCTTGTCTTTGGGAAGGGTTCGAAGGAGAGGCTTGTGCCCATCGGGTCTTCGGCAATCGACTGGGTCACAAGATATCAGCGGGAGGTCCGGATCCATCTTGCCCGACCAGGAAAATCACAGGATGTGCTGTTTCTGAATTTCCGGGGAGGAAAACTCACGCGGGCTGCAATCAGGGATATGGTTGTGAAGTACGCGAAGAAGGCCGGTATCAGGAAGGAAATCCACCCCCACACGTTCCGTCATTCATTTGCCACGCATCTGCTTGAAGGCGGAGCAGATCTTCGGGCGGTGCAGGAAATGCTCGGTCACGCCGATATCTCAACGACTCAAATCTACACTCACATCGACAGGGAGTACCTCAAGGAAGTTCATCGCACGTTCCATCCCCGGGCGTAAAGACCCTCGTCGCCCGTGATCAGCGCCTGATGAGCGCTGCAAGCGCGGTGACGATGAAGTACAGGAGATACGCAAGCGCTGTAATCAATCCCCCCTGAATTCCTCCCATCACAACCGGTCCGAATCTCGAAGGTCTTTCGAGCACGCGAAACGAATCCACGACGTCGTCGAAGGCGCGCTTGTACTCCTTGCTCTGCTGTGCCTCGGATGTGCATGTCACGATGTACGCGCGCCGCTTGCCCGGGACGAGCGTTTGAATGATTCGCAGATCAAAGGTCCTCCATTGCGCCGTCGACGGGTCGACAAACGTGGCGGGGCCAGGTTCCTGCGCCGCGACGGGCGCGACATTGAGTTTCAACTCGCCCCTGCTATTGAAGCGGGCCGATGTCAGCTCATCGACAGTGACAAGTTCCGCACTTTCCATCTTGAACGAATTGAGCACCTTCTTGTACTCCTCGCTCAACGCTTCTGATCCCTCCTGAAGCGCCTTCTCGTCCAGCTCGGGCATCTCGGTCTGCATCACCACGACATTGACGCTGGGAGAGAAGTTTGGCTCGTCGAGAATCTTGATGAAACCGACTTCGATGCGCCGGCTTGACAATCCATCCTGCAGACTCTTCGGCAGCCGGTTCCCGAGCTGCTGCATCATGTCGTGATAGTTGTCCTGACTGAGGGCTATCCATCCCGGCGGAGATGCCATTGCGAAGTGATGCTTTTGGTTGACGTAGGCATTGTCCGGCAGTGGCAATCCTTCAGGAGACCAAAGCCACCAGAGAAGCGTGCCGAGAAGAATGGCAAGGGCAATTGCGCCGAGCAGCGCGGTGATTGATGGGCCGCGTGGGGCCGGAGAAGGAGCCAAGGATATCTGAGTTCCTTCTCCCTTTGCAGAGCGATCCGCGGGGATGAAGATATAACGGCATTGTTGGCACTGAGAAAAAACGTCCGCTTGTTCATGACCACACTTGGGACATTTCATGTTTCAGTCTCCGCTGCAGGCGGTGTCGGTGGCAGGAAAGTTCAGCAAAGATAGCAGTGTTGATTGTAAAAATCAAAAACGAGAATTCCGCACAAGAGAATGGGCAAGCCGTTCAGCAAAGGTCGTGCCAGGCAAAATACCTTGAGTTTCTGGTCATTTTTTGGTAAGTACTCCTATTGCTCACCGCAGTTGTGTAGCCCTGGCAATCATCCCCCGTTACCGGACAGCCCTCCCGGTTTGATTGCGTGATGATGCATTGGAGCGGCTGCGCTTCTCTTGACCTGACGTTTTGCTTATGCAACGACGAATACTCGCTCTCGCAGAAGGGCGCTTCAGCCCTCTGAAGTCCAAAACAGCCAACGGGGCGATCGCTTATCTGCCCGGCGAAGTTGCAGGGATCATCGATAGCACAAAGTGCGGGATGACAGCCCAGCAAGTCCTGGGCTACGGTGGGACGATTCCGGTTGTAAAGAACCTGGAGGCGGGGTTACAGCTCAAGCCGACGCATCTTCTTATAGGAATAGCCCCTTCGGGGGGACGCCTGCCTGATGAATGGCGGACGATTATTCGCAGTACTCTTCAGGCGAAGCTGCATATCCTGAGCGGACTACACACGATCCTCAGTGATGATCCTGAGTTCGTGTCGCTCGCGCGGGAAAACGACGTCACGATCACAGATTATAGGAAGGTCGCTCCGGAATCCGAGATTGTCGCGAAGGGAACGTGGAGAAACCGCAAGGCAAAGGTTATCCTTACTGTCGGCACGGACTGTAACATCGGGAAGATGACGACGCTGCTTGAGGTCCACAAGGATCTTGTGCGTCGCGGATTGAACACGGATTTCGTTGCCACCGGCCAGACCGGGATCATGATCCGGGGGCGGGGCGTTGCCGTCGATTCGTTGATCGGCGATTACATCGCGGGAGCGATTGAGCGGGAAGTGGATCAGTCGGCTGCGGAGGGATACGAGTACATTCTCGTCGAGGGGCAGGGATCGCTGACGCACATGGGATATTCGAGTGTGACGCTTGGATTGATTCATGGGACCATGCCCGACGCGATGATTCTCTGTCACCAGCCCGCGAGATTGAAAGACGATTACGGTCTACCGCTGCCGGAATTGAACGACATCATCCGGTTCCATGAGGCAGTTGTCGGGTATTTCCGGAAGTCGAAGGTTGTCGCGATCGGCCTCAATTCCGTCGGCTTGACGGACGACGAATCGCGAACGGCAGCGGAAGAGATCAACGCAAGAACAGGATTGCCTGCCGTCGACGCGTTTCGTTTCGGCCCGGACAAGATCTCGGAAGCCGTGGTCCGGCATTTTGCTTCTTCACATTCATGATCACACAGGAGTCTTGTGGACGCATTTCGCTATCAGGAGCATGAGTTGTTGTGCGAGGACGTGCCGTTGTCAGAGCTTGCTGAGGAGTTCGGTACGCCGCTCTATGTCTACAGCCGCAATCAACTGCTTGCCAACTTCCGGGCGCTCGACGCGCCGCTCTCAGGAACGGACCATCTGGTCTGTTATGCATTGAAGGCGAATGCCAACGCTTCGCTGCTGAAGATCCTCGCGCAGGAAGGGGCAGGTGCGGATGTTGTTTCATCGGGCGAATTGTATTTTGCGCTGAAGGCGGGTTTCCCGCCGGAACACATCACATTTGCCGGTGTGGGAAAGCGGGATGATGAGATTGAGTATGCGCTGAAGAACGAGATCTATTCCATCAACACGGAATCTGCACAGGAACTTCAGGTTGTTTCGCTGATCGCACTGCGGCTCGGTGTCAAGGCCCGGGTCACGATCAGGGTGAACCCCGACATCGACGCGCAGAGCCATCCGTACATCACCACCGGGTTGAAGCAAAACAAGTTCGGTGTTCCTGCGGAAGAAGCCCTGGGCCTGTTCCAGTACGCAGCCAAGCTTCCGAACGTCGAAGTTATCGGTGTTCATGCGCACATCGGTTCGCAGATTACGAAGATCGAGCCGTTTGTGGAGTCGGCGCGTTTTCTCGCGGCAATGGTAAAAACCCTGCGCGAATCGGGATTGGCGATCAGCCACATCGATTTTGGCGGAGGGTTCGGCGTGCAATATCTGAACGCGGTATCGTGCGAGGGACTGCCGCAGGAAATGGACGGCACTGCCGTGCCTCCGTTGAACCAGTTCATTGAAGCTGTTCTCCCGGTTCTCATGGAAACAGGCTGCACCTTCTGGTTCGAGCCAGGGCGTTCTATTGTGGCCAATGCAGGGATCCTGCTCACAAAGGTCCTCTACACGAAAGAGAACGGGCTCAAGAGATTTGTTGTTGTGGATGCGGGGATGAACGATCTCATCCGTCCGAGTCTTTACAGTGCATATCATCAGATCGTTCCGCTGAAGCTGCAGACGTACGAACACGAAAGGGTCGATGTTGTCGGCCCGATCTGCGAGACGGGCGATTTTCTCGCTCGTGACCGGCTCATCAACAAGGCGAAACGGGACGATTTCCTCGCCGTGATGACGGCGGGAGCCTATGGATTTTCGTTGAGTTCGAACTACAACGCCCGTCTGCGTCCGGCGGAAATTCTCGTCAACGGAGAAAAGGTGCGCGTCATCCGTGACAGGCAGGCGATCGACCAATTGCTGTAACGATGGGGGAGATGGACCGAATGAAATTGTATGATGTTGCCGTGGTGGGAGCCACGGGGCTCGTTGGAAGAACAATGATCCGGGTGCTCGAGGAGCGGCATTTCCCCGTGAACCGGTTACTGCCGCTCGCGTCCGAGCGCTCTGTCGGGAAGCAGGTGACGTTCCAGGGAAAACCCGTGAATGTCGAGAAGCTCACAGCGGAGAAATTTAAAGGCATCCAGTACGCCTTGTTTTCGGCCGGGGCGGGGGTGAGCAAGGAGTTTGCTCCGCACGCCGCTGCGGCAGGCGCCGTGGTGATCGACAACAGCAGTGCGTTCCGCATGGATGACGGCGTGCCGCTTGTCGTCCCGGAAGTTAATCCCCACCAGGCGTTCAACCACAAAGGGATTATCGCCAACCCGAATTGTTCAACGATACAGATGGTGGTTGTCCTGAAGCCTCTCCACGACCGGTTCACGATCAAACGAGTCGTTGTGTCGACGTATCAATCCGTCACAGGAGCCGGGCAGAGGGCTGTGGCGCAGCTTGAGGATGAGGTTGCCGGGCGTCCGCTCCGGGAGAAGAAGTTTCCCCATCCCATTGCCTACAACTGCCTTCCACACATCGATGTCTTCTTCGACGATGGATATACGAAAGAAGAGCTGAAGATGAAGCTGGAGACGAAGAAGATCATGGAAGCCGATATCCCAGTCACTGCCACAACAGTGCGAGTGCCTGTCATGGGAGGGCACAGCGAATCGGTGAACATCGAGTTTGAGAAACCCTGTAGTGTGAAGGAAGTGCGTGAGCTTTTAAAGAGTGCACCGGGGATTGTTGTGCAGGATGATCCTTCCTCGAATCTGTATCCCATGCCGCTGACAGCGTTCGACAAAGACGAAGTCTTCGTGGGGCGGATCAGGATGGACGAAACCGTCGCCCACGGTATTAACCTTTGGATTGTGTCGGACAACATCCGCAAGGGAGCGGCGACGAACGCAGTGCAGATAGCCGAAACGCTGATCGCCCGCCTGTAATTCCCCATGCACGAACTCCGCACATGCGACCGGCTGCTGGTGCTTCTGATGCTCGCGTCCCTCATTGTTATCGCCGGGTGCCGGAGCCATGAAGACGCCGCGGATTCACCGCGGAGGTTCGCGGTCAAGGGACTCGTGATGGAGCTCGAACCTTCACAAAACCGTATCGTGCTGGCCCACGATGATATTCCTCATTACATGAAGGCGATGACGATGGCGTTCACGGTTGCAGACAGTGCGATGCTGCGAGCGCTTGAGGTGGGGGATTCCGTGAGGGCCGTGCTTGTTGTCCGGAAGTCCGGCGTCTCGCTCGATAGTGTGGTTGTGTTTGCACGTGACTCCGCCGGCAGGTAGAAAACGTCTTGAGATGGAGAACGATTGAAGATTGATTTCCGAACACGGTTGAAACAGGGACCGATCCTGTGCGACGGCGCCATGGGGACGCTGCTGGATCAGTACGACGACAGCGTGCGTCCGCACGAGATCCAGAACCTGAAGAACCCTGCTGTCGTTCAGCGCATTCATCAGGAGTACATCGATGCCGGCGCTGAGATCATCGAGACGAACACCTTCTCTGCGAACCGATTCCGACTCGCCCAGTACCATCTCGAAGACAAAATCAACGACATCAATCGAGCTGCGGTTGAAATCGCCAGGCGGGCAGCGGGAGACAGCGTCTACGTTGCAGGATCAGTCGGTCCGACAGGAAAACTTCTCGAGCCGATTGGGAAAATCAAGCTGTCGAAGGCGCGCGATTCGTTCACCGAACAAATTGAAATTCTTCTCGGCGCCGGCATTGACCTTCTCATCCTCGAGACGTTTGTCAGCCTTCATGAGCTTGATGAGGCGATTGCGGCGGCCAAAGGTCTCACGAACATTCCCATCGTCGCCCAGAAGGCATTCCCCGAGGATGGTTCCATTCTGGCAGGATCGTTCCCGCTCGAGGTGGTCGAACACCTGCTTGAACGCGGTGTCGACGTTATCGGTGCTAACTGTACCGTCGGACCGCAGAGGATGTTCAGCATCATCCGCACGATGTACAAGGATGGCGTCATACTCTCTGCCCAGCCTGCGGCAGGCATCCCCACGCTGCAGGATGGCAGATCGGTCTATCACACGAGCCCGGAATATCTTGCCGCATATGCCCGCGAGCTTGTTCAGGCGGGTGTGACCCTCATCGGCGCGTGCTGCGGCTCGACGCCGGCACATATCAGGGCGATGCGCAAAACGCTCGATGAGCTTTCAGGTGATCCCGGCATCGCTGTTTCCGTGAAGGAACCGGGTGCACCCGCGGTGGAGCGAAAAGGAGAGGCGAAAGAGGTGCCGTCCGCAGAGACTGGACCGGATACGCCTTCGTTGTTTGCACGCAACATCGGCAAGAAGTTTCTCGTTACGGTTGAGCTTGACGTTCCGCGCGGACTCGACATGTCCTCTGTCCTTGACGGGGCCCGCTACCTCCACAACCATGGCGTCGATGCGATCAACCTGACTGATGGCGCGCGGGCGCGCCTTCGCATCAGTCCCATCGCTCTTTCGCATCTGATGCAACGCGAGACAGGCATCGAAGCGGTCACACACCTGACGACGCGCGATCGGAACATGATCGGTCTGCAAGCCGAACTACTCGGCGCTCATTCTCTGGGACTCAGGAATATTCTCTGCATCACGGGAGACCCGACGAGTGTTGGAGATTATCCCCACGCGACATCCGTGTTCGATATAGATTCCATAGGGCTCATCCGTGCCGTCAGTGCTATGAACTCGGGGAAGGATCTTATGGGCAACTCCATCGAGATGAGGACATCGTTCCTGATCGCATGTGCAGCAAACCCCAAGGCGGGGGACATGGATCGTGAGATCAAACGTCTGTCCAAAAAAATCGAGGCTGGGGCGCATATCATTTTTACGCAGCCTATGTATGAAATGAAAACACTGGAGCAGTTTGTCCGGCAGACGGAGCAGTGGAAGATTCCGATCATGCTGGGTGTTCTTCCTCTCCGGAGTTACCGTCACGCCGAATTTCTTCACAACGAAATTCCCGGCATGAATATCCCCGAGAACATACGCGAGAAACTTCGTGGCTCGAGAGAACGGGCATCGCTGCTCGGCGTTGAGTTGACCAAAGAGTTTCTTCGCGACGCCTGCCATCTCGTTGCAGGTGCGTATCTCATGCCGCCATTCAAGAAGTATGAAGTCGTTCCGCAGGTGCTCGAAGCTATTCGCTGATTCCCGCCTCATTTCGTTCCCTCTTGCGATTGAGTCGTTTCCTTCCAGTTGTTTCACACACATCACTTTTGCGTACTGGCAAGTATTTGAAGTCCATTCACGATTCTGCAAATCGATTTGTTGAATCTTCTCATGTGCTGGAAGCCCGAACGTGTTTTCGCACGAAAAAGGCAGAGAATCAATTGGCACCGATATTGCCGGATTTCCTACACGATAGGACCGTGGATTTCCACGGAAGTGATGAGGAACAATGCGCGAGCTTTCACGATCACAGAATATCGTCGGACTGATTTCTCTGAATGTTTCAGAAGTAGATTTCGCTGATTGTTGTCGGTTGTTAGATACTTCTTCTGATGTCTGCGTCGAAAGAGCCTCGTTCCACAGCAAAGTAGTTGCGATCACTTCAATTTTCTTCCCCGGAGTTCTATTCCGCGGATTTCTATTTGTATTCTTGATCGGTTCCAGCTATGTCCACCGGGGCATGGAGGCCGATTATCCCATGCGCAGTGTTTGAGCGGTCTTCTCACTGACGGCCGTTATCACTGATCACGAGACGAAACCTCATTCCTATGGCAAACGAGAACAAGAAACCAGCCGCCCATCCAAGCGGCGATAACAGATTCAAACTGCTTGATCGAGCGATCACCAAGCATCAGGGGAGCGGTGATGCTCTCATTGAGATTCTTCACGTTGCTCAAGGCATTTTCGGCTATCTCGAAGACGATCTGCTCGTCTATGTGGCTCACAAACTGAAGCTTCCGCTGAGCCGGGTTCACGGAGTCGCGACGTTCTATCACTTCTTCCGCCTGAAGCCGCAGGGAAAACACACATTTGTCCTCTGCACAGGGACTGCCTGCTATGTGAAGGGGGCTGCAGAAATCCAAAAAGTGGTGGAACATCAGTGCGGCTGTAAGTTCGGCGAAACGACGAAAGACGGGAAGATCTCCCTCATCTCCGCGCGCTGTGTTGGTTCGTGCGGCTTGGCGCCGGTTGCTGTGCTCGATGATGCTGTCGCCGGCAAGCTCACGGTCGATGAATCACTGAAACGAGTCAAACACTGGCAGGATGAGCCAGCGGAGGCAGCAGCATGACGATTGAAGATCTCCGCGAACTCGCGGAAAAAGAGAAAGCGCGCCAATCACAGTTCACGCACCGGATCCTGTACTGTGCTTCGGCAGGATGCGTCTCAAGCGGCTGCGATGCCGCGCGTGAGGCGCTCAAGGCGGCGCTGTTGGAGCAGGGATTGACCAAGACTGTGGAGGTGCTCGGCACGGGCTGCCTCGGACTTTGCGGCGAAGGACCACTCGTGTATGTCCAGACGGACAACACGCTGTATCAGCGGGTAACACCCGACATGGCCAAACGAATCGTGGCAGAGCACATAGCCGGCGGCCGGCCGGTGAAAGAGCACATGCTGGATTTGTCATCGCCGTTTTTCGCATCGCAGTACAAGGTTGTCCTCGAGAATATGGGACGCATCAACGCAGAGAGTCTCGATGAGTACGTGGCGAACGGTGGGTACGAAGCTCTCGGCAAGGTGTTGTCGGAATTGTCGCCGGACGAAGTTGTCGAAGAGATTCGCAAAAGCGGTTTGCGCGGGCGCGGCGGTGCAGGATATTTGACGGGATTGAAATGGTCGCTTGTCCGCAAGAACAAGGGGGAACAGAAGTACGTGGTCTGCAATGCAGACGAAGGCGATCCGGGGGCGTTTATGGATCGCAGTGTGCTCGAGGGAGATCCGCACCGGATCCTCGAGGGGATGGCGATCGCAGGATATGCTGTTGGAGCCGGACAGGGGTTCATCTACGTGAGAGCGGAATATCCGCTGGCGATCGAGCGGCTGAAGATTGCGATCAAGCAGGCGGAGCGAACGGGATTGCTGGGCAACCGAATTCTCGAATCGCAGTTCAATTTCCGGATCGATCTCCGGATTGGAGCCGGGGCGTTTGTTTGTGGTGAGGAGACAGCGCTGCTTCGATCGGTCATGGGTCGGCGCGGGAGACCGCGTCCTCGTCCGCCTTATCCGAGCGAAAAAGGGTTGTGGGACATGCCCACGCTCATCAACAATGTTGAGACGTTTGCGAACATCGCGCCGATCATCAACAGGGGCAGCTCGTGGTTTTCGGGTATCGGCACACCAAAGAGCGCAGGAACGAAGGTGTTCGCCCTGGCAGGGAACGTTCGGAACACGGGTCTCATCGAGGTACCGATGGGAGTTCCGCTGCGCAAGGTGATTTTCGACATCGGCGGTGGTACGCCGGAGGGAACGGAGTTCAAGGCGGCTCAGACGGGAGGACCGTCGGGCGGTTTCATTCCGAAAGAACATCTCGATCTTCCTGTGGACTACGAATCGCTCGCGACAGTGGGATCGTTCATGGGAAGCGGCGGCATGATCGTCATGGACAGCACCGCGAGCATGGTCGAGGTCGCGAAGTTCTTCATGGAGTTCTCGATGGACGAGTCGTGCGGGAAGTGCATCCCGTGCCGTGTCGGCACGAAGCACATCCACGGTTTCCTCGAGAAAATCACTTCGGGAGAGGCCACGTTCGAGGACTACGATCTTCTGAAGGAACTCTGCCTGATGGTGAAGGAAACAAGCCTGTGCGGTTTGGGCCAGGCTGCTCCCAATCCGGTACTTTCAAGCATTCGGTTTTTCGGTGACGAATATGCTGCCAAGCTGAAACAATCGGAAGGTTTTGTTGAAGTGGCCGATGGTGCCGGCACAAAGAGGGAGAGGGCATAGCATATGGCAATTATCACATTTACGATCGATGGTGAGACGTTCAGCGCCCAGGATTCGGACACGATTCTCCAGATTGCCCGGGAGCATAAGATCCACATTCCGACACTCTGCTTCCTCGAGGGGTTGTCCACGTTCGGAGCCTGCCGGCTCTGTCTTGTGGAAATCGCCGGGTCTCCCAAGCTTCAGCCGGCATGCACCACCAAACCGACAGAAGGCATGGTCGTTCACACCAACACCGAGCGCCTGAAGAAGTACAGACGCATGATCGTGGAGCTGCTCGCTTCGGAAGGCAACCATCAGTGTGCGGTCTGCGTCGTGAACAATTATTGTGAGCTGCAAAATCTCGCGTATGAGGTCGGTCTGGACTATGTGCGGTTCCCCTATCTGTACCCCGACAAAAAGATCGACGCTACGCACAGACAATTCGTGATGGACCAGAACCGGTGTGTTCTCTGCACCCGCTGCGTCCGGGTCTGCCATGAGGTCGAAGGGGCGCATGTGTGGGACATCGGGGGCCGCGGCATCACGTGTGAGATCATTTCGGGATTGAATCAGCCGTGGGGGATGTCGGACTCCTGCACGGGATGCGCGAAATGTGTCCGCGTCTGCCCGACAGGCGCGTTGTTTGAGAAGGGAATGACTGTCGGCGAGATGCAGAAGGAACGAGGGTTCCTCAAATACATCGTGACGGCGCGTAACAAGAAGGAATGGATCAGTCGCGCTCACGAGGAGGAATAGCAGCATGGAGACTACGGTCAGCAATCAGAAAGATAAGGCGCTTATGAAACCACGTGTTGCCACAGCATGGCTGGGAGGTTGTTCAGGTTGTCACATGTCCTTCCTTGATATGGACGAACGACTTCTCGAGCTGGCGGACAAGATGGAACTTGTGTACTCACCGCTTGCCGACATCAAAGAGTTTCCTCACAACGTCGACGTGACGCTTGTTGAAGGGGCTGTAACGAATGTGGAGAATGAGGAACTCGCGCACGTCATCCGCAGAAATTCGAGGATGGTGGTTTCGTTCGGTGACTGCGCAACCACGGGAAACGTAACGGCGCTTCGGAACAGGTTCGGCAAAGACGAAATTGAGCATCGCGCGTACGTGGAGCTTGCGGACAAGAACAACCAGGTCCCGAATGAACACCAAACGATTGCCATGCTTCTTGCGAAGGCCATGCCGCTGCATGAGGTCATCAAAGTCGACGCCTTCCTGCATGGTTGTCCCCCCACTGCGGACGAAATCTGGCATGCCGTCAATGATCTGTTGCAGGGGAAGAAGCCGATGCTTCCGACGGCGTATATGCGGTTTGGATGAGAGTTCCGCGGCGATTGAGTCCGTGGCAATGACATGAACAGTTTTATGAGATGAGAGCACAATGTCCAAGACGATAACGATAGAGCCCGTCAGCAGGATTGAGGGGCACGCGAAAATCACCGTTCAGCTGGACAACAACGGGGATGTGACGGACGCGCGATTTCATGTGAACGAGTTCCGCGGTTTTGAGAAGTTCAGCGAAGGACGTCTGTTGTGGGAGATGCCCGGCATCACTGCCCGCATTTGCGGCATCTGTCCGGCCAGCCATCTCGTCACTTCCGCCAAGGCGGGAGATGAAGTTCTTGCCGTTGACATACCGGAGACAGCGGACAAGTTGAGACGCTTGCTGACGCTCGCACAGTGGATGCAATCGCATGCGTTGAGTTTCTTCCATCTTTCTTCACCAGATTTTCTGCTTGGATTCGATTCTGATCCTTCCAAGCGCAATGTGTTCGGATTGATGGCGCATGACAAGGAACTTGTGCGGCGGGGAATCCGGCTCCGGAAATTCGGACAGGAGATCATCGAGATCGTTGGCGGAAGGAAGATCCACACTCCGGGGATGGTGCCGGGCGGCGTGCGCGATCCGCTGGATCCGGCGAAGCGCGAATACCTGCTCGAGTGCATCCCTGAAGCCCGGGGAACCGTCAAGCTGGCGCTGGAGATTCTGAAGAAGATTCATGAAGAGTATAAGAATGATATCCCCCAGTTCGGCAATTTCCGTTCGCTGCTTGTCGGTCTCGTGTCGAAGAACGGGGGGCTGGAATACTACGACGGTTCGCTCCGGATCAAGGACGGCAACGACAACACGATTGCCGATCAGATCGATCCGAGAAAATTCTTTGATCTCTTCGGTGAAGCGACCGAGCCGTGGACCTGGTTGAAGTTTCCGTATTACAAGCCGTTTGATTATCCGAATGGAATGTACAGGGTGGGACCGTTAGCGCGTGTGAACATCTGCGACTACATCGAAACTCCGCTGGCGGAAGCTGAGCGGCGCGTCTTCAAGGAGATGAGCGGCAATGTCGGGGTTGTCAACAATTCGTTCTACTATCATTACGCACGGCTGATCGAACTTATGTTTACAGTCGAGAAGGCCGAAATGCTTCTGAGTGACCCGGCGATCCTTGGGAAGAACATCCGTGCCCAGGCAAGTGTCAACAAGGAGGAGGGCATCGGTTGCAGCGAAGCGCCGCGCGGGACGCTTTTTCATCACTATTGGGTGAACCCGGATGGCTCGATCAAAAAAGCGAACCTGTTGATCGCCACGGCGCAGAACAATCTGGCGATGAATCGCACCGTTCGTCAGATCGCCACGCATTACATTGACGGAAAGAAGGGGAAGATCACGGAAGGGATCCTGAACCGGATTGAAGCCGGCATTCGTTGCTACGATCCATGTCTCTCGTGCTCGACGCATGCGCTGGGACAGATGGCGATGCAGCTTGAAGTGCTTAACAGCTGCGGTGAAGTCGTTGCCCTCGTATCCCGATGAACCGGACACTTGTCATAGGGTATGGGAACACGCTGCGTCGCGATGACGCGGCGGGTGTGTATGCTGCAGAGCTCATCGAGAAGAGATATCCCGGGGTCGAGTGTCTGACTGCGCCGCAGCTCACGCCCGAGATGGCGGTGACGCTTGCTCATTATCGGACGGTGGTGTTCATCGATGCGAGCACGACGGCAAACGAACTGCGGGTGACGAAGTTGAGGCCAAGTGCTGCCTGTCCGGAGTACGACTCGCACAAGATGACACCGCAGCTTTTGCTCGATGCAAGCAACGACTTGTATGGAGTAGTGCCGCGCGAGACGATACAGATCGAGATTCCAGCGCGCGATTTCACCGTAGGGGAGTTGCCGTCGCCGGCAGTGAGGGAGATTGTGGAGCATTGCGTGGATGAGTTCCCCCGGCTCATTTATCCTGCCTCCGCGGGGACGGTTTAAACGGTACATTCGATTGGCGCGAATCTGCAAAGATTTGCCGAGACCCTTCCCTGTTTTTCGTCACCTCCCCTGCCTCGCCTAGCAAATCTCACACTCCGCAAGCCACCATGGTGCATAAGAATCTGCGAACCTGATCGCTCCCGATCAATTTGCAGTTTCAACAATCCTCTTGCTTTTCGGAATCGTATTCGCAATATTTCTACGAATATTCTTCCCCCCAGCACATTCGGACACTCCCGATTCATTCATGCTTCTCGCCCGCTCAGTCCTGACCATTCAGTGTGGCCTGCTCCTCCTCCCATGCGCCGCGATGGCCCAGCCCACACCGGACTCCGCGCGTTCCATCACAGCAATCCGCCTTGTTGAACCTGTCAGGATCGACGGCAAGCTGACTGAAACGGTCTGGAATCGCCCGGGGGAAACGCGCTTCGTTCAGCGGGCACCAGATGAAGGCAAACCGTCCTCACAACGAACGGAAGCATGGATTGCCTACGACGACGTCGCCCTCTACGTCGCAGTCAAACTCTATGATGCTCAACCTGATTCCATCATCGGCAGGCTTGCTCGTCGCGACCAGGACTCTGAGTCGGATGAAGTCGGCATTGGCATCGACGCTGCGCACGACAGACGAAACGCGGTATATTTCATTGTCAACCCGGTCGGGGCAGTGAAGGACGGGACCTTCTCGAACGATACGCAAACCGACGACAGCTGGGATGGTGTGTGGGATGTGGCAACCTCGCGCGAGCCGTGGGGCTGGTCAGCAGAATTTCGGATCCCCTTCTCACAACTGCGCTTCTCCAAATCCGATCACTATGTGTGGGGAATCGAAATCTACAGGGGAATCAAACGACGCAATGAAGAGTCGTATCTCGTTCTCCATCCGCGAACTGACCGTGTCCGCGTCTCGCGTTGGATACAACTTGCCGGCATCGAACAAATCCAGCCGCCGTCGAGGATCGAACTCCTGCCGTATGCCACTGCGACAGGAAAGTTCATCCAGCAACCCGCCGTCGACGCGTTCAATACAAACCGCAGCGATCCCTTTAAGAATCAACGACGCTATCCGATGAACGTCGGCGCCGACGCAAAGGTCGGGCTCACAGGCGATATCACACTCGACCTCTCGCTGAACCCCGATTTTGCGCAGGTCGAAGTGGATCCGGCTGTCGTCAACCTCACAGCGTACGAAACGTACTACCAGGAAAAACGCCCCTTCTTCATCGAAGGCTCAACCATCCTCAACTTCGGACGCGGCGGCGCAGCGTTGCTTCAGGATTTCGACTGGTCAGATCCATCATTCTTCTACAGCAGACGAATAGGAAGAGCACCCCAGGGGTCGGTGAGCCACGAAGGATTTGTCGATCTCCCGGACCGGACGACCATTCTCGGCGCTGCCAAGGTGAGCGGGAAAATCACAAACACATGGTCGTTTGCAGCCCTCGGAGCTGTAACGGACAGGGAATATGGGGATGTGGACTCCGCGGGAGTACGATTCAGAGACGAGATTGAGCCGCTGACACTGTATGGCGTTGTCCGTACACTCAAGGAGTTCAACGACGCGCGGCAGGCAGTGGGGTTCCTGGGAACGGTTGTCGAGCGAAACGTAAGGGACAGCCAGATGAAACAACTGCTGAACGATCGTGCGTTGTCCCTCGGCGTCGATGGATGGTCGTTCCTCGATGAGAAGAAAGTCTGGGTTCTCACGGGGTGGGCTGGCGCATCGAGTGTGGCGGGATCGAAAGAAAGGATCACAAATCTTCAGTTCTCCCCTCAACACTATTTCCAGCGTCCCGACGCGGGATATCTGGGAGTCGATTCGTCAGCTACGTCGCTTTCCGGATGGGCCTCGCGGATCTGGCTCGATAAGGTCACTGGCAACTGGATTTTCGACGCTGCACTTGGAGCTATCAGTCCCGGTTTTGAAACGAACGACGCCGGGTATCTCACGCACGCGGATTTCATCAACGGACATTTATACTTCGGCTACGAATGGTATGAGCCAGAGGGCATCATCCGCTCCAAAGGACTCACCGGAGCCTATCTGCGTGAGTATGATTTCGGCGGGACGATGATCGGCGAGGGGCTGAGGCTTTTCGTTTGGGCGCAGCACCTGAATTACTGGACAGCGAACCTGACACTTGCATACAATGGGGAATCGTTCGACGATCAGCATGCGCGCGGCGGCCCGCTTATGAAATCCCTGAGAAGCAGGAGCCTGGTCTTCTCGCTTTCAAGCGATTCGAGGGAACCGTTCTACGGGACGGCAACAATGACTGCAGGAAGGGGGGAGTCGGGAGGCTGGCTGTACACAGAAGAACTTGCATTCAACTGGAAGGCGTCGCATAATTTTACAACGAGCCTCACGCTCGACTACGCCCGAACTCACGGCGCTGCCCAATACATCGACGCTGTAACAGATCCATATGCGACAAGCACCTACGGCACGCGCTATATCTTCGGCGTCATCGATCAAAAACAACTCTCGACAACCCTGAGGATGAACTGGACGTTTACGCCAAGGATGAGTCTCCAGCTCTATCTGCAGCCGCTTCTCTCCACCGGTGCGTACTCACGCATCGGAGAGCTCGCCCAACCGGGTACGTTCGACTTCAACCGCTACGGTGACGGGGCTTCGCGCATCAGCCTCTCCGATGGCGTCTATTCTGTTACTCCCGACGGGCCGGGCGGCAGAATTCCCGCGTTCTCGATCAGCGATCCTGATTTCAATTTCAAATCCGTCCGCGCAAACGTTGTGTTCAGATGGGAATACCTCCCGGGCTCAACACTCTACTTCGTCTGGACGAACGAAAAAATGGATAACGAAAACAGGGGGGATTTTTCTTTTGACCGGGATGTGCGGAGACTGATGCGGATGACGCCGGATAATGTCTACTCTCTCAAACTCACCTACTGGATCAACCCCTGACGAGCGCCCAGGCGGGTGACCGACGCTTCGATCAGTGTGGACGACCTGCTCGCCTTGAACGACAGTCACTTCCTGGCAATCACGGACTTGAACTGAGGGTCCTGCCAGATTGAAAGGAAGTCGGCGTCGAGAATTTCCGGGAAGCTGTACTGGAGTGAAATTGCCTTCGAAAGCTCGCGCACCGCGCCGGGGATGTCCCTCTGGATCGCGTGGACCCGTGCTTTCCAATAATGCATCCGCGCAGATGTCGAGTCGAGAACCACCGCCTGTTCCGCGAGCTGAACGGCCTTCTTTGGATTTTTCGCAAGGCGCGCCTCGAGCAGAGCATACGTTGCATATGACGCAGCGTCTCTGCGATCTTTGTCAACAACCTGTTCCGCTAGCGTGCATCCCTGTTCGAGACTTGCCGATGATTCTTTCAACTTCCCCTTCAGTGAATACGCCCGTCCCATCAGGTAGTACAAGAAAATCTTTCCCCGATCGTCCGAGCGCTCCAGGAGCTGCTGGCAAAACGGCAGTATCTGGTCTTCCTGGTCAATTGAAATCCAGACCCTGAACTTGTACGTCACTGTCAACAGCGAATCGACTTCGGGTCCGGAAAGTCTTGATGCCTGCTCGAACTGTTTCGCAGCGTCTTCGTTTTGTTCTTTGAAGATCTCGACGAGCCCCTTCACCTCGTGGGATCGATAGTGCATCGGGTCAAATTTCAGGGCGGACTCGGCAAGAGCAACGGCATCATCCGGGTTTCCCTGGATGAGCGACAGGAGGGCGGACTCGCGGAAGCACGCGGCATTATTGGGTTGAGCAGCAAGACCGGCGGCAACTTCGGTTCGTGCCCTGTCGAACAGTCCCTTGTACCTGAATGCACGAGCAAGGTAGGCATGGGCTGTGGCGCTCGTCGGATCAGCCTTCACATTTTCCTGGATCAGCGACGCGGCGTTGTTCAGCAACGCGCTGTCATTCTTGCCGGACAGCTGGTATCCGTCCAGCAGCACCTTCGCGAGCGCAAAGCTCGCAGGAGCAAACGCTGAATCAAGTCGCAGCGCATTCTCCAGGTACATGCGGGACTGAAGATTCGCATTCTGCGTCGCCTGCAGTGACGTCACGAGTCCCCGCAAGTACATCGTGAACGCTTCGGGACTCTGCGTCGTTCGGCCAGGCGCATGTGTCGCGACTTCCATGTCCATGAACTTGAAAAGGGCGGAGCTTGCTTGCGAGGCGAGCGAGTTGAGATCGACGATTGGACCCTGAACGTTCGTTTCCCACAGCACTTTCTCTTCTCCTATTTCGGAGAGCTGTATCTTCGCCGTGATCGATGTGCCTTCAAGAGCAACTGTCCCGCGCATGACATGCGTGACCCCAAGCGTCGAAGCCTGGCTGTTCAAGAGCACTGTGTTCGCTCCGTAGGCATGTGCGCTGACCGGATCAATCAGCGCAACGCCCGGTGCTTTGCTCATTTCGTTGTTAATGAACAGCGCGAGAGCTTCCCCGGCGTATGAGTCGGCTGACTGTGCAGTGGTAAACGGGAGGATGGCGATTGTCCCCGGCTTCTTCAACGAGCCGCGGGTAAGCAGGAATACCGCAGCGGCGCCAACGACAAGTACGAGAACAACTGCGATTGCAATGTAGAGTTTGATCTTGGGAGCCCTTTGCTGCTCCTTCCGGGCTGCGAGGACCTTCTCTTGCGTCGCCCTGGCAATCTCCTCCGCGCGAAGCCGCTCGGCTTTCGCAGACTCTTCCCGCACACGCTCTTCTTCTGCCTGCGATTCGAGCCTCTGCCGTTCCAACCTCGCTTCTTCTGCAAATTGGACCTGCTTCTCAATGCGCTTTGCCTGTTCGTTGTTCGGCTCAAGCGTATAAACTTCCTGCAACGCTGTCAGAGCGTCCTGATACTGTTCCTTCTCCACAAACGCGAGCGCAATGTCGAGAACATTCTGAATTCTCTGCTTACGCTCATCTTCCTTCCTTTGTTTTTCCTCTTTCACCCGGCGGCGGCGTTCTTCTTCATCACGGACCGCCCGCTGTTCCTCAATCTGCAGAATCAACATCTGGGCTTCGTAGTGGATCTGGACGATCTTGTAGATCTCCTTGATCTCATCTTCCGCCTTTGTCAGCTCGCCCGACTTGAAATATTCCTCAGCTTTTGCGTAGTGTTCGTTTGCACGTGCCAATTTCTCCGCATTTTCGCGCTCTTCCTCCTCGTTCACCCTCTGCTTGGCGGTCTCGACGCGCTGCGCTTCCTCTTCTTCCTGTGCGGCAATCTGATCGGCTTTGCGGCGGGTAGGATGACTTTTCGCTGATTCGGAGGGCTCACCCAGGCCGGGAACCGAGTCGAGCAGCAACTCATAGACATCTACCGGCTCGGCAATGTTCTTCAGGTCGATCGATCCCATGCTGTACGCACGGATCGGCATCTTGTTCTTGACCTGGTTGTAAATTTCAGCGGAAACGCAGATCCGGTTTGCTTCCGTTATCGCTTCGATCCTCGCGGCGATATTCACGCCGTCGCCATAGAGATCATTCCCAATGGTCATGACATCGCCCAGGTGAATGCCGATCCTGACCTGGATCTTTTCGAACTCCACCTTGTCGATGTTATGCTTGTGAAATTGTTCCTGAACCTCGATGGCACATCGGACGGCATTGACGGCGCTGGAAAAATCCACCATGAATGAATCTCCCAGCGATTTGATTACAACCCCTGCATTCCGGGCAATGATCTCGCGCATTGCATCATCATGGATCTTCAGAACCTCCATCGCGGCGACTTCGTTTTCCCCCATCTTCTTGGAGAAATCCTTGACGTCCGTGAACATGATTGCAGCGAGTTTTCGTACACCGCCGTCGGAATTCGAGGCCATGATGCGTTTGCCGTGGTAATGAAGAGTGCGAGTAGGACGGAATGGGATCGAGCGATCAACGACACAACTGCGCGATCACATCCGGTGAACATCCCCTGTCTGAGGAATGAGAATCGCTGTGATGCAAACACCTCAAGATATTCACTGATAAGCGGAATGTCAATACGCAGAAATCCTCGATACCACGGTTCTCTCAGACGCAAAGCGAACATTGTGGGAGGCGAGGGGGCATTCCTCTGAAGAAGTCCGCGTGTCGATTACAGGACCAAACAACGGAATGGAAATGCTGTAATGACAAATGGCCGGGACGGAAAAAGCATAGGATCCCGGGCGAACAAACAAGAGAATCGCGGAACCGGGCTTCTGCTGAAGCAAGTGACCTTGCGGTTCAGGCCATTGTTATCAAATCGTTACGTTGTTTACTCCTGCGAGTAGTACTTCGAAAAATACTCGGCAACCATCCGGTCTGTATTGTAGACTGGAACGAGACTGTGCATCGCGCTTCGCACTCGCCTGATCCATGCCTCCGGAATGCCGAGCTGGTTGCGGCTGTAGAACTCGGGGATGATCTTCGTCGTCAGCATGTCGAGGAGATACAGAGAATCGTGCTCGTCCTGAAGTTCAAGATCGGCCTCGGAGCTTCCATCACCGATTGCCCAACCGTTGGATTCCTTGTATCCTTCCTGCCACCATCCGTCGAGGATGCTGAAGTTTAATCCGCCGTGAATGACGGTCTTCTGACCGCTCGTTCCGCTGGCTTCGAGAGGGCGGCGGGGGGTATTGAGCCACACGTCCGCTCCCGAGACCAGATGGCGTGCCACGTTGATGTCGTAATTCTCCACAAACACCACCTTGCCCGCCAGCTGCGGATGACGTGTGATCTCAACAATTGATTGGAGGTAGCGCTTGCCTTCGTTGTCCCGTGGATGAGCCTTGCCGGCGAACACGAACTGGATCGGGCGGTTCGGATCGTTGGCAAGCTCGATGATCTTGTCCAGATGACGGAAGACAAGCGGTGCGCGCTTATACGTCGCGAATCGCCGCGCGAAGCAGATCGTCAACACGTCCGGAGAGAGCGTCCGATCGATGAAATCCGGAGAGTCCCCTTCGGATGCTCCATGCTGA
Organism: Bacteroidota bacterium; assembly: GCA_035506075.1. Taxonomy (GTDB): domain Bacteria; phylum Bacteroidota; class Ignavibacteria; order UBA10030; family UBA10030; genus UBA9647. Next base: position 2,158 of record DATJQB010000398.1, on the reverse strand, counting down.
ATGCGAAGCCTGCGCCGTACGAATTCAACGAGATCTCTCCGAAGAACATAGCGAAGAGCCCACAGTTCGGCATCGGTTGCGACATTGCCATCGTCAAGACGTTTCCAGTACTGCGGGTCCATCAATTTCGCCGTCCAGTCGATTCCGATGCGCTTGTTCCAAAATTCATGTGCCTGTGCCGTTGCCCAGCTCGGCGTGTGGATCCCGTTCGTGATGGAGCCGATCGGAACCTGGTCGACGGTCTTGTCGGGATACAGCTCCATCCACATTTCCCGGCTCACTTGTCCGTGCAGCTTGCTGACACCATTTGCCGCACGAGACATCTTGAGTGCAAGAACCGTCATCGTGAACATTTCCTGCTCATCATCAGGATTGATGCGGCCGAAACCCATCATTTCCCCCGCTGTCATTCCCGTCTCAGTCCAGAATTGTCCCAGCGTGTGGTAGATGAGTTCGGCGCTGAAACGGTCGTGACCGGCCGGAACGGGAGTGTGCGTTGTGAAGATGCACCGGCTGGAAACAGACTTCCGCGCCTGTTCGGCGTTCTTTCCCTGCTTGACCTGTTCGCGGAACAATTCCAGTGTGAGGAATGCAGAATGCCCTTCGTTCATGTGGAACACCGCAGGATTGACACCCATCGATCTCAACAGCCTGACGCCCCCAATTCCGAGGACAATTTCCTGCCCAATCCGCGTATCAACATCGCCGCCGTAGACATGTCCGGTGAGTCCCTGAAAATGCGGGTCATTTTCTGGAAGGTTTGTATCAAGCAAGTAAATCGTGGCGCGTCCGACACGCAGACGCCAGGCTTGGAAATAAATTGTGCTGTGGCCGATCTCTACGGAATTGAGAAGTCTGCCTCCTTCTTCGCGGGTGACAAGCTCGAGAGGCAGTCGAACCGGGTCATACACAGGGTACGACTCCTGCTGCCAGCCTTCAGGACCGATGTGCTGCTGGAAATACCCGTTGCGGTAAAACAGGCTGATTCCGATGAACGGAATCCCGAGATCGCTGGCAGATTTTGTGTGATCGCCCGAGAGAATTCCGAGTCCGCCCGAGTAGATTGGAAGCGACTCGTGAAGTCCGAATTCAGCACTGAAGTATGCAACCGGATTCGAGAGCTTACGGGCGTGATGCGACGACCAGGTGTCGCTGGAGGCCATGTATGATTCAAAATCTTCGAGGACACGGTGTACCCGTTTCTGCAACTCCGGATCGTGCAATCGTGCTGAAAGTTCGGTAGGAGATACTTCGTGCAGGACTTCGAGGGCGCTGTGATTTGATCGCTCCCAGACGAGCGGCGAGAGTTCCTGGAATATGTCCTGTGCCTGGGGATTCCAGGTCCACCAGAGGTTCCGCGCCAGCGTTTGAAGGCGTTCGGCAAAAGGCTTGTGATTGCCGTTACTCAATAGAATCACCGTTCCTATAGAAGAGAATAGACTCGTTAGGCATTCAGAATGCTAAAAAATGTGAGAAAGTTCCAGCAGAAAAATGGGGTATATGAGAGGCAGGGGATTAGAAATTGAAGAGTGGAGAACGCTGATCTTTCGACTCGGCCCTTCAGGTTTCTCGGAAGATCACCACATGCAATTCGATCTTTCATCGCTGACCGCTGAGCGCTGACAGCTGACAGCTACACGCCACCCACCAACCGCTCACTTGACTCAATCCTACAATCTCCTATATTGATCCCAACAGATATTCCCTCACAATTCAGCACCGACGGCAACCCCCACCGCTCAGCGCCTGCGATCACGGGACTCACAATATGAGTCGCTTCGTTCGCGTTTCTCTGATCCTGATCATGTTTCTCGCGGGCTGCGACGACACGTTTCAGCCAAAAGCGGATCTCGACAAGGACCTCGTTGTCGTGTCCGTTCTCTCGAACGACCGGGACATTCAATTCGTTCGGGTATCGCAGTACTACGATGTCACCGGTTTCGATCCAGCGCAGAACAAGCAAGACCCGGCTGTAACCGGAGCCGTCGTTACGCTGCTCGGCCCTTCCGGTCCCATGGTGTTAAGGGACACCTTGCTTGTCCGCACGGACACCAGCCATTACGAGAGCCCCATCCACGCGTACGTCGCCAACCATTTCCGACCTGAGCCAAGCTCGACGTATCAACTGACGGTCACGTATCCTCAGAAGACCATTGTG
>DATJQB010000397.1:0-3495 GCA_035506075.1 Bacteroidota bacterium | reverse complement strand
TGATAGGGGGGAGGGATCAGAACAGCTCAAGCTCCGGAATGGATGGAATCACGGCGCGTTCGGCTCCGAGCCGGAAAAGAAGCTGAAGGGCTTTCAATCCGTTTTCACCCATGTCGATAGTCAGTTCGCTCACGTACATCTTCACGAACCGCTCGCCCAGCTTCGTGTCTATCCCGCGGCCGTACTGAAGGGCGTAGGGGATTGCATCCGCCTGGTGTGTATACCCGAAGTGAATGCTCTGCCGCAGTCCCTGTGAAAGCCGGCGCGCTGTCTCCTCGCCGAGGTCCTTGCGCACAACATCCAATCCCAACGGCAGCGGCAGTCCGTACAGCCGCTCCCAGAGTTCGCCAAAATCGAGAATCTTGCTGAATCCCTGTTGTTGATATGTAATCTGGCCTTCGTGGATGAGCAGTCCCGCATCGAATTCCCCGCTCTCCACGCGATCCATGATCTGGTCAAAAGGAATATCGACCTGTTTAATACCCTCTGTAAAAATCTTGAAGAGGAGGGTGGCTGTGGTCATGGCCCCGGGTGTTGCAACGGTTTTGCCTTCCAACTCGTCGAGTGAGCGGTACTTCTTGGAAATGATGACCGGCCCGTAGCCTTCGCCCATGCTCGCGCCGGTCTTCATGACCCAGTACCGGTCCGCAACAAAGGCGTAGGCGTGTGCGGAAATGGCGGTTACTTCGAGCTCTCCGCGGTAAGCCCGTTCGTTGAGCGTTTGAATATCTTCCAGGTGATGCTGGATGGTGATGCCTTCAAGCTTCACCTTCCCGCTCGAGAGTCCATAGAACATGAACGCATCATCTGGATCGGGGCTGTGGCCAACACGTATAATTCGTTCCATCATTATTCTGAAGTTATTGATTAGGCTTTTCTGCGATGTAAATTGTGGCGACGCCCAGTGTCAGGCTGTGACGGAAGCCGCCGATGAACCCGATTGAACTGAGAATCCTCGACATCACGTCTCCATCCGGAAAGGACTGGACGGTGCTCGGGAGATACTGGTACGCTTCGGGACTCTTTGAAATCACTCCACCGAGCCTCGGCAGAACCCGTGTAAAATAGAACGAGTACAGCTGCCGGAAAGGGGTTGCACGCGGACGGGAAAACTCCAGTATCATGATGGCTCCTCCGGGTCTCAACACCCTGAACATCTCCCGCAGACCCCCTTCCAGGTCCGAGAAGTTGCGAATGCCGAACGCGACCATGACGGCATCAAAGGACTCGGACGGGAAACGGAGTCTTTCTGCCGATCCCTCCTCAACGAGAATCGAATGCTCCAGTCCCCGCTGCCTGATCTTCTCCCGCGCGAGAGCCAGCATTCCGGGTGAAAGGTCAATTCCATAAATTCTCTCGACCGGCGGTTTCCAGGCTTCCAATGCAAGATCGGCAGTGCCTGTCGCTACGTCGAGGATGGTCCTGGGCTCGTACTCCCAAAGCAACCGGACAGCCTTTTTTCTCCATCGGATATCGAGTCCGACGCTGAGGAAATGATTGAGAAAATCGTAGTGGGGAGCGATCCGGTTGAACAACGACCTCACGTACGATTGTTCGTACGTCTGTCGTTCAGTCGGGATCGAGTCGCTCTCCGCCATGATTGTCCTGCTCTTTTTGCGGCCATTGTCGAGGAAGATTCCTCTGAATAAAAAATATACGCAAGAGAGCCGGGATTTCCAACCTGAAAACACCTGCGCTCACGCAGCAGCTTCGCGGCAATATCATTTGCACTTCTTGCTGTCCGGTTGCATTTGAATGGGCCTATTGCTACTTTTCCGGCGAAGATGAAAAAACTCCTCCTTGCTGCGATTGTACTGTCGTTCATTTCATGCGATCACGGCCTGGAACCGCCTCCGGCTGTTCAGCCTGGCTTCGGAGGTACGATCGTGTTTGAGAAAGGGACCTGGCCGACATCGGACAGCCTCGTCAACCTCTGGTTGTTCGCTTCTCAAGTGTATCCTCTCGATTCCGCGAAGATCTTCACGGGTCTCTTCTCGAATCCGCCATCGATTTACCTCTATCCTGCGACGGATAAGAATCTTCCGTTCTTCGTTGACTCAGTTGCTTACTCATTTAATCTGCCTCCCGGTACTTACAAATACGTTGGAATCCTGCAGCATTTCGCGAACGATATCAATGCAGGGAGTCTTCGGGTGGTGGGTATCTACGGAACGGCTGACAAGCCGCCGCTCCCCATCCCGGTGATCGTCAGCGAGAACTCCTACCTGCCGGGTGTGAACATCACCGTCAACTTCCGAAAACCACCTCCGGCCCCATTTTGAAAGCACTCTGCTATCATAGCATCCTGCTGATTCTGATGACCGCGCTGAGCCTCAGCCAGACCAAGGTTGGTGCGCTGGAGGGGACCGTCAGGGACTCGGAGACCGGTCAGGCAATCGTTGGGGCCAATATCACAATTCGTTTCACATTCATGGGCGCGGCATCGGATGTGTCGGGGAAGTTTCGAATCGACAACATTCCGCCCGGAACATATACCGTCGTGGCATCAATCATCGGATATCAGCGTCTTGTTGTAGAGCAGGTCCGGATCGAGATGGGAGCGGTTGCGAGGCTCGACCTTGCCGTCAAGTCTGTGCCGCTTCAGACCGAGCCGGTCGTTGTGACAGCCAGCAGGCGCGAACAGAGCCTTCAGGAAGTACCGGTAAGCGTTGCAACCGTGACAGCGCAGATGATTGCCGAACGAAACAACATCACGCTTGATGACGCCCTGAGGTATGTACCGGGTGTCAACATGCTTTCCGACCAGGTCAACATTCGCGGCTCGAGCGGCTACAGCAGGGGAGTGGGGAGCAGGGTGCTTGTTCTCCTCGATGGCCTTCCATACCTGACGGGCGACACCGGCGAGATTAACTGGGAAGCCATCCCGATGTTCGCTGTCGATCGTCTGGAAGTTGTGAAGGGAGCAGGTTCGGCACTCTACGGATCGAGCGCGCTCGGAGGGGTCATCAACGTGATCACGAAAGAGGCGCCGACAACACCGGAGCTCCGGATCCGTGCCTTCTCGGGGTACTATGACAAACCACGGTACAAGGAATGGGATTGGTCGACGATCCCAAGATTCAACAGCGGCCTGACAGCGGGGTATGCAGGGAAGACAGGGTCAACGAGTTATCTCATCGATGCCAGCCGGACGGTTGACGACAGCTATCGGGAAAATGACGCCTATCATCGTTGGAGCGTTTTCACGAAACTGAAGTTCGATTTGTCGACCACGCAAAGCCTCACGATCTCCGGCAACTACATCGATCGGTCGCACGGGAATTACTTTTGGTGGAAGAGCCTGTCGCAAGCCGCTCAGCCGCCTGAGAGCCAGCTGAACGGGATTGTTCGCTCGCATCGCGGCAACGTGAGCCTTGCCTACAAGGAATTTCTATCCGATCGGTTCTTCTATACTGCCAAAGTGATCTACTTTGGAAATTTCTGGAGGGATGACAGCTCGGGCCGGGTCAACAATGTCTCGGCGTCACATCTGTT
>DATJQB010000396.1:0-3560 GCA_035506075.1 Bacteroidota bacterium | reverse complement strand
CCGAAGACTACAACGATCCTGTGACCGGACAGTTGAAGTATTCGAAGGGTCAGACGGCGTATCAGAAGCTCGTTGTCATCCGGTAATCTGTTGCAGCTGCGTGCTGCGCGCCAACGCCCCCGAAAGGGGGCGTTGTTGTTTCATCGCCGCTTCCAGACACGGAGTACGTCTGTGCCACGGCGCTCTCGTGCAATGAAAAAGATCTCCCGCCTTGAATCGTGAGCTGGAGAGACCTATATTGCTCAAAACGAAGCACCGAAGGCACGCTCGAGCATCAATTCGTTGAATCATGAACCGCGCTCTCCTCTCTCTCACGATACTTCTCTGCACAGCCTGCACACGACTTGTCTCGTATGTTCCGCCGGGTTCGGGGAACGCGGAGGCGCCGCGCGAAAAATACTGCATCGTCACCCAGCGCACCGTCTGTCCGGGCGTCTGGTACTATTTCCTTGCTGACAAGCGCGGCCCCTGGCAGATCCACGTCCTTGAGATCGATCTCAGGAATCCCGACCTGACGATCACAGCGGCACGAGCTGGCGACAGGTTGTTCGGCAGAGAGCAGACTTCTTCGATGGCGAGCAGACTGGAGACCCCCGGCCGCACCGTGGTTGCAGCACTCAATGGCGACTTCTTCAGTCTCACGACCGGCGAGAACGAGAACAACTGCGTCATCGACACGGACTTTGTCAAAGGGACGAAGATGACCGGTTCGCCGTACGACACCTTCGACAACATTCATTCGCAGTTTGCGATGTCATCGAATCGCCGGCCTGCACTTGACCGGTTTGAATTCATGGGGAAGGTATTCCTCGGCAAGACCGGGACAATTGATCTTCTCGGCGTGAACGACGCGCCCAAACCGAAGAGCGTCGTGCTCTTCAACCGGTGGTTCGGACCCTCCACCCCGACCGACACGATCAGGATGAGTATGACCGAGGTCTCCATCCGATTGCTGGGGAGAACTCTCGATACGCTCGTTGCGGTCGTGAAAGGAACTTCCGGTTCAGGCGGATCACCGATCGACTCAACGACCTGCGTCTTGTGCGGTTACGACCTCCCTGCGCAGCATCCTCTTAAGAACGCGAACATCGGTGACACGATCAGGGTGTGGCTCGGCGTTTCGCCGGGAATCGGTATCCCGCGAACAATCGTCGGGGGCTGGCCGCGAATTGTCCTCAACGGCAAGAACATCGGACCGCTTACAGATTCCATCGAAGGTACGTTCCCCACATTCTCGGCCCAGAGGAATCCACGAACCGGCATAGGCTTCTCGGCGGACAGCACCACCGTCTTCCTGTTTGCTGTGGACGGACGACAAAAGATGAGTGCGGGGATGACGCTGAAGGAGTTCGCTGATGCGATGATCTTCGAGGGCGTCTACCAGGGCTTGAACCTCGACGGCGGCGGATCGACAACGTTCGTACTTCAGGGAAAAGTTATGAATCTCCCTTCTGATGCCACCGGCGAGCGCCCCGTCGGGAATTGCATCCTCCTGACTGCGCCAATCCAGAAATAGATACACCCTTCCCGCGAGTCCGTACTCCTCCAATCGATGATACGTTGCAGGCCGAGGAAGCAGGTTGATCGTCCGACACCCGAATTCTGAAAGAGTCTGCGCCTTCGACTGCTTCAGACCGCCGGCGGTTCATGACCGCGTGATTCGTGTCACTTCTTACTGACCCGCGTTAAACCGCGACGAGCTCCCGCTGTCAAACCAGCAAATCAACATACTCGCAAACACTTGATGGGAGATGTCATGGCGGTCACGAGTAGATTGAAATGGGCAGTCGGATCAACGGCCTTCGTCGCAACGCTGTGTCTTGGGATTGTTTGCTTCTCTGGTTGTGCCAAGAGCTCCGGCAATCCGATAACTTCAAACGATCAGAACATTTCAAGTTCGGCAGTCACGAGCGACGTCGCAGATGCCGTTTCGGACGCGCTTGCGAGCAACAACGGCGGCGCGCTGGACCAGGTGAACGATATTTTTGAGCTTTCGGCAGGACTCGGGATCGGGGCTGGTTCGAGTCTCGGAAAAATCGAATCAGATTCGACGGTTGTCAACAGATCGTACGACAGTACTGCGATGGCCTGGTCTCTCTTCGTCTACAAAGAGAAATCCGCACTCCCGCTCTACTTCGGCACCTGGACGCGTAGCTACTGGTATCAGTTCATCGCCAACGGCCAGCCGCAGAAATTTCGTGTGACGAACAACGTCGCCGCAGACAACATCCATCACAAGCTTCTGGCCGGAACAGGCTACTACTTCACCCCCCGGCTTGTGCATCACCTGCGATCGATCAGCAGCGATTGGACTGCTTCCAACACGAACACCGATTCTGTGACGATCAACGGCACGTATTCCCGCTCTGGTGTAGACACGATCCTGGCCGCAGCGCGCAAAGGAACGGTCCTGGATCATTCGCTCACTCTCACATTTGTCAATGTGAGGGGTCCACGCGGCCTGCGCTTGCCCCGTTCAGAGAGGACGAGCGGAACAATCGAGGGTGTCTATACGGCCACGATCACGGCGCCGGGAAAGGATCCAGTCACAGTGACGAAGACATTTACAGTCACACTTGGAAGCGGAAGTGCATCGTTCAGCATCGACGGGACGAGATTCCTTTCCGATCTCGCAACGGGAGACCACTAGCCGGTCGTTGCCGATCTCGACGGGACTCTTTCTCAAGAGGAAAACGAGGACGGGGCATGAGGCTCCGTCCTCGCCATTTCTGATATACTCAAATCGAATTCGCATTGGTCATTCGGCATCGCAGCTCCTCTTCACTTGAATTTCTGCGAAATCTCCATTTTCTTCATTTAGGAATCCCCCCTTTCCCAAGCTTGAAGCAGTGTTGGTCAGGAGTGTTGTTGCTGCGTTTGGCCATGGTCCTTCAATTCCCAGATCGTCACGCTGCCTCTTAGAAGAGAGAGGTTTCGAGTTGCCTTCGGTCAATCCTTGCGGAAAACCAACCAGGTCGATTTTTGCACAGCGGTGGAGGACCGTGCAAAAAGAAACGATTCCAGTGGTGATGACTCAAAGCGCTTGTTTGGCTCCGACTTTCCCGTGAGATTCGCCTCACCGAGGTAACACACCCTCTCTTGTCCCCATGGAGACAGTCTCAGGTTTCGCGCTCCTCGGCAAGCGATCAGCGGGGCTTGATCTCAGAATCATTGCGCAGAATGATCCTCAACAGTGCATCAGCATGAGGACTGAGCCATCCTCCATTGATTTGAATCAGAGCTATTCCATTGACAGTGCCTCTTACTGCATCTCTGTATTTCGAAACTCCGGGGGTATCTTCCCCGGGCTTTTGAGCATTCGACGATGAAGTGTTCAGCAGGGGGGTAGCCTCGGTCTACAATCGCGGAGATAACCGACATGCCAGCATCGAAAAATTCCAAAAAAATCCGCGCCGGGCAATCCGCACATCGTTTTGTGCTGTCTCTGCACACGCTGTTGTTTTCCCGGCCCATCATTGCTCCTGTCGTACTCTTTGTTGTTGCGTTTGGGTTATATGCAAATACACTCAGCCACGAATTTGTGCTGGACGACAGGTTGG
>DATJQB010000395.1:0-9453 GCA_035506075.1 Bacteroidota bacterium | reverse complement strand
TGCACCCGATCCCCGCGTCTTCTTCCCCATGAGAATTCTGTGAGGAATCTCAGGACATTCTCTGTCTATACCGTTTGCTGTTGCTGCCTTCTCGGCGCACTCCTCGTCGTTCTCAACCTCATGTTCCCGCTTCCTCCACTCAAGCCGTATTCCCTTGTCGTTCAGGACCGTCACGGAGCGTTCCTCTCTACCTTCAGAGCAGATGACGGCATCTGGCGTCTTCAAACACGCTCGGGCGAGATTCCGCGACGACTCAAGGAGGTGCTGATCCGCAAGGAAGACAGGTTCTTCTACTATCATCCCGGAATAAATCCTCTTTCCGTTTGCAGGGCAATTGTGCAGAACATCCGTGCCGGAAGGCGGATCTCCGGAGCTTCGACGCTGACGATGCAGGTCGCCCGGATGCTGGAACGGAAAGACAGGACGTACGCCAACAAACTCGTTGAGATGTTTCGCGCTCTTCAGCTCGAATGGAAGTATTCAAAGGATCAGATCCTCGATCTCTATTTGTCCCTCATACCGGTCGGCGGCAATCTCGAGGGTCTCGAGTCCGCATCACTCTTTTATTATCAAACGCCTCTCGAGCGTCTGAACATCGCCCAGTTATTCGACCTCATCCTCATCCCGAACGATCCCAATCATCTTCGTCCCGACAAGAATGCCCGGGCGCTTTACGCGCTGCGTACACAGCAGGCGCTTCCATGGGTTAAACGGAATTTTTTCTCACGACAGGACTCCATTGTCATCTGGCAGACGAGTTCGGAAGCGAAACGCAAGCCGCTGCTCATGACCGCTCCCCATTTCTGTCTGCGCATCAAGGAAGGAAATCCCCGCAGGCCGGTCGTGAGAACGTCACTCGATCGTTCCAAACAACTCATCGTCGAGAAGCTCCTTGCGAACGATCTTCGCCCGTGGCAGAAGCTCGGTGTGCAAAACAGTGCGGTGGTCGTGCTCGACAATGCTACGATGGAAGTTCTCGCCTACGTCGGTTCGCCGGATTTCAACGATTCAACAACGCAAGGTCAGGTCGATGCCGTCCGCGCACTTCGTTCACCCGGATCCGCGCTCAAACCGTTTCTCTATGCACTCGAAATGGAGCGCGGAACTCTCACTCCCAAGATGCGGCTGCTTGACGTTCCTTACGACGACGACGGGTTCACGGCGGAGAACTACGACGGGAAGTTCTCAGGGTTCATTCCAGCCGATGACGCTCTGCGACGTTCGCTCAACGTCCCCATGGTGCGGCTGCTCCGCGACGCCGGCGTTGGGCGGTTCATCAGGTTTGTCCACGGGCTCGGGATTTCCACTTTAATTTCACAGCAGGACAAACTCGGTCTCAGCGTCATCCTCGGGGGCTGCGGGGTTTCACTCGACGATATGACGGCTGCGTATGCAACATTCGCAAACGAAGGCATCAGCCGCGAGCTCTCCTTCTTCCACAATCCCGGCGGCACCAAGAAGGAAGGAAGGCGGTCGTTCTCGCCTTCGACGGCATTCCTTGTCACGGAAATCCTCGCGGGCCTCGACCGGCCGGACATTCCGAACAACTTTGCTTCGTGTATGAACCTGCCGATGGTTGCATTCAAGACGGGCACGAGCTATGGCAGACGCGACGCATGGTGCATTGGGTACTCGTCGGAGTACACCATTGGTGTCTGGATGGGCAACGTCACAAATAAAGGAATCCCCGATCTTCTCGCGAGCAAATCCGCCGCTCCGCTGCTCATCGACCTGTTCAACTCGTTGTCGGGGACAAACCGGAAGACCATCCTTCGGACACCCGACGACATCGGAGTTCGCTCCGTGTGCGCGCTCAGCGGCAGGCTCCCTACCGCCCAATGCAAGGACGTGATCGAGGAATACTACTCGATATCCCAGACGCGACCGTCCTATTGCGATGTTCACAAGGAGTATCTTGTATCGAATGACGGATCGAAGCACTTCTGTCCGAATTGTGTGGGGACAAACGTCTACAAGACCTCCGTCTATCTCGAATATCCTCCTGAGTTGCTTTCATTCTGGAAAAAAGCCGGCATACCGTACAAGCTCCCTCCTCCCCACAATCCCTTATGCAGCCGTCTTTTCACGGGAGATGGGCCGAAGATTCTCAGTCCGTTGAAGGACATGACGTACTACATGTCGGAGAAGGATCAGCAGATACTCTTCCTTGCCAGCTCGGGCGTTGAAGTGAACCATCACCGCTGGTACATCGACGAGCGGTTCGTTGGAAGCATCCGGGCCGGAACGCGTCTCTTCCTCAGCCTTCACGAGGGATCCCACACAATTTCGTGTCTCGACGACGAAGGCAGGATGTCGTCCGTTCACGTTGTCGTTCGGTTGATATCGTAATCACACAGCCCGGACGCTCAGGCGAACATCCGGGCGATTCAGCTCCGCACCGGCTCTGCCAAGTTCCACTCATCACAGGGGGATTTATGTCAGCCACATTGCGTTATCACGCGCTGTTGGTACTCGGGGCTCTTTGTCTCGCGTCCTGTTCATTCCGCGACTCCGATGCACTAAGGATCGTCTCACCATTGCCGGCTGGTATTGTCGAAGCCGGGACATCCTTCGACTTTGAATTCTCGCGGGGTGTTGTGCCACGCGATTCGACAAACACATGGACCATGACGCCCTACATTGAGTTCACGCCACACATAGAGGGTAAGTTCGTGTGGCACGATTCAACGCACCTCGTATTCAGTCCCGACGTGGCCCTGCCGGGCGACACGAAATTCAAGGCAAAGTTCAACACGTCCCTCCTTGTTCAATCGTCTGGAGCAAAACGGTTCAAGGGAGATGAGGAGTTCACATTCTCGACGGAACCGTTTTACCTGAAGTCGGCCGAGTTTTTCTACGACCGTGTTGAAAACAAGCAGGTTGGGGTCAAGGCCAACCTTTACTTCTCGTACGGCGTCAGTGCAGAGGACATTCCGAAACACATGAAGGTACTGATCGACGGAAAGGCCCATGAACAGTTCAGGATGGTGAGCACAGGCATCAACCGCGTGATCCCGATCGAAATCGGAGTGCTGGATCAAATGGAGAAACAGCGAAAGGTCCAGCTCGAATTCGACGACAGCTTTGCATCGCCGGAGACGCAGACAAAGATCACGATCAAGGAACCATTTGTGTACACACTTCCGGGCCTTGGTGAGCTTGTGATCTACGGACACTCGGTCGGGTTCGACGGCAACGAAAGTTGGATCCAGATCAAGACGTCGCAGGAAGTCGACCTGAAGACCGTTCAAAACTACATCGAATTGGAGCCGGCGCGGCCGTACAGGCTTGTCAGCGACGACCGTCTCGCCTTCTCGTTGCGCGGGAAGCTCGAACCCGGCACGCCGTTCCATCTTGTTCTCAAGCAGGGACTTGAAAGCGTGATCGGGGCAAAGACGAAGAACGCGTACGAGGCCGACATCATTGTGGGCAATATCAAGCCTTCCTTCGGGTTCTCTTCGACGTCCGGCGTGTACATGCTCCTCTCAGGCCAGAAGACGATCGAGCTGAAATCCATCAACCTCTCGAAGCTCCAGGTGCGAGTGAGTCAGATTTTTCAGAACAACCTTGTCTTTTTCCTCGATGGTGGACGGCAGTACGACTACGAGTATTCTTACGATGAAGAAGAGGGTGAGGCGAGGTACCAGAGAAAATTCAGGTACTACATGGGGAACTTCGGGCGCGTGCTGGGTGAGAAAACTATCTCCGTCAACAGCGCCCCGAACCAGGAAATTACTACAACGTTCGAACTCACGCCGTACCTCAGAACGGATTACAAGGGATTCTACCTCGTGGAGGTCGCCAATCCGGGCGAAAGCTGGCGTTCCACATCGAAGCTCGTCTCGATTTCAGATATCGGTCTGATCATCAAGCGCAGTCACAATACCCTGCATGTGTTCGCTGTCAGCCTGGAAAGCAATGCACCGCTTTCCGGGACAACGATCAACCTCATCTCAACAAACAACCAGATCATCACGAGCGCGAAGACAAACGGTGACGGCCTCGCGCGCTTCGATAACATGTCGGAGTTGAGCAAGGGATTCGAGATCAAGCTTGTTACGGCCGAGAAGGGGGATGATTTCAACTTCCTTAACCTGAACGATTATCGCGTCGAGACATCTCGGTTTGAGGTCGAGGGAAAACGCGATGCGCAGGGATTGTACGACTCCTTCCTGTACGGGGACAGAAATCTTTACAGGCCGGGCGAGAAAATGTTCATCTCCGGAATTGTCCGGACGCTGCAGGAACCGCTCGTCAAGAACATGCCCGTGCGGCTGAAGATCTCCAATCCCAAAGGAACCGTCGTCTCGGAAACCCAGTATTTGCTGAACGACGAAGGTTCGTTCGAGGCAAGCTACCAGACGTCGTCGGCGGCGCTCACGGGGGGGTATGATGTGAGCTTGTACACCGGAGACAATCTTTTCCTCACGTCCTACAAGGTAAACGTGGAAGACTTCGTGCCCGATCGGGTTCGTCTCGACGTCAGCACTTCAAAACCAACGGCCCGGCCGGGCGAATCGGTCGCGTTTTCTTTTGAGGCTCACAACTTCTTCGGCCCGCCGGCATCTGGGAGAAAATGGGAATTTGAAGCGTCGTACGAGGGAATTCCCTTCCGATCGCGTCAGTTCCCGGATTTCCGGTTCAACGATGACGAAGCGAAGGTCACGCCCACGGAAGTTTCGACCGACGAAGGAAAAACCGATGACCAGGGAAAAGGGGAAACTTCGATCACACTCCCGAAGACGGCGTCCGCGCCCGGGATCCTGAAATTGCGCGGCAGAATCGGCGTCTTCGATGAATCAGGCAGGCCTGTGTATCAATCGGTGCCGGTTCTCGTTTATCCCAAAGACTATGCAATCGGCGTCCATCACACGCCCGATTACTACATCAATCCTAACACGCCTCAGAAGATGCAGGTGATCGCAGTCGACAACAACGACAAGCCGATTGCAGGTTTCAAGGCCACCGTGACGCTCCTGCGGCGGGAGTGGCACACGGTCCTCAGGATGCATGCGCAGACGAATACGCTGCGCTATGTTTCCGAGGAACGCGAGGTCCCTGTTCATTCGGACGAGATCGTTCTGAAAGACTCTCCTACCGAATACACCTACTCTGTTCCAAGCTCCGGAGACTACATGGTTCGTGTCTCCAAGTCCGGCGACTCCGGATACAACGAGTTCTCGTTCTGGTCGTACAGCTGGGAAACCGCGAATATCACTTCCTTCAAAGTAAACTCAGAAGCCCGCGTGGAGATGGTCTTTGACAAGCCCGTCTATGCACCAGGCGACAAGGCAAAGATTCTCTTCCAGACTCCATTCAACGGGACGATGCTTGTGACAGTCGAGCGGAGCTCGCTCACGAGCTACAAGTTCCTCACCGTGGAGAAGAACTCGGCCTCGATGGAAATCAACGTCGATGAAGATTTCCTCCCGAACGTGTACGTGACGGCAATCCTGTTTCGCAAGGTGAAGGATCTGAACATCCCGCTGATGGTCGGGCACGGCTTCGAACCGCTCATGGTTGAGAAACCGGCGAACCGTCTGGACATTGCAATCTCCGCCCCCGAGCGCATGCGTCCGAAGACGAAACAAAAAATCACCCTTACAATCGCGAAAGGGAGCAGTGCCTTTGCAACACTCGCCGCCGTCGATGAAGGCATCTGCCAGATCAAGAATTATAAAACGCCCGATCCCTACGGCTATTTCTACGCCAAGAAAGCACTGCAAACGGAAACGTTTGACTTCTTCCGCGATCTCATTCCGGAACTTTCGTCCAAGAGGAACTCAAGCAGCACCGGCGGCAGTGAGACCGAGCAGATGGAAAAGCGCGTCAACCCTCTCGGCGTGCAACGGTTCAAACCGGTGGCGCTCTGGTCCGGCATTCTTCAGGCCAACAGCGACGGAAAAGTCGAGGTGACGCTCGACGTTCCCGAGTTCAGCGGAGAACTTCGGTTAATGGCCCTTGCCTACAAAGGAATGAGGTTCGGATCTGCACAACGAGCAATGAAAGTCTCTGATCCTGTCGTCGTCACGCCGGCACTCCCCCGCTTCCTGAGTCCCAACGATGCCATGACGATGCATCTCACTGCATTCAACACCACCGACAAGCCTGTGACGGCGCAATTCGAAGTTCTGACGGAAGGGGGCATCGCAGTGAACCCGGTGAGTTCGTCGCTGGAGATTCCGGCAAACCGTGAGCGTTTTGTTCCTGTCTCATTAAAGTCAGGTGACAGGATTGGGAAGGCTGTCGTCAGGGTGAGGACGAAAGTGCTCGGGGAGCAACTCGAGTCCATCACGGAACTGCCCGTTCGCCCGATCTCGCCGTTCGTGACAGAGAGTATTGTCGGCCTCGCCGAGGCCGGCAAAACCGTGTCGCATTCGCTCGAAGATGTCTTCCTCCCGTATGGCAAACGATGCTATCTCAGCGTCAGTCCATTTCCGGTAGTGAACTTCGGCAAACAACTGAAATATCTTGTCGGGTATCCCCACGGGTGTCTCGAACAGACCACCTCGAAGGCGTTTCCGCAAATCTACCTCAGGGATATTGCCATTGTCCTCGATCCTTCGATCGTCGAGAGGGGAAGTCCGACATACTTCGTCAACGAAGCAATCAACAAAATCACTTCGATGCAGCGGGACGACGGTGCGTTTGACTATTGGCCCGGCGGAGGGTACTCAAACGCGTGGACAACAGTCTATGCCACGCATTTTCTCCTTGAGGCCAAGAAAGCGGGATATGTGGTGCCCGAGGGGACATTGAAACGCGCTCTCGGCGCTGTCAGTGCGATCGCACACGCCAAGTTGACGACCGAATACTACTATTATGAGAACAACCGCACCCTCATGAAGGTGATTGCCGACAAGAGCGCGATCTACGCGCTCTTCGTGCTCGCCGTCGCCAACCAATCCGACGTCAGCCTCATGAACTTCTATCGAACCGCCAAGGGCTTGTTGACACTCGATACGCAATACCTTCTCGCGGGGGCCTTTGCGTTGAGCGGCGACCGGCGATCGTTCACCGAGCTTCTTCCTGTGAAATACGCCGAGGAACTAGCAGATCGCACTTCCGGCGGATGCTACGATTCACCGATTCGATCAAGCGCTTTGATTCTCAACGTCCTGATCGATACGGATCCGGGTAATCCAAACATTCCCCGTTATATGGAATACCTCTCCAAAGAATACAGAAACGACTATTGGTACAGCACGCAGGATGACGCGTTCACGCTGCTCGCATTCGGGAAGATTGTCAGAATGTCCGGCGGCGCGAAGCTCAAGGGAACGGTTTCGCTCGATGGCAAGTCGATTGCCTACGGCGGCGGAAACAAGCGGTTCGACATCGACCCCGGCGTAAAGAAAGTATCGTTGTCAATGACGGGCGAAGGCCGGGCATATTATGCCGTCATCACCGAGGGCATCAGGAAGGATGGACATGTGCGCATTGAAGACAAAAACATGCGCGTGCGGCGCGAATTTTTCGACAGGAACGGAGCGCCCGTGTCCCTCGATGGCGTTAAACAAAACGCCCTCGTCGTTGTCAAGTTGACAGTCAGCGCCGATGCTGATGATCTCGAGAACGTTGCAGTCTCCGATCTGCTGCCGGCGGGGTTTGAGATTGAAAACCCTCGTCTCACAGAAACGGCGCAATACTCGTTCATCAAGGATGCGACAACCCCGCAGTATGTCGATATCCGGGACGACAGAATCAACTATTACACAAGTTTCGATGAACGGAAACCGCAAACGTTCTTCTACCTCGTGCGCGCGGTGACAAAAGGTGAATTCCAGTACGCGCCTGTTGTCGCCGAGGCGATGTATGATGCGAACTATTACTCAGCGAGCGGACAAGGGAAACTGCGTGTGATTGAATAGCTGCATCACATCGCGAAAGATTTCTTCCCGGGCGGGGAAGGAATGCACCCGGCAGCCCGTAATGCTTGAATAACCGGGCGAGTCATCGAGCAGTTCTTCCCCGCTTTTGTATCCTCCCGCGCATTGCATCTCTTTTGGCGATGCTCTATATTGCCCCCTCGTCGTAGTCCAAAATCTGCGTTCCCACCATCCCTGTGTATCACCATGATCCTCAGCATTCGCGAGGCAACGATCGCCGATTGCCCCGTCATTGTTCGCTTCAACAGCAAGCTGGCCGAAGAAACCGAACACAAAACGCTCGACCAGGACCTTCTCACCCGTGGCGTTGAGGCACTGCTCCGGGATCCCTCAAAAGGAGTCTACTATCTGGCCATCGGGGATGGATCCGTGGTCGGCCAGATGATGATCACGTATGAGTGGAGCGATTGGCGGAACGGAACATTCTGGTGGATACAGAGTGTTTATGTTGAGAACGCTGCTCGGGGCTCGGGCGTGTTCAGGGCGTTGTTCGATTACGTACATACTCTCGCGACGTCACGAACGGATGTCTGCGGCCTGAGGTTGTACGTCGAACGCGGCAACGATCGGGCAAAACGGACCTACGACCGCCACGGGATGTACTTGTCACATTACGAGATGTTCGAGATGGATTTTGTCATGCCTGGAGATTCCCACTCGTGAGTTCCTGCTGTCAGTCCCCGCGCGATTATTCTGCAACGTCGGCATTTTTTGACCGGTGGTCGGCAAAGTATGCCAAACCGTTTCGAAAAGGAAAACTCGATCGCATCCAGCGATACCTACTCCATGGAATCTCACGGCACTCAGTCGAACATGCCTCTATTCTGGATATCGGCTGCGGAGCCGGGCAAATTCACCTCACGCTGCTGAAACAAGGAGCTGCCCGCTCTCTCGGAGTCGATCTCTCAAATGCTATGTTGGATCAGGCCAGGGGCTTCGCTGCACGAGATGGACTCCTGGACCGCGCACGGTACGTGAAGGGCGATTTTACGCAACTCGCCGATTCGATCGAGGATACAGATATCACCGTGCTTGACAAGGTGGTGTGCTGTTACGAAAACCTCGACGATCTCGTCCTGAAATCAATCGGCAAGACAACGGGACTTCTTGCCCTCACCCATCCCCAGGAAAACCTCCTCAACGAGATACTCTTCAAAGGGCACAAAGCGCTCGCACGGCTTTTGAAGTGGGATTTCCATCCGTTCTGGCATGACTGGAGCGCAATGAAGGAGATGGTTTGCCGCCAGGGTTTTGCATTGCGATATGAACGGTCCACAATCTTGTGGCACGCCCTTGTCTTTGAGCGGATACGGTAAACGCCGGCGCCTGTCGCTTCCCATTCATCATTGTTCATGATCGCAACGGCGCGTATTGATTCTTCAACTCATCATGCCATTACGATTTTGAAAAATACAGTCTTCAATCATCTCACCTCACCAATCGCAGCACAATTCAGGAGGCAGTATGATCCAACGTTTGTATCGTAGCCTGGCGTTTCTCCTGTTCTGCGCAGGTCTTGTGTTCGCGCAAACTGCGCCGACCGTGGGCTTGCGTGAGAACCCGC
>DATJQB010000394.1:0-18979 GCA_035506075.1 Bacteroidota bacterium | reverse complement strand
CTCTATTGCTCCATGGCACGATAGCCTCATTCGCGATCAACGCGCTCCATGAGCTTGGTCACAAGAGCGTCTTCAGGAGACAATGGCTCAATGGGTTCTTTGTGCGGATCTTTTCGCTTATCAGCTGGGTGAACCACGCACACTTCTACAGCAGCCATGTGAGGCATCACCAGTATACGCTCCATCCTCCCGACGATCTGGAAGTTGTCCTGCCGATCCGCATCGCTCGGAGGGCATTTTTCCAGACAGGATTGATCAATTTCAAAGGCTTGACGGATGCTTTGAAGAGCACAGTTCGTTATGCCCGGGGCAGGTTTGTCGGAGAGTGGGAGCTTGCCTTGTTTCCCCCCGATCAGCCGGAAAAGGGGCGTCCCGTGATACGCTGGGCCCGCATTCATCTGATCATCCATGGCTCGATCCTTGCGGCGTCGATAGCAGAAGGTTGGTGGCTGGTCCCCGCGGTGATGAGCATTGCGCCGTTTTATGGGAACTGGCTCTTCTTCCTCTGCAACAATACTCAGCATATCGGTCTCCAGGACAATGTGCCGGACTTTCGTCTCTGCTGCAGAACATTCCTCCTCAATCCCGTGGTCGGTTTCTTGTACTGGCACATGAACTATCACATCGAACATCACATGTACGCTGCTGTCCCGTGCTACAATCTTGCGAAACTCCATGACGCAATTCTACACGATCTTCCACCGTGTCCGAACGGCATTGTCGCCACATGGAGGGAGATCGCGGCGATTCAACGAAGACAAGACGAAGATCCCGGCTACCAACATGTTGCAGCACTTCCATGAGGTGAGGAGGGACTTCCCGTTCCGGAATAACTCTGAACGATATCATGCTACGAGGGAGAATTGAGGATGAAACCAGCAGTGAAGTACGGCGCCTGGATGGGTGGAGTCATGTGTCTCTACACCACGATCATGTGGCTGACGAAACTCGACTCCACATATCTGTCCACGGGGCAATACCTCGATATCATTGTGACGATGGTCCCGATTATCTTCATATTCCTCTGCATCAGGTCGGCCAATGCAGCGACACCGCTGAATGCGGTGGGGAGAATAAAGATCGGGATTATTCTGAGCCTGGTCTCGTGGTCAATCTATACGCCGTTCCTGCTGCTCTATCATCATGTCATCAATCCGGACTGGCTCACGCCTGTCCTTGATCTGAAGGAGCGGGAGCTGATAGCACAAGGCGTTTCGGTGGAACAGATCACGGCTCAATTGGATTCGATCCGATCCTCGGGAACGGACGGGTCAATTGTGGTGATGGGACTTCTTGTGGGTGTACTCGCGATGGGAACGATACTCTCGCTGGCCACGCTTCCGTTCTTCAGGATGAAAAAGTGATGGTGCCCGCTGGGATATTCCGCCACGCGCCGTGACGAAGGCTTATCGGGAGGCGGTCGTGCGCGCTGACAGGTACGGGCTGTGTCACCTCGATGATCAGATAGAACCTCGCACTCATCTCAAACATTCCCGCGGCGTTTTCTTCAGTCTCATGTCATTCGGTCCCGCTGCCGACGCACGGATCTCCCAGTGTGTGAACCGCCCATGAAGCTCCGATAAAACAGGCGGAGATCGCCGCCAGAGCTTCACTCTCCTTGGTACAAAGAACCTTCCAGAATATCCTGTGTCATGTTGGGGAATCGCTTTCCCGGGAAGTGCACATGCCCGGCTGAACGCAGAATTCTCTTGACTTTCAGTAAGTGTATATATATGTTATATACAGTATATACACCAAAGCCAACGCGGACACCATGCGCATCCTTCTTTCGAATTCTTCCCCCGAACCCATCTACGAGCAGATCAAGAACGAGATCAGGCGCCAGATCGTCACGGGCGATCTCCACGACGGCGAGCCGCTCCCTTCCATCAGGAAGCTTGCCCTCGAGCTGCAGATCAGCG
The DNA here is from genome assembly GCA_035506075.1 of Bacteroidota bacterium. GTDB lineage: Bacteria > Bacteroidota > Ignavibacteria > UBA10030 > UBA10030 > UBA9647. The sequence goes on along the minus strand of DATJQB010000394.1, from coordinate 17,057 downwards.
TGATTACCACGAAACGGGCGTACGATGATCTCATGAAAGAAGGGCTCATTGCCTCGGTTGCGGGCAAAGGGACATTCATTGCTGCGAAGAACAAGGACTTGCTCAGGGAAAAGAAGCTCACGCTCATCGAGACGAAGCTTGCCGAAGCCGTTGCGGCTGCACGAATGTTTGGGGTGAAGGACAAAGAACTTCTCAAACTCTTGTCAATCCTTCTCAAGGAAGACTGATGGACAACGTCATTGAAATCGAATCGCTCGCGAAATCGTATCCCGGCTTCCGGCTGAACGACGTCTCCTTCACAATCCCCAGGGGATACATCACGGGACTTGTGGGGCCAAACGGCGCGGGGAAGACAACGATCATCAAGCTCATCATGAATCTTGTCCGCAAGGAGAAGGGGAAGATCAGGGTCTTCGGGCTGGACAACGAGGAGCATGATCTGGAGATCAAGGACCGGATTGGGTTCGTCTACGATACACCTTACTTCTACGAAGATCAGGAACTGCACACGCTCATGAAGTCCATCGGTCCGTACTACTCGACATGGGACGAAAAGAAATTCATGGCGCTCCTCGATCAGTTCGGCCTCTCCCCGCACAAGAAGTTCATCACGCTTTCAAAGGGGATGAAGACAAAATTCGCGCTCGCCCTGGCGCTGTCGCATGACGCGGACCTCATCATCCTCGACGAACCCACCGCGGGTCTCGATCCGCTCTTCCGCAGGGAGTTCCTCGGGATGCTGACGGGCATCATCCAGGATGAGAACAAGTCGATTCTTTTTTCCACGCACATTACTTCCGATCTCGACCGCGCCGCCGACTATACGGTCATCATCGACAATGGACAGATTCTCTGCTCGTTATGGAAGGACGAGATCCAGGAAAAGTGGGGCGTTGTGAAGGGGCGCGAAGAGTTCGTTTCCGGCGACAACCGGATTTTCTTTCGCGGGTGGCGGAAGCACGAATATGGGTTTGAAGCCCTGACGTCTGACGCACCGAGAGTGCGGCAGCTGCTTGGGGATCGGGTCGTGATCGAACGACCGACACTCGAAGACATGATCTTCTATATGCACAACGGAGGGGCTCATGCTTAGACTCGCGGCGAACGAACTGAAACTGAATGCACTCTTCTTGTTCACGGTGTTTGTGACGTCGTGTATCGTCTACCTGTTCCTGGCCCGGATCCGATTGTTTACAGGATATGGAATGGGAGGCATACAATTGGGGGTGGGATTCTCCTCCGTCATGGTGCTTGGCCTGCTTCTTCGGGAAGAGTCGAGCAAAGCGCAGACGATCTATCGCAGTCTTCCGCTGGATCAGGCCTCGGTGGTTTCCGCGAAGCTCTTTGTCATCATTCTTCTCCTGATCGCGAACGTGGCGTTTGGATATTCGTTGCAAGTGATCAACGCTTACGTGGGGCCCTGGGTCCCACACCAGTTCCGCCGATGGTCCATTCAGCATCTCTTTGGACAAATCGAGGCGGGCTATGCTCTGGAGCATTCCCTTATTGCCCGGGCGATCGTCATGACCATCATTGTGTCCTTGGCCCTTCCGTTGATCATCCGGTTCGGATCAGTCTCGCGCTTGTTGATTTGTTACCTGGTCATCATTCTCGTTTGGGGGCTGGGAGTCAATCAGTTTCTTCGTGTCTCGCTCTACAGCGCCTTCTTCCTCGGTCTCTCCAGGTGGATCTTCCTGGTTTCGGTTCTCATGCTTATAGCTCTCGCCGTCTCATGGAGAATCTCTGTTTGGCTCTATGGGAGAAGGGAATGGTAGCGAACGCTGTTGCATGATGTGATCAAATCAAGCCTTCCCATCAACAATAGGACAGATCGAATCTGCCAGCCGGGACTTTCGCTCCACCGTAACGGCATATCGCACTCCATGCTTCATCACCCTTCGTCGTCAAGAAGCTGATTCTTGGTGTTCCCCGCGATCCCCATTACATCCGATGGTTTTTCTTCTTACGTTTGTGATGGTCACTCACTTCCACTGACAATCCTCCTCCATCATGAAAACCAGAATCCTTCTCCTCTCGATCGTGGTGCTCGCGATGCTGACGCCTCGCATGGCAACGGCACAAGTACATGCCCAATCGCAGCCTGACCCGTTCTCCTCTACATCAAAGCCGTTCACCCGCTGGTGGTGGTTTGCGTCCGTCATCACGGAGAAAGACGTCCGATCGGATCTCGATTGGCTGAAAGCCAATGGCTTCGGCGGAGTGGAAATCCAGTGGATGTATCCTCTCAATCGCCGGCAGAACGACACGATCCACTACACGCCGCGGCAGGAATGGCTGAGCCCGGAATGGACGAGCATTGTCGCTTACACAAAACGGTATGCGGACAGTATCGGTCTCGGCTGCGACTACACGTTCGGATCGCTCTGGCCCTTCGGCGATTCGCGGGTTCCTCGTGAAGAGGCGACGCGCAACTTCACGGATACCTCCTGGAGGCAGGACATGACTGCCTCATGGGAATACCCGAAAACAGGATACATCATCGACCATCTCATGCCGAAGGCGTTCGAACACTACGCAGACCGCATGCTCCGCGCCCTGCCCCGTGTTCAAAGCACGATCGGGACGGCATACTTCTGTGATTCATGGGAAGTTGAAACGCGTCAACTCTGGACGCCGGGGTTCGACAGCGATTTTCAACAGGAGTTCGGCTACGACATCCGGCCGTACATGGATTCGATTTACGCGAAGGGTTTTGCGGATGAGCGGTACGATTACATGAAGCTCCTGTCGAAGAAAACGATCGGCTTCTATCGCCAGTTTACCGGGATTGCACACAGTGCCGGTGTGTTGGCGCGGGTTCAGTGTGCAGGCGCACCGTGCGACATGATCAGCGCCTATGCGGGCGTGGATATCCCCGAAACTGAAGCGATGCTCTATGAACCGGACTATGCAAAGATCGTCGCGTCGGCCGCTGCCTTGTCGGGCAGAAAGGTTGTGTCAAGCGAGACCTTCACGTGCCTCTATGGCTGGCCCCGTATTCATCACAAAGAAGAGCAGACGGCCGATTTGAAACTTGTGGCTGATGCGCTCTTCGCGAACGGTGTGAATCACATCATCTGGCACGGGAAGCCGTTGAACCCTGCCGGCACGGATACCGTGATTTCCTACACCGTTCACGTTGGTCCGAGCGGGTCACTCGCCCCCGAGCTTCCGCAGTTCAACGCTTACATGGAAAAAGTATCCTCCGCCATGAAACGCGGGACAACGTACTCCGATGTTGCGGCGTACCTGCCGACTGAAGATGCATGGGAAGCCGGCGAGCTCCCGAAGGCGATGCAGTTCATCTGGTCCTGGGGAGCGTACGAGATGCGCTATGTCTACACGCCGGAGGAGCTGAAGGGGTATCATCCGCTGTGGATCAATGGAGAGTTTCTGCAGAAAGCGGAATTCCGTGACGGGGTGCTCCACGCCGGAGATGCAGAATTTACGTGTCTTTATATGGATGTGAAATTTGTCGACCGTTCATCGCTCAAGCGAATCCTCGGGCTCGCAGAACAGGGGCTGCCGGTTTGTTTGAAGCGTGATCCTTCCGAGCCAGGGAAAATCAAGTCTGCGGACTTTCAGGCAATGCTCGCTGCGTTGAAGAGCATGAAGAACGTATCTTCAGTTTTTGCGAAGATCCATCCGGGAAAACCGTTCGTCAGGCTGGGCGTCGATGCGGACTACTGGTGCAGAAAGGCGGGAGATGAGTATTACATCTTCATCGCTCACCCGAAATCGCGGCGGCTGAAGTATCCAATATCGTACGGTCAGGCATTTACGCGGGACACGATCCGGACTGAGGCGACGTTCACGACTGCGAGCGGTACGTCTGCGACGACTCTGCTCGAGTTCAAGCCTTATCAGTCGCTTCTCCTGAGAATCAATTCAAAAGGGGAGATCCTGCCTGCGGATATCTCCTTCATTCCGAAAACTCCCGTCGTAAAGGTGCGCGAAAAGAGGAAGGAAGCGTGGGAAGTGGAGTGAGGGAAGAAGATCAGCAGGGCGCTGCCGCCGGCATTAGCGGAGATGTTCTGCGGCCCTTGAGAATACATCTCTGAAGCAGCTGTCCACGAGGTGCTCGTGCGTCTCGTCTGTCGGGAACGGGTTAATATGTGTGTATGGGTAGGGAAAATCCAGGACGTCCACGCGAGTGCCAATGTCCCTGTACTCTCCCTTGAGTGTATTGAGAACTTCTGTGGCGGGGATGACATCGTCTTTTCTCAGAGCGACGGCATGGAGGCGGTCCTGTAGTCTTCGCAGATGCCGTTCACGCGCTTTTTTCTCCTTCCTGTAACTCAGCATCATCCTGAAGATCGTTCCTGCGGGGTGTGCATCGCTGAAGTAATGGGCGATGCGCCGGTCCAGCTGCAGTTCGGCTTCCAATCGTTCCGTGTAGAATGAATAGAGAGCGATCGTGGCGTCGCTGTCGAGGATGAACTTCGAGTTCGGTGACATCCTGTCCAGTGTCGGTCCGCCGCAAAACATGAAAAGCCTGGAGTCAGCGAAGTACCCCTCGGGGTTCGCCATGAGCAATATTTCGCTGAGAAATGAACCGATCGAGTAAGCAAACAGGTCGATGCCGGCGCCGGGGGCGATGAGAGGATGAGAGCCGCCGCGGATTTCCGAGATGAGCCGCACAATATCGTCGAATGTCTGGAGTCCGGACCAGAAGAAGCGCTGCGGAATCGTCTCGATGCGGGTGCTGATGGCTGCGTTCGCGAAGCTTGAGTTCAGTACGGCCGCCGAGTCCCGGTGGCGGATGCCGGAGACGGAGTTCATCGGGCGGGAATTTCCCCATTCGACCGGCGTTCGGTTCATGTGGAATGCGATCGGGAAAAGGATCACCGCCTTCCCTGTGAGCCCGACAAGCTCCTCGGCCCAGGGCAGGTATTTGAGCCAGGAGTGCTCATTCAATCCATGAAAAAGGAAGATCACGTCATCGGCCCGGGCAGGAACGGCTTTCTTGAACACTGCGTACGTGAAGTCCCTGTTCTCCCCAATGCCGATGTCTGTGTGCTTCAACGTTTCGGGATAGTGATCCATCCGTTGCCGTATCCGCGAGTCAAGATCCTCCTTAAACACGAGACCATGCTCTTCGCAGGTGTACGAATCTGCCCCGGGGAGAAGTTTCGAGTGTGCCGAAGAAAATGGAAAGTGGTGTAACTCGAGATCGGACCCCGGTATGTTGATTGTTTTTGCATCGGGATCGTACAATGCACGGAGACTGAAATATCGTTCTCGGAACATGATGAACACGGCGGTCGGTGGGAGAATGTAGGCCTCTCTATAAGAAAACGAAAAGAATGTCAGAAGCAAACCGCGGGGATGCAACGTTTCCGCCGGCACCAGAGCTGGGCAATACTATTCGCATTTCTGACTACAACCGATCCGGCGAAGTGCGTTTGTTTTCAGCGGTGACGAAACTGTTGCGAACTGCAACCAAACCCTGAAATTGCAGTCTAATACCAGGGAGTGACTCGATGGAATGGGACGATTCGTCCCTGCCTGCCGATGCCCAGTCGAGGCTCGATCAACCATTTTCCGGAAGGAATCAAACCGTGAAACGAATCGTTATTGCACTCTGCGCGGTTCTCGCGTCGCAGGCATTTGCCCAGAACCCTGGTGGTGAGTTCCAGGCATTCGTGAATTCGAAAGAACAGCTCCGAAGAGATCTTTGGGAGAAGAAGGATTTTCCCGGGGCCATTGCGATCATGCGCGAGACATATGATGCATATGTCAGGCAGGATTCTGTCACCCGGCTCTCCTATGCCGGTCTCGCAAGCAATCTCTTCTATAACACGGCGTGCGCTTTTTCCCTGCTCAACCAGAAAGACTCCGCGATCCTCTACCTGCGGGCGGCAGTGTCGCGCGGTTATTCGAACTATCTTGGCACAACGAAGGACACGGATTTTGAAAACATCCGCGACGATCAGCGGTTCATCGATCTTCTGGCAAAACTCAAAGAGGTGGGGGACTACGAGTATCTCTTGAAGAAGTATTCAGAGTACGACCCGGGAAGGCAGCCAACACCGGGCTTTGTCTATGAGCCGGCTGCAGCGCTCTCTGCGTTCAGGCTGAAGTACAATCTGGACTCCATCGCCGGGAACGGATCCGAGTTGACCAGGATCATCAATCTTATGCGGTGGACCCATGCGATTGTCCGGCACGATGGTAACTCGATGAATCCGAAGGATAAGAGAGCGGATGCACTCATCAACATCTGCAGGAGCGAGAACCGGGGAGTGAACTGCAGGATGATGGCGACGATTCTGAACGAAGCATATCTGGCGGAAGGCTTTGCCTCGCGGTTTGTTACCTGCATGCCGAGGGGGGAGAAGTTCGACGACTGCCACGTCATCAATGTGGTCTATTCGAAGGAACTGCGGAAATGGGTGTGGATGGATCCAACCTTTGAAACCTACGTGAGCGACGATAAAGGAACCCTGCTGAGCATCGAAGAGGTGAGGAACAAGCTGATTCGAGGAGAAGAAATGGTCGTCGCACCGACGCTGAACTGGAATGGAAAGCCGTACGACGGAGGGGCGAATCAGTACCTGCACGTGTACATGGCGAAGAACCTGTTCCGGTTCTCCTGTCCGCTCGAAAGCACGTCCGGCTTCGAATCGCGCAAAGGCCCGAGGTCGTACGTAGACCTCTATCCGGTAGGTTACAATCCCACAAATGTCTCCATTGGGGTCAAACCGGATGCCTCGATCGGGGGAACACTCACCTTAACGAATCCAAAAGAATTCTGGGCTCAGCCGCCGGGCACAGAGTAAGTCGATAGTCCTTTCCGCAGGAGAATCTTTTCCGACGCGGTCCGAACTGTCCCGCATCGATCCCGCGGCTCAGGCTTCAACGAAGCGGGCGGTGTTACGGCGCGAGGATTCGTGCAATCCGTTCCATGAGAAGTTCGGGACGGTACGGTTTGTTGATGAAATCTGCGGGCCGGAAGTCGCCAAAGACCGAGGCTGTTTCTTCCTCAGAAAATCCGGAGCACAGCAATACCTTCACATCTTTGTTGATTGCTGTGAGCGCTTCAAACGCTGCCCTGCCGTCCATGCCCGGCATGGAATAGTCCAGGATGACCATTGCAATATCTTGCTGATACAGCCGGTACAGCTCGATCCCCTCGATCGGGTTCAGCGCCGCTTTCACTGTAAAGTTCGCCTCGGTCAGTATGTCGGTCAGCAGCTCGAGGACGGGCGGTTCGTCATCGATGACGAGTATCGTCTGACCGTTCCCTTCGATGCCCGGGGCCCGGGGGGCCTGTGACGATTCAAACTCCACGGATGCATCTGCGAGCGGAAACACGACGTCAAATCGGCTTCCTTTCCCGGGCTCGCTGATGATGCGCACCCCGCCGTGATGTCCACGGATAATCCCGAGAACGGCTGCCAGTCCGAGCCCGCGCCCGGTAAATTTCGTTGTAAAGAATGGATCGAATATCCGGGCGAGTGTTTCGGAGTTCATGCCGTGTCCCGAATCGCCTACCTGCAGGAGTGCGTATTCACCGGCTGGAAGGGGAGTATTCGTGTATTTCCAGAACCCGGTGTCTGTGGCCGAAACTTCGATTCGATCGGTGCGCACAGTGATGTAGCCGGGGTTCGTTCCGATCGCCTCACCCGCATTGATGATCAGGTTCATGATGACCTGCTGAATCTGACCGACGTCCCCCTTGATATGCGGTGATGGCGTGCCGAGGTCGAAGCGCAGATGCGTTGTCTTCGGGACAGAGACCTCGAGCATCTGGACGTTCTCCTTTACGAGGACGTTCAGATCGACGAGCTCTGCAAGGAGCTTCCCTTTCCCTGAATATGCGAGCAGCTGTCTCGTGAGGTCGGCGGCCCGCTCCGCCGCCTTGATTGCCTTCGTGATGTTGCTGCCGGCGGGACTCTCCTTGGGAAGCTTGTTGAGTGCAAGGGCCGATTGACCCAGCACGGCGTTCAGAAGATTGTTGAAGTCGTGAGCGATGCCGCCGGCGAGCGTACCGATGCTCTTCAGCTTCTGTCCCTGGCGGAGAGCTTCCTCGGCCTGTCTCCGTTCCGTCACGTCACGATTGATGCTCAGGATCGCCTGCCTGCCATGATATTCGATGACGGATGAATTGATGAGAAAGTGGATCTGCTCTCCCTTGTCGTTGAGATGGATGCTCTCGAAGTCTGTCGTCGTTCCTTGAGCAAGCGTCTCCTTGATTTGAGTTTCGCCTCGCCCGACATCGAGCGTCAGTTTCTTCAGGCTCATTCCGACAAGAGTGCTGCGATCGATTCCGTAGGTGCGACAGGCCGCGGCATTCGCCTCGAGGATGATTTCAGTCTCCGGCTCGAAAATCAGGATCACATCGTTGGCGTTGTCGAAGAGCTGCTTGAAATCGCTTTCCGATTTCGCCCGCGCCGCCTCGGCTGATTTGCGCTCTGTGATGTCGACAGAAACGCCGAGCACGGAGGGGGACGACGAACCGGAAAATGTAAATGGGATCTTCTGCGTGTGAACGACGCGCTGATGCCCGTGAATATCGCGCATGAGCTCTTCGGGAATCTCCTTGGGCTGCCCCGACTGGATGATCTGCCGGTCGTCTTCACGAGAGCGCCGGGATGCATCGTCCGAAATCCCGAAATCGACTTCGTCTTTGCCGACAATTCCGTCGACCGTCGTGCCGAACGCATCCGCGACAGCTTTGTTGGCAAGGATAAACTTCCCTTTCGCATCCCTGGCGAAGATGAAGTGGGGGATAAGGTCGATGATCTGCCGGAGGCGCTTTTCGCTGATGGCAAGCTTCTCTTCGGCCTGGCGAAGACTGTGCGAGATGAACCGTTCATGCGCAAGCTGCCTGGCCCCTTCTTCAAGCTTCCGGACCTGCTCACGGGATCGCTCCTCGTGAACCCTTGTTCGCTGCCGGACGAGGGCGATGACCAATGATAGTCCTGCCAGCCAGTACAGCGTATACGCCCACCACGTTTTCCACAGGGGCGGGTGAATCACCAGCTCGATCTTTGCCCCCTCGCGGTTCCAGACCCCATCGCTGTTGCATGCAATCACTCTGAACGTGTAGAGTCCCGGCTCCACGTTGGTATAGGTCGCTGCATGACGCGTACCGGCCTGAACCCAGGTCTTGTCGTATCCCTCGATCATGTACGCGTAGGTGTTGCGCGATGAGTTCGCGAAATCGAGTGCGGCAAATTCAAGAGTGAAGAAATTCTGATCGTACCGGAGCTCCAGTTTCGGAATATTCACGACATCCTTCTGAAAAGAAACTCCCGGACCGTTCACGTTTATGGAAGTCAGAACGACAGGGGGAACCGATGTCCCCGTTCCCAGGTTGTCAGGGTTGAATCTGTTATATCCGTTCGCTCCGCCGAAGAGGAGTTCTCCCGAACGCAAACGCAGGTAGGCACCCTGGTTGAATTCGTTATCCTGCAGACCATCCTTCATCTCAAAGGTTCTGAAGCCCGCTGATTTGATGTTGAAAGCGGCAATTCCCTTGTTCGTGCTCATCCAGAGATTGCCGCGATTGTCCGGAAGAATTCCGTACACGGTGGGATTGGGCAGGCCTTCGCTGCCTGTGAAGTGCGTCACCCTGCCGGTGGCTTCGTCGAGCCGGTTCAGACCGCCGCCCCATGTACCGATCCAGAGAGCGCCCGACGAATCCTCGAGCAATGACTCAATCCGATCGTTGTTGAGTGAGGAAGGATTGGAAGGATCGTTTCGATAGTGAGTGAAGAGCCCGTCTTTGAATCTGTCCAGGCCGTTGAAAAAGGTGCCTATCCACATTCCTCCGCCGCGGGCACTGGTGATGGTCATAACCGAATTGCCGCCGATCCCGTGCGGATTGCGCGGATCGTTCATGTACCTCGTGAAGCGCTCCCGCTGCCGGTCGAAACGGTTGAGTCCGCCACCGTACGTCCCGATCCAGAGTGTCCCGCGGCTGTCCTCATAAATGCAATTGACGATGTCCGCACCAAGAGAAGAAGTGTCTGACGTATTGTTTGAGAAGCGCGTGAACTTGTTCTGCGCCTTGTTGAACCTGAACAACCCGGCGTCCTGTGTCCCGATCCACATCAGTCCGGTGTGATCTTCAAGGATACAGGACACGGCAGAACTTGTGAGTCCTTTCGATTGAGACTTCTGGCCGCCGTAGTAAGTCACACGACGGGTTGAATGATCGATCCGATCGAGGCCACCCCCGACAGTTCCGATCCAGAGGTTCCCTTCGCGATCCTCGTAGAATGCCCAGACATTATTTGAGCTGATCGAATTCGGATCGTCGGGGGTATGACGGAGGTGCTCGAACTTCCTGTTCGCTATCTTCAGCCGGTTGATACCGCCGCTGTTTGTCCCAATCCACATATCGCCTGATCTGTCCATAAGGAGGGACAGGACCTGGTTCGCGCTCAAACTACGGAGATCGCTTGGTTCATTGCGAAAGACTTCGAGCTGCGATCCGTCGAAATGCTGAAGCCCGGAACCAACGGTCCCCGCCCAGACGGTGCCGCGAGCATCTACAATGAGTGACATCACTCTTGTGTCAAGCTGTGAGGTTGGTGCTCCGGATACACGGCCGGGGACGAGCGCATCCTTCTCCTGGTCGAAGATGTAAAGTCCAACCTTCCACGCGGAACACCAAAGAACGCCCCCCGGACCTTCGGCTATGGCATTGATGTTCGAAGAGGTCTTGCCGGAAATTCTGAAGACTTCAAATCGGTCCCGGTACTGGTTGTAGCGGTTCAGACCGTCGTAGGTGCCGGCCCAGATCGCTCCCGACTTGTCGACGTGCATGGTCCAAACGGAGTTGTGGCTGAGACTCCCGGGAGAGGTTTTCGATTGTTTGTACCGCCTGACGGAGTTTGTAGCAGGATCCAGCCGGACGACGCCGTTTCCCAATGTCCCGATCCAGAGACAGCCATTGCGATCTTCGACGATACCGGTAATGTATGTCTTCTTGTGATCGGCACTGTCCTCCATCTCGCTGTTGAATCGTTGAAACGACCTGTTGTCGCTTCTCAGGAGATTGAGTCCTCCATCCTCTGTGCCTATCCAGAGCCTTCCCTTGCTGTCGACGAGGAGGCTTGTGATGAAATTGTCTGAAAGGGAGGTTGAATCGGATGGATCATTGCGAAAAACAACGAAGGTGTGCCCATCGTAACGGTTTAAACCGTCCTGCGTCCCGAACCAGAGAAAACCGAGATGATCTTGCACAATCGTGGAAACGGCACTTTCCGAGAGCCCTTCTTCGAGCGAGAGACGGTCAAAATCGACAGCCCGGCCCTGACTTCGCGTTGGGACTGTGCAGACCGCCAATAGCAGCAGCACACCGGAGAGAACCCTCAGAACATTCCTCACGTATTGTTGTATCGATTCCATTCGTCGTAGATTCTTTGAAGTCAACGCGCTGTCCAGGTTAAGAACAGTTGTCCTCCAGCCGGCAGTCCGACGCCTATGTGCGCACCATTGCACATCCTACCTTCTCTGGAGAGGCAACTTGAACATCGCGTTCAATATGGCGAAGTAAAGCCATAGTCCGCAAAAATGAGGCCACGCAAGAGGATAGAAAAAGATGTGTTTTATTGCATGCAAGAAGTGACAATCAATGAAAATTCTTCAGAGCGGGGTCGTCGCATTCCCATCGCTGAGAATGGTTGGCGCGGTGACGTGCCCGTGAAGTTCCTCGCCGCAGGACAACAGTTTGTTCGTGCCTCGTGCATCCCTTTCGATTCGAAACGTCATCCGCAAGTCTCCAACGGCGAATCCGGGACATCTCCTCGCATCGACGTTTGAAGAAAAGTTGATTGTCCAGATCGTGCATGAAAAGAAGTGCAGACTGACGCGGGAGCAAGTGTGGAGTAATAAGTATGGATTAGCACGTAACGGGTATGCGGCCTGCTGGCAGCCTTCATTATTTTTGTCCACCCGCTTCGTCAACGATGTCACCGGGGAGATCGCGAATCACCGTCTTCTGAACGTCGAACGTGAACACGTTTTCAGGATGACTGAGCCTGACGATCTTGACGCTTTTGACCTTGCTCAACGGGCACATGACAACATCGCCAAACCCGTTCGTGCTCTTCTGGCTGGACCAGAACACCATCCCGAGCTGACCATCTCGTTTGAACCATCCAAGGAAGACGACAGAGTGTCCAAGGCCTGAGGTCCACGAGATATTGGCGAAGTCACCCGGCCGTGCGCGCTCCGGCGAAATTTCCTCTCCCATCCCCGAGTACTGAACGAGCGCATACTGTGTGCCCCATCCGTCATCATTCCACTTTCCCCAGAACTTGATCTGATCCTCACGGCGTCCGCCGTCCGGTTCCTGCATCCTCAGTGATTCGTAACGGTCCGCGGAGAGACGCGCCAAGCCGTCGGGGAAGATAAGATTCAAGGCTTCGATAAGAACGCCATAACTCGAGCCGCTGCAATAGCTGGTCGTGCGCGGCGGATCCAGAAGTGATTTCCCGAACAGTTTCAGCTCGTAGCCGATTGGTGATTCTGTCGGTTTCGCTTTCATCCCCGTGAAATACCCGCCGCCGTCCATTGCATGAGCCTGAACGATGTCAATCGCTTTGAGGACGGAGCGGTTGTAACCGTCCACATATTTGCCGAAGACAGACGCGTGATTCAGATGCTGATGTGCCGAGGGAAGGTCAGCTGTATCGATGAGCAGCCACTTGCCGTTATCAGTCGTTGCTGAGGCCCGATCCTGGGCGTATGCAATCGTTGCGACAAAAATGAGCAGAGCTCCAAGCAACAAGGTATTTCGTGCGTTCATACGGAAGCCTGAATAATAGTCCTGCTTGATTTGGTGAAGAGAAAAACGGGCCAAAGCCCTGCTGTGTCATAATATCCCATCCAATGAGTAGAATGTCAAATAGTTTGTCCGGTCATCGCTCTTGATTGGTGGATCGTACGGCGAGTTGGATTAAGTCCGAGAACACGTCTGGCCCCGCCAAGCGGTTCGCGGCCACCGCCGGATTGCCGGAAATGGCAATCGTTCTCTGGCACATACTCAAAGCCGTCTTGTATCGTGACGTCTTTGAGAGTATCTTGTTGTCACTTTACAATTCACGCTGCTCTTCGCCGTCTTCTTCTATAGGAGTGTGTAGTTCATGGACGAGCAGTCCAGGGATCCATTGCGCGGTCAACTTCCCGACATGACGAAGGCAAGATTGCTCGGGCAGGGAAGAACGGCAGAAGTTTTCGTGTACGAATCGAAGTACGTCATCAAGCTCTTCCGCCCATCGTTCCCGAAGCAGGCGATCGATCACGAGTACAGGGTGTGCCGGGAAATCGCCTCGGCGATCGATATCCCTGCTGCTCACGCGCAGTTTGCCGTTGACGGGAGGGAGGCGATCCTTTTCGATCGGGTGGATGGGGAGAGCGGGATGAAACATCTGCTGCGACATCCCTGGAAGGTCAAATCGCTGGCCGAACAGTTCGCGTCGATTCACGCACAGGTTCACGCGGTCCCGATTGCGGGGGAACTCCCTCCGTTGAAATCCATACTGATCCGAAACATGCAGATGCATGAGATGCTCCCGAACGCCATGAGGGACCGGATCATCAGATTTCTCGACAACCTCCCTGAAGGACAGGCGCTCTGCCATGGCGATTTTCACCCGGACAACTTGTTGTTCCAGGGGAATCGCCCGTTCGTGTTGGACTGGATGACAGCCGCGCGCGGGAATCCGCTTGCCGATGTTGCACGAACTTCCATCCTCCTTCGCTGGGCTCACCCGGGGCCGGGAATCCCAAAATCGTTCGCGGCTCTCTTGAACAGCATGCGCGGGAATTTCTATCGACACTACCTCGCACACTACCTGGCGCTGACCGGCGCCGATGCCCGTGAGATCGTGCAATGGGAGCTTCCAGTCATGGCTGCCAGGCTTATGGAATGGATACCACCGGCAGAGAAGGAACTTCTTGTCCGGAAAATTAACGAACTGCTGGACAGCGGAGCTGTTCCTGCATAACATCGCGCATCGATCCAAGAGAATAATCCTGCGAATCGCTGTTCATGAATACGAACGTTGAATCACTCTCAACTGATAAAATCAGCAAATTGATCGCCAGTTACTCCATCCCGTCCATTGTCGGGATGGTCGTGATGGCGTCGTACAACATTGTGGACCGCATCTTCGTCGGCCGGGGTGTCGGGACCGACGCGATCTCCGCCATCGCCATCACATTCCCTCTGACGATTGTCATCATGGGATTTGGTCAGCTCGTCGGGATGGGGTCGACTGCCGTTATCTCGATCAGCCTCGGAGAGAAGAAACGGGCCCATGCCGAGCGGATTCTTGAGAATGCCTATCTGCTGGCCCTCGTCATCAGCCTGAGCCTGGCTGTCGTTATCAGCCTCACCATGGATTCCCTGCTTTCTCTTCTCGGCGCAGAAGGAGAAGTGCAGAGGCTTGCGCATCTCTATTTGAGCGTTCTTGTGTGGGGCATCCCATTCCAATTTACCTCGTTTTCAATGAACGGTGTCATCCGGGCCGAAGGGAGCCCCAAGATGGCGCTTGTGACAATTCTCATCAGCGGCATCCTCAACATCATCATCAACCCCATCTTCATCTTTGTATTCCACATGGGGATCCGCGGATCGGCGCTCGCGACGGTCGTCTCACAAATCATCGGTGCAATCTGGGTGCTCGTCTACTTCAGCGGGGAACAAAGCTATCTGAAGCTTCGGAGGCTCACGTTCGACAAGGCAATCACACGCAGGGTGGCTTCCATCGGGGTGTCTCCTCTCATCATGCAGGTGACCGGGAGTTTCATCACCTTCATTTTCAACAAGACTCTCCTTGCGTACGGGGGCAATCTCGCCATCGCTGTCATGGGTGTGGGAACCAGCTTCATGATGCTGATCATGATGCCGCTCTATGGACTCAACCAGGGCCTCCAGCCGATCATTGGATACAACTACGGGGCCCGGAATTTCGATCGTGTTCTGGAGGCGCTGCGGAAAGGGATCATCATCGCAACATCGGTGTGCCTGGCCGGGTTTGTCGTGACGATGCTGTTCAGTACACAGATCATGAGCCTCTTCAACGCGCGCGATGAGATGTTCGTCAAGCTCGGAGCACGTGCGCTCAGGATGTTTCTCCTCATGCTTCCGCTCAACGGGTTCCAGATCGTCAGCTGGGCATACTTCCAGGCTGTCGGCAAACCGAAGCAGTCGGTCCTGTTGACGACGACGAAACAAGTGCTGTTCATCATTCCCCTCGTTCTCATCCTTCCACACTATTTCGGACTTGAAGGGATCTTCATCGCGGGTCCGACGGCAGACTTTCTCGCGGCGTGCCTCGCTGCCGTCCTGCTTACGATGGAAGTGCGCCGCGTCCGGCAATCACAGAACGAACTCGTGATCACTGCCTGAGTGCGCGCCTGCCGATGCGACAGGCTTTTTCTGTTGAATATCTACACGTTCATCCGTACCTTGTTGCACAGCACGAGCGAAACAGAGCCACATTCGCGCCTGAACTGCAACGGAAAGGGTATCATGGAACAGAGATTTCTTGGAAAAAACGGACCGCAAGTGTCCGCCCTCGGCCTCGGATGCATGGGAATGTCCGAATTCTACGGACCAAGGGATGACAAGGCATCGATTGAGACAATCCACGAAGCCATTGATCTTGGCATCACGTTCTTTGATACCGCCGATATGTACGGTGTGGGTCACAACGAACAACTCGTTGGCCAGGCTATCAAAGGGAAGCGGGACAAGCTTTTCATCGCAACGAAATTCGGCAATGTCCGCGGGGCCGACGGCAGTTTCGTCGGTGTGAATGGCAAGCCCTCCTACGTTCGTTCCGCCTGCGAAGCGAGTCTCAAACGGCTTGGGATCGATACGATTGACCTTTACTATCAGCACAGGGTCGACCTCGAAACGCCGATCGAAGAGACCGTCGGCGCCATGGCGGATTTGAAGCGAGAAGGGAAGATCAGGCACCTGGGATTGTCTGAGGCGGGTCCTGCAACGATTCGCCGCGCTGCGGCTGTCCACGTCATCACCGCTCTTCAGACGGAATTCTCGCTGTGGACGCGCGATGTCGAAGCCCAGATTCTCCCGACGTGCCGCGAGCTCGGCATCGGGTTCGTCCCTTATTCCCCCCTGGGACGCGGGTTCCTCACCGGCCGGTTCAAATCCACAGACGATATGAGCGAGACCGATTTCCGCAAGAAAACCCACCCCCGGTTTCAACCAGAAAATCTCGCGAAGAACCTCCGGATCGTCGAAACAGTTGAGAACCTTGCTGCGTCAAAAGGCTGTACGCCCGCACAGCTTGCGCTCGCCTGGGTTCTGGCGCAGGGAACAGACGTTGTGCCGATTCCCGGTACGAAGAAGATTCAGTATCTTCGTGAAAACATTCACGCGGTGAATGTGAAGCTGACCGGGGAAGAGGTCCGGTTCATCAGCGAAGCGATCCCCAGGGGAAGCGCTGCCGGTGAGCGGTACGCCGCGCCCCAAATGGCTCGCATCGCCAGCAGCTGACAACCCCGGGCCATCGCCCGACATATCCATTACCACGCACCGCAATGTCCCGAAAATACCTCATAGTTGCAGGAGTGGTTGTTCTTGTTCTCGTGTTTCTCCGGATTGTCTCCGCGCCGATGAAGACACTCGAACAAGGAGTGCTGGATATGCGCTATCACCTGCGCGGGCCGGTACCGGCGGATACGAATATCGTCATCCTGTATTTCGACAACAACGATATCTCGTCGCTTGGAGGATTCCCGCTCAAGCGAAACATCTACGCTCTCCTTGTCGATTTCCTCTTCAAGAGCCGCGCGAAGGTCATCGCGTTCGACATTCTCTTCGATGAACCGAATCTCGAATACCCTGAGCAGGACGAATTGCTGGCCCTCAAAGCTGCAGCCGCCAAGACGGTTGTGTGTTCCACGTACTTCGGGCGCGTGGATTCGAAAGAGATCTCATCTCCCACGCTTGTCCAGGATCAATTCCCGACACTGGGCAAAAACCCGAGACCTATTTTCTTCGGCGGAAAAATCCAGCTGCCGTATCATGAGCTGCTCCAGTCGTCGGCCGGAATCGGTCACCT
>DATJQB010000393.1:0-11456 GCA_035506075.1 Bacteroidota bacterium | reverse complement strand
TCTGAACGAGATCATGATCGAACGAGGATTCGTGAACGACGCGCCGGGTCACATTCACTTCAGCATGAAGCTGTTCTTGAAAGACAGCAGCGCATTGAACGCTGCGCTGAAATCCGGCCCATACCAGAAGCAGGCGCTTGTCCCGCCGTCGCCGTGGCTTGATGATGTGCCTCCTTCACCTCCGAGAATGACGGCGACAGTCGCCAGCGATTCCACTGTTGTCGTCAGTTGGTCGCACGACAATCCATCCGATGTGTTCCGTTACGTCGTGTACTATCAGTATGAGAAATCGTGGGAGTACGTGATCCTGAACAACCGCGACAGGATGACAGCCATTCCATATTCCCGTGTCGTCAAGGAGCGTACGCGCGGTCGCCAGCGGAACGAAGCCGCTCAGCCGAAAATTGAGACCGTCAGCCGGGTGGTAGTGACGGCCGTGGATCGACTTGGAAACGAAAGTGCCCCAGCATCACAGTTGCTGGGGAGAACCTCGATTCCGTTGTTGCAGGAAAAGCGGGATCGTTGATCGTACCCTGTCGCCGCCCGAGCGCGCCGTGCGCCGTGCAGCGACGATCTTGTCCCACATCACTCACGCCAACATCAAACAGGGAGTTGACCAATGAAGACGGAAAAAACCGATCTGATGACCGCGGGCGCTATCGCACAAGAAATGGGATTGCCCGGTGCAAAGGTAAAGAAGGCGATCATGGATCTGAAGCTTAAACCTGCAGCAAAAAAGGGGGCCTGCAGTTACTACACGAAGGATGTGATGCCGAAGATCAAATCGGCAGTGAAGTGAATGGTTGGATTGAAACAGTTGGTTCATTGGTGAGTGGTTGAAGAGTGTCTGTAGCAGTCACATATCCGGAAGTATGGACGGCCAGCGATTGTTCAACACCATGTCTTACGCGGGCCAAACAAAGATACTAGCCTGGAGGCGCAGAACTCGGGTTCCATACCGCACACGAGGAACAGTCTGATGAAACGTGCAACGCATCTTCTCCTGGCATTGCCCCTTTTTTCCATGTGTCTCCTGCAACATGATCCCACCATCCCGTTGTCACGTCAGGAGGCAGGCAGCGATCCCTTCAAGAATGGTTTTGCCTCTGCCGAAATCAGATTGCACAACGGGGCTCCGACCCTTTTCCTGGATGGAAAGCCCCTCTTCTACGGTACCTGGTGGGTTTCGCCTCCCACACAGGAAGGCTGGGCTGCGTTCGATATAGCGAAAAAGAATGCGGCCGAGTCAGGGATCCACATCTACGCATTTGACGTCGGGTCGACGGAGTGGGCAGGCCCAGCACCTGGTCGGTCAGGGCACTACGATTTCTCAACAGTCCGGGCTCGCTTCAATCGTATCCTTGAAGCGGATCCGAAAGCTCTCTTTCATCTGCGCATCTACCTCGAGATGAGCGAACCGCAGTCTCAGTGGTGGCACGATCTCTATCCGGAAGAACGCGAAGTTGTCTCTGACGGGACCCCCTACAGGCAGTCGTTTGCCTCCACCGTCTGGAGGGAGCAGGCAAAGGACTTTCTCCGCGCGTATATCGCTTACCTCAAGCAGATCGGCCTTTTCAATCGCGTTGTCTCGTATCAAGTAGGAGCGGGACACACAGGCGAATGGGTCAAGGGGAAGCTGTCGATGTTTTTTCTGACGGGGGACTACAGCAAGCCGATGAAGCGTCACTTCCGGGAGTGGCTGCGCGGACGATACAACAATGACGAATCTGCCCTGAAACATGCTTGGAACCAACCCCAGGTATCGTTCGAGTCGGCAGAAGTACCTTCAGACATCGAGCAATTCCAGGCGAAGAACAACACCTTTCGAGACACGAGGCAGGAACAGAATGTCATCGACTACTATCGGTGTCTTGCAGATCTCTGCGGTAGCCTGGTTGTCGACTTCTGTCACACGGTGAAGGAGGCGACAGGGGGCAAAGCGCTTGCCGGCGCGTTCTTTGGCTATCTCATGGAGCTTGCATGGAACGCGGGGTTCTTTGCTGAGGGACCCGGAAGCCCGTACTCGACATATCAGCGAAGCGGTCACCTTGGATTAGGAAGGGTTCTCGAATCGCCCGACGTCGATTTCCTTGTGAGCCCGTACAGCTACGGCTTCCGCGGAATGGGAGGTGAAGGATGCAGCATGCTTCCCACGGAATCGCTCCGTCTTCACAAGAAGATCTACCTTATGGAGGATGACACGCGCACGCACACCGACAATGACCCGGCCTATGGTCGCGCCAGGAACCTTGATGAGTCGCGGGCAATTCTTCGCCGTAATTTTGGCTACGTGGCGACACACGGGCAAGGGATGTGGTGGCTGGTGAACAAAGGCGCGATCGAGACCAACCTGGAGCCCGCGTTCAGTCCTATGCTCAAGGAGTTCGCAGAGCTTGGCAAATTTGCGCTCGAAACGGATCGATCGCCGGGTGCCGAAATTGCCGTTCTACTGGATGATGAGAGTTTCTTTTATGAGACGGTCAGAAATGATCTGGATGTCCCCCTCGTTTTCCATCAAAGACTTATCGGACTTCCGCGTTCCGGCGCGCCGTATGATGTCTACCTGCTAAATGATTTTCTGAAGGGCCGGCTGCGTCCCTACAAGCTTTACATCTTTTTGAATGCATTCAGACTGGACAATGCTCGAAGAGATGCTTTGAAGAAGGAACTGCGCAGGGACGGCCGGACTGCACTCTGGATCTATGCTCCCGGCTACATCAATGACACTGCCTCCGTGGAACAGATGAGGGACATCACTGGTTTCACCTTCATCGAAAACAACCATCCCTGGCCGAGTTTCCTTCACATCACGAATTTCAACCATCCCATCACGGCTCATCTTTCGCAGGATCTCTTCTGGGGCACCGACAGCCACCTTGGTCCACTCTTCCATGTGGCGGACGCCAGTGCCGAAGTTCTGGGCGAGGTCATCATGGCACAAGGGACCTGCCAGCCCGGTTTTGCGATCAGGTCATTTCCAACATGGACTTCGATCTATGTGGCTGTCCCGAACATTCCTGCACAGGTCTTGAGGGAAATTGCTCGTTATGCGAAGGTGCATATCTACAGTGAGGAGGGTGATGTGCTCGATGTAAGCCACAACCTGCTTTCTGTGCATACCCTATCGGGGGGTAAACGCATTTTCAGTCTGCCTTCGAAAGCAGAAGTCGTTTACGATCTGTTTCAGCGAAGAATGGTTGCAACAGCCGCAGATCGGTTCGAAGTGACACTTCCGCCGGCGTCCACTTCACTTTATTTTTTTGGAAGCAAATCGATCATCCGTCAACTCGGACGATGAGCCTGCGAAGAGAGGAAGGTACTTGCGGAATGTACAGAGTCTTCGTCGCTTCAGTATTCGTGGTTTTCCTTTCTGGGTGCGGATCGGGGAACAATTGGACCGACTACTATCCCATACTTGTCCCTCGACTTGAGAAGGCTCCCCGAATCGATGGTGACTTGTCAGAATGGAAGGAACTTGCCTTCCATGATGGAGTCTGGGATATTTATCGGATCCAACATACACCGTGGTACGATCCCGCAATCAATCGGCTTACGGACCATGGCAATGAGCCCTCTCCAAGTGAGGATCTCAGCGCACGGTACTATATTGCCTGGGATGATGAATACATTTTTCTTGGAGCTGAAGTGCATGACAACGTGAATGACGTCAGCGATCCGCAGCACGAGCCTAAACGGTGGTACTTCAAAGACGCAGTGTGCTGGTTCATCGAAGCTCCGCGGCACAGCAAATCAAAGCTCTTCGGCCAGGGTGATAATGCTTTCTGTTTCGTCATCGACACTTCGAAGCCTGACTACGGTGCGTGGTGGAGACATGGTGACGCCCACCATACGTACATTGAGGAACCCCTCCCCCCGCAAGCCGTATCGTACGCCATAAAAATGAATCCTTGGGGCGGAACGAAAGGGGACTTTATTCTGGAAGCCCGCGTTCGGATGGCCGATACTTTTGGCAAGAGCGATCCGGACTGGCGCCCGCCGAAAATAGGAGATGAATATGGCCTCGAGATCGTCCACACCGATCCTGACGGCGGCGGCTATGGAGGACATTTCCTCATCTACGGCAAAGGTGACGACGACGCTACCTGGGGAAAGATGAAGCTCGTTGGTCCGGCCGAGCCGATAAAGCGAA
Organism: Bacteroidota bacterium; assembly: GCA_035506075.1. Taxonomy (GTDB): domain Bacteria; phylum Bacteroidota; class Ignavibacteria; order UBA10030; family UBA10030; genus UBA9647. Next base: position 7,306 of record DATJQB010000393.1, on the reverse strand, counting down.
AACCAGAATAAGTGGTGCGGAGATGACAAGGGAAAACGTGCTTCGGTTGCCTGCATGTGCGCTTGCAAGGGAGATGGATTTGCCGAACCCGAAAGGTCATAACTCGATTTCGGAATCGAAGATCAAATCCGAAGTGAAGCGAGTGATTGGATCGGAACAGTCGGTTCATTGATGAGTGATTGAATGGTGCTTGTAGCAGTCACAGGTCCTGTAGGATCGGGAAAGACGACCGTTCTCTCGTCGCTTGCAGCATGGGCAAAGGAGAACGGAAAGTCCGTTGATGGATTTCTCGCTCTGCCCCAGAATCGGGTTGAGCCCAGGAAGGGAGCTGAGGAATATGTTTTGCAGCTCATCGACTCCGGAAAGCAGCTCCCGTTCGTCCGTAGGGACTCGTCGTTGACGCCACCGTATCGGATCGATGCAGGGACGGTCACAGCATTAGCGGTGTGGGCTGATACGCTGAACGAGCGACACCCTCTTTCCGTTGTCATCCTCGATGAATTCGGTCCGCTCGAAGCGCGGGGGGACGGGCACATGAGGCATTGGGCGTCTATTCGCGAAGCCATGCCGGAGGTGGTCGTCATCGCCGTGAGAGAGAAGGTCGTCCGGGAAATCGAACTCAGGCTTGGTGTCCCATTCGATGTCGTCTTCGATGCCACCGAGCAGGGTACGCTGGAGCATCTTCAAAACCTGGTGCTGCATCACTCTGATTGGGTACGGGTTGGACAATTCGGCGCCGCTGCCGGAGGATTTGAGGCGACGGTCGGTTCTGCCTTGCATCAGGCGAAGATCCCGATGAGCGGACTCTTTCTCTCGGTCGTGCAATCGCTCGTCATGATGTATGCCGGCGATCGGCTTGCCAGCAGGGGGCGTGTGATGTGGGTGCCGGTGATCTCTGCTGGACTGAAAGCGCTTTCACCGTACGGCGGACGCCTGCGTCCAATGCTTGCGATCACCGTGCAGGGATTCCTGTTCAGTCTCGCCGCGACAGTCTTTGGATGGAACGTGGTCGGGATCACGATCGGAGGATGGTTCGTCGGGGCCTGGGCCGCGCTGCAAGGTTTGGTGCTCCAGTACATTATGATCGGCGATAACCTGTTGCCCGCGCTCGACGTCATGGTCCGGTGGACCGCAGAATATCTGCATCTCCGGCTCCCGGGCATTGTCTCGCTGATTGCCCTTTGGACCGCACTCTGTGGAACACTCTCGGCAATCATTACATTGTTCGCCTGGCTGCGTCGCCATCGTTTGCCGGCGCGGATCAGGACAATGATAGACAAAGGAGCCAGGGGAATCACAGGTGACTTTGGAACGCCGACATTGTCGGCCGCATTTCGACAGGGATTGCGCGATCTCGTTCGCCCTCTCTTCTGGGCACCGGTTGTGTTCGTCGGAATCATCATTCTCGCAAACGGTTCAACGTGGGAACAGGCAATGTGGATGGTTTTGAGGGCCGTCTCTGTCGGCTGGGTACTCTTTGCTGTAGCACGGTTGTTCGATCCCCGCAAACTTGTGGAGTGGCTCAGACGTCGAGGGCACTGGGGTCCGGCAATGGCTCTCAGCAGGGCGCTTCGTCCCGGCCATGAACCAAACAGTAAGAAGTCGGAAGAAGAACCTCATTGAATTGTCGGGAGTGAATCGTGAACGTCAATGTCGGTAAGAACATCCGCATGAGTGATTTCATCGATTCCAGAGACAAGCGATGTCTCATGCTGGATTTGACCCTTCCTTCCTCGGTGGGTTCAGGTCCGGAGACGGAGGATATATCTGTTGCATTGAAACGATGCAATCGCACGTTCGATGCGGTGATTCTCAACCCCGGTCAGCTTGAGCATCATGCGGACCTGGTTGGTGGAAAGATGCGCGCGGCTCCTCTCGTCCGCATTGACTGGACGAATGCGTACCGGGACAAAGAATTCTGTTTGCCCGCTTCCGCAGTCACGCGTGTGACGATCTCCGATGGTGAAGATGCCCTCAGACTGGGGGCTTCTGCGGTCGTGGCGACATTTCTTCTCGGCTTCGGCGAGGATCTGGAGGCGGAAAATATCAGGTCAATCTCCCTTCTTGCACGCGAGTGTTACCGTCTGTCGCTGCCGATCATAGCGGACATCCGGCCAATCGGTGAGAGAATTTCGGCAGATAACTACATGGGCTCAATCAAGCTTGGGACTTCTTTCATGATGGAGGCCGGAGTCGATGCGCTCATGCTTCCGGAGTGCGATCCCGATACGTGTGCGCTCATTTGTAAGTGGGCGACGATCCCGGTACTCCTTCGTCTGGAAGAAATCCCCGATGACGAGAAAGCGGAGCGGCACTTCGCACAAGGAATCGCCGGCATCGTTCTCTCAGAGAACATTCTTGAGCCGGAGATAATTGGGGAACGGATGTCTTCACTCCGACAGCTCGTTCATCGCTGAGAGAGATGCTATGACGCGGTCACCCGGGAAAACGGTTCGGCTGAACAGGCTCTTCAATCCTCAGGACGGCAGGGCGGTGTGTGTCGCGGCAGACCACGGATGGATGTCCGATCCGACGCCGAACGTTCTGGAACTTCGAAAGATCCTGGGACAGGTTGTGCTCGGCGGGGCAGATGGGATCCTCGTCAGTTTCGGCACTGCGCTGCATATGAGTGAATTCTTCGAGGGCAAGAACGCTCCGGCGTTGCTCATCCGTGCCGACTGGATGAACATGCCCCGGTTGGGCGGATCGAACGTCAGCAATATTCTTCCTGCTGTGAATTTCAGGAAGAAGGCAACTTCGTGTGCCAGGGATGCGCTCCTTGTCGGCGCGTCCGCGATCACGATCTACTACTTCATCGGTTACAGCGATGAATTCGAGGCGATCAACATCGAGCAGGCTGCATTCTTTGCGAAGGAATGTCGCAAGGTCGGTCTCCCTCTCATCATCGAACCGATGGCGGTGGGAGCCGCAGTGACGGGAGTGAATGTGACCGAGATCCTCATCGCTTCCGGCAGGATTGCAGCGGAGATCGGTGCGGATGCCCTGAAGATTCCGTACACCAATGATGTGAAGAGTTTCAAAAAGCTTGTTGACCAGGCGGGTGTACCGGTGTTGGTGCTTGGTGGTGCAAAGTCGGACGATCCGCGTGACGCTCTCGAGCTGGCTGATGAAGCGCTGCGTGCGGGGGCAAGCGGCACCGTGTTCGGAAGAAACGTGACGAAGGCGAAAGATCCAAGGAAAATGGTGGCGGATATCTGTGCGCTCGTTCATGAAAGAAAAAGCATCGATGAAATACTGGGGGTTGGGAAGGAACAACGCGGAAGGCTGAGGCCGGTTGCGGTCAACTGTACAGGCTGCCAACTCTGTGAAATTGTCTGCACCCATTTCCATTCCGCTGAATACGGGCAGCACCAGCATCGACTCCGGATAGAGTACCGGCGCAAACCGGACGAGCCGCATGTTCCAAAGCCGGTCGTCTGCCCGCTGTGCGAAAAATGTGTGGAGGCATGCAACGAAGGGGCTTTGAAGGTCGGCACCGATGGCTACCTGATCCTTGACGGAAATCTCTGCAATGCGTGCGGTGATTGCGTCGAGGCGTGTCCGCTCGACCTGGTGTTACTTGACGAGCGCGGCAAGCCGATCTTCTGTGACTTGTGCGAGGGAAACCCACAGTGCGTTCTCTGGTGCAGACGACAGGCAATCGTTCTGACGGAACGAAAAGAAAGCAGATAACATGTCCCTGAAGGAGTGTGGATACGCAGACAATGTTCTGCGAGTCAATTTGACAACGCAAACGTGGTCGACGGAGCGCCTCGATGAGCGACTCATGAGACTGCTGCTTGGAGGCAAGGGCCTCGGCGCATACTATTTGTACAAGGAGTTGGCTCCGCACACTGACCCCCTCAGCCCCGCCAATCCGCTCATCTTTGCGGTTGGACCACTCACCGGGACAATAGCTCCGACTGCCGGTCGTTTCGGGGTTGTCACAAAAAGCCCGGCAACGCACACGTTCCTCGACTCGTACTGCGGAGGATTTTTCGGTCAGACGATGAAGTTCGCCGGGTACGATGCCATTATTGTCGAGGGGGCATCACGTTATCCGGTATCCATCATCATTGATGACGAGAAGATCCGTTTTGAGAGCGCGAGAGAATTGTGGGGGACGACCACGACGGAGGCGACGAAGAGAATCAAGGCGAAACTGGGGGAAGGTTTTCAAACGGTTGTCATCGGTCCGCCTGGAGAGCGAATGGCTCCAATCGCCGGAATTTTCAGCGACGAGCGGACAGCCGGCAGAGGAGGAGCAGGAGCTGTGATGGGGTCGAAGAAGCTTAAAGCCATTGCTGTCCGTGGAACGGGTTCTGTCTCAGTCCATGATCCGGTCGAATTCGATGAGGCCGCATGGATCGCGTATCGTATGCTGCGCATGTCGAATCAGATCAGGCGCATGAGCGAAGATGGCACGGCGAACATACTCGGGCTTGTCAACGCGGCTGGCGCTCTGCCGACCCGAAACTTCCAGGAAGGGCAGTTCGAGCATAGTAGTGAAATGACAGGGGAAGTCTGGCGCAAGGAGTACTGGACGCGCACCATCGGTTGCCACGGTTGCCCGATTTATTGTTCGAAAGTTGCCCGTGCGAAAACGCGTTCCTTATCGGTCGATGGGCCGGACTATGAGACCATCTGGGCTGTCGGTGTGAATTGCGGCCTCACGGATAAAGAGGCAATCGTCTATTCAAACTACCTCTGTGACCTCTACGGGATCGACACGATCAGCGTGGGAAACATTATTGGATTTGTGATGGAGTTGTATCAGCGGAAGATGATATCTTCCGAAGACCTCGGTGGCATCAGAGCAGAGTGGGGCAATGGCGACGCGATGGTGGCATTGACGGAAAAGATAGCGAAAGGGGATGGAATCGGTGAGCTCCTCCAGATGGGCGTCAGGGAGATCAGCAGACACTATCCCGGGAGTGAGACGTTCGCAATGCAGGTGAAGGGGTTGGAAATGCCGGCCTATCACCCGAATGCAGCGCAGGCGATTGGCCTGAGCTATGCAATCTCGGAGCGCGGGGCGTGTCATCTGCGCGGGACACCGTTGGGCGAAATCCTCGGAGGCGCCGATCCGTTGACGACGGACGGGAAGGCAGAGCTGTTCAAAACCACGCAGCTTGACACTTCTGTGGTCAACGCAGCTGTCTTGTGCTACTTTGTAAAATTCGGTATCACGCTGAAGGAAATTTACCAGCTCGTCAATCCCTGCACCGGGTTCGGCTACACGGGTGTCCGTGACCTCGAACGCGTGGGGGAGCGCGTCACGGTCCTGGCAAGGCTCTTCAATGGACGTGAAGGTTTCTCGGCGAAGGATGACATCCTTCCGAAACGCGCAATCGACGAGCCAATGCCTTCCGGTCCCGCGAAGGGGCAGGTGGTAGAATTGGACACTCTCAGGACAGAATATTATCACCTTATGGGGTGGACTGAAAATGGTATCCCGACAGAAGAGAGGCTTGTCGAGCTTGGTTTGAAGGACATCCTCTAAGGCATTCAGCAATGACTTGAAGTACCAATGCAAGAATCCCTGTCACTGTGTTGTGCAGGGATTCTTTTTTTTGCGGTCTATCCGGAGTTGGGACTTGACATACAGTCAAGTTTGTATTAATTTCAGATAAATTAGTCCGAATTAGGACTGAAGAATCTGGATCGACCTCTGGTTGGCTCCAAACGGTCGAATGATCGGAGTTCCAGGGTCCTACGACGGCAAGAGGAAAACTCCTTCTACTATCTTCACGAGGTGAACAATGAGAAAACTGTGGATTCTCTTCTGGTCTGTGATTGTGTTTGGGTTTGCGGTCCTGGGTTGGGCTGGTTGGCGCATCTATCAGCAAAAACCGCCGATGCCTGTTGCGGTGGTGACGACGGACGGGACTGTGGTGATGACCGGCGACGACATGGAGGCAGGTCAAAATGTCTGGCAGGCAATGGGAGGCATGGAACTGGGGTCCGTGTGGGGGCACGGGAGTTATGTCGCACCGGACTGGACAGCGGATTGGCTGCACCGCGAGTGCATCCACATTCTCAACTCCTGGTCGTACGAGAGATACGGAAAAAACTTTTTGGTCCTCGATCCTGACAACCAGGCGTCCCTGAAAAACCGCCTTTCGGAGATGATGCGCAAGAACACGTACAATGAGACCACACGAACGATCACGATAGATCCGGTACGGGCGAAAGCATTTGAGACCAATGAACAGCATTTTGCGAAGGTCTTTTCAGAAGGGAACGAACACTACGCGATTCCAGCTGGCGCAGTGACTGATTCGGTCAAGCTCCGACAGATCGCCGCCTTCTTCTTCTGGACATCCTGGGCCGCTTCGACGAATCGCCCCGGCGACGACATCACCTACACGAGCAACTGGCCGCACGAAGAACTCGTCGGCAATCGCCCGACCGCCGACGCAGTGGTGTGGACCGGCGTGAGCATCATTCTTCTTCTTGCCGGGATCGGGGGCATGGTGTGGTACCATGCATCCCGCCCGGCCGAACCTTCTCCAGAGAAGCTGCCAACGTCAGATCCGTTGTTTGGCACACTGTCGACCCCCTCGCAGCGGGCGACGCTCAAATATTTCTGGACGGTCTCCGCTCTCATCCTCGTGCAGATCGGCATGGGGGTTGTGACGGCCCACTACGGAGTGGAGGGAGGCGGGTTCTACGGTGTTCCGCTTGCGAAGTGGATCCCCTACGTTCTCTCGAGAACGTGGCATGTGCAGCTTGGCATCTTCTGGATTGCCACCGCATGGCTCGCCGCCGGGTTGTATATCGTCCCGGTCATCTGCGGCTACGAACCAAAGAGGCAGAAGCTCGGAGTCGATATCCTCTTTGGCGCGTTGCTGCTCGTTGTCGTTGGTTCATTTGTCGGAGAAGCGCTCAGCATTCACAACAAGCTCTCCGGAGATCTGTGGTTCTATTTCGGTCATCAGGGGTACGAGTATGTCGATCTTGGCCGCGTCTGGCAGATCGCGCTTTCCGGCGGACTCGCCTTCTGGGTGTTTCTCGTCGGTCGCGGTATTGTTCCTGCGATCAGGCGGGGGGACGAGCACAAATCGATTCTTACATTGTTCCTTATCGCCACGGTGGCCATCGGCGGGTTCTACTTCGCCGGATTGATGTGGGGGCAGCACACAAACCTCAGCATCGTCGAGTACTGGCGTTGGTGGGTGGTCCACCTCTGGGTTGAAGGGTTCTTCGAGGTCTTCGCGACCGTCGTGATTATTTTCATGTTCACCAGATTGCAGCTGATCCGCCCCTCGACGGGAAGTTCTGCTGTCTTGCTCTCATCGGCCAT
>DATJQB010000392.1:0-5095 GCA_035506075.1 Bacteroidota bacterium | reverse complement strand
ATGCAGTGTTGCTTCACACGGGTCAGCACTACGATGATTCGATGTCGCGTTCCTTCTTTGCAGATCTTGAACTCCCTCAGCCGAGAATAAACCTTGGAGTCGGATCTGCATCTCATGCAAGACAGACCGCAGCAATAATGGTCAAATTCGAGGATCAACTTGCCATCATTAGGCCACAACTGGTAGTTGTAGTTGGCGACGTAAACTCAACGATGGCATGCGCGCTCGTTTGTGCCAAAGAGCACATTCGTGTGGCTCACGTTGAAGCAGGATTGCGAAGTTTTGACCGTAACATGCCTGAGGAGATTAACAGGATGGTCACTGATCGTCTTGCCGACTTGCTATTCACGACGTGTGAAGAAGCAAATGTTAACCTCGCTAGCGAAGGTATTGGTAGTGAAAAAATCTTCTTGGTGGGCAACACAATGATAGACGCTCTCGTTTCGCTCCGCCCGAAGTACGAGGCAGCCGGGGCCGCTGCGAGATTCGGGCTCAACAGCACGCCGTTCGCGTTTGTGACCATCCATCGGCCTTCCAATGTCGATGACAAGCCCATCCTTGCTGGGATCTGCGATGCGCTACAATGCCTTCAGCACGAACGAAAACTCTTTTGGCCGCTTCATCCAAGGACAAAGAGTAGATTGAAACAGCATGGCCTATGGCAGGCCGTAAACAGGATGACAAATCTCATCATTACAGATCCATTGGGCTACATCGATTCTATGTCGGTCATGGCGTCCTCGAGCTTGGTGCTTACTGACTCGGGTGGCATCCAAGAGGAGACTACTGCACTCGGGATCCCCTGCCTCACCTTACGCAACAACACAGAGAGAAACATTACTATCCTCGAAGGGACAAACGAGCTAGTGGGGAACAAACCAGAAGGAATTGTCCGAAGGGCAAAGGAGATCCTACAATCAGGGGGGAAAAGGGGCAGGATACCAAGATTGTGGGATGGTAAGGCGGCAACGAGAATAGTCGACTTGATACTTGGGCTGGTGCCCAACTAGGGTGGCAGCGCAGGCGATAGAACAAATATTTCGATTCTCACAAACCAGCCTTGTAGGTACCCGTGTCCAATAGGCAAGCACACCTAGATCAGAATGCGCTGCTCGGTGCGAACGATTCTGAAGCCAGCTTGGGAGAATTGTGTCCGAAGAATTAACGTGCGATATCAGAGTTGAAGTCGTCGACTCGGAGTGGGATTCGTTCGTTCAGGCCTCACCAGGAGGCTTGTCCATGCAATCCAGCCTTTGGTCAGCGTTCAAGGCTTTCGATCACTGGTCGCCTCTTCGCGTGATCCTGAGGCGCAATGGCTGCATTGTGGCAGGGGTGCAGGTGCTTGTACGTCAACTTGCATTTGGTTTTACAATTGCGCGTATCCCGCATGGCCTAGTAGTTGTTGACCATAATTCTGACATGGTTGAAAAAGTCGTGGTACAACTTCTGGAACTGATACGGGCTCGCAAAATACATTATCTCGCTCTTCAACTTGACTCTGATAAGAGCGTGGTCGGGGTGCTTAGGAAGTACGGATTTGAACCTAGTCGATACCTTGGAGATGAGCGCGCAACGGTGGTTATCGACTTGACAAAGGGCCTCGATGTCCTCCAAAAGGAAATGAGACGGACGACGAGGAACAACATCCGACTGGCACGCGATCGAGGAATCACGATTCGCGATGGAACAATTGCTGACCTCGGACAGTTTTGTCAACTTCTAGAAGCCACTGCTCGAAGACAACGATTCACCGCCCCTTCTTACTCGTACTTCGCGAGATTGTGGAACTGCCTTGATCCCGCGAAACATATTAAGCTCTTCGTAGCGGAGTGCCAAGGTGCGCCGATTTCGAGTCTCCTGACTATCCCGTTCGGCGACAGAGTGGTGGCGCTGGCATTTGGGTGGTCGGGTTCGATGGGTCGGCTGCGACCAAACGAATTGCTGATCTGGAAAGCGATCGAATGGTCAAAAGCAAATGGCTACACCATTTTTGACATGGACGGGATCCATATTGCGGCTGCGCACGCCCTTCTAAACGGCAAACCTCTTCCGGAGTTTCTAAGATCCGATCCTACTCGGTTCAAGCTGGGTTTTGGGGGATCGATCACAGTACTCCAGCCAACATTTGAGTACGCACCCAATTGGGCTGTACGAATGCTCCTCAGGAAACTGTCATTCATCCTTGGGGCGAGAAGACTAACATCGTTATTGGAGCGGATCCTGGCCGGCGAGAATGTGCTCGCTGAAGCGTTCGTCTTTGAGATTCTGAGTGTGAAGTCATGTGCACAATTCAGAAAGGCATTATGAGGATTCAAGAGATGACGGCTATAGCGTAGAAATGTGTGAAGTTCAGTTCACAACAAGTGTTGGGGAATGATCCGCAAGAGCGAACGGCTAGATAATATCCTCATGAGACTTTCATTGCGTGTGTGCGTCGCTCGATGAACTCCAGACAGTCGTAGATCCGAGCGGAAACTCAGACTTGCTGAAATCCACAATGCCCCAACGGAGAAACGCTGTCAAATCCCAGAACAGCGCGTGGCAGAAAGTGTAGAGGTTGATATTGGCGGAGTTTCTCCGGCAAGCGACGTGTCTACAAGTAGACCGGGACATCATTAGCCAACAGAATCGGCTCTGATAGATCCTGTTAGGCAGCGTAGACTCTTGGAGATCTTCTCCAGAGATCAAGTTTGAATTCGTTGATGGGGCCGGAGAGTCGTTGAATCCCGGGAGATGCTGCCCAAAGTCGTGTTGGTGCAACTAACGCCTGAGGGCAAGCCGATGGACACTGAGGATAATGTTTGTCACAATCAGCTACAATCGGTCTGCGATCGAGTGGTGTTCGTGCTGGCGCTGAACGACTAGGCCACGCTCGAAGGACCGGCAAGGATGAATTGCGGTGGAGATGTACTAGTGCTACTCCAACTAATATCGCCTATAAATAGAAAGACCACAGTGCCGATTCGCGTGTTCTCGGTTGCGCGCTGTGAGGTAGCGGTAGATTCTCCGCCGGCGGTCCAGGTGGCTTAGATCGTCCGAGTTCGACAGGCAGAAGCTCTTGAGCGCAGTGAACTGGGCTTCGATCAGGTTAAGCCAGCTCGCATATGTCGGTGTCGGCACCAATGTTATCTTGTGGATCCGGGCGAAACGCCTCAGGTCCTTCTTCCAGTGAGAGCTGAGGTTGTCGAGAATGAGGTGGATACGTTCCTTGCGCGGGTAGCACGCGCGAAGTCGTCTCCAGGCCTGAAGGAGATCCCGGGATGTCTTGCGCTTATGGACGACACCTTCCAGGACGTCCCCGTGTACATCGTAGAAGGCGAGGAACTGCTCCGTTCCTGCAGTTTTGTGATACGTCGCCCGTACGCGCTGGGGGTGCCGCTTCCTGGCCCAGGCCACTCCCCCTAAGGGGCGGAGTTCCATCGGTCCGAACTCGTCAAAGCAGATCGTGTGCGAACCCGGAGGAGCCTTTTCATAGAGTTTCAGAATGCGGTTTTTTTTACCTCGAAGTCTGGATCAGGCGATTCCTTCCAGGTCTTCGTTCGTTGCAGCGTGACGCCCTCTCTGCGCAGCAGGCGGCGGATCCACTCATCAGTGTAGTTCGGGAAGAGTCCCCGCTTGATGAGATAAGCACGGAGTTTTGCCACCGACCAGTGCGTGTAGGGCAGTCCGAGATCCGCCGGTCGGGAAAGAGCGATTTTGACCATCTCCCGGAGTTGCTTGCCACTGAGCGACGATGGGCGGCCGTTCGGGTTGGGAGGGTCGTCAAACCCCTCAAAACCCTGCTCGTTGAATCGCCCGATCCAGTCATAGATACTGGTGACGAACATTCCGGAGCGCTCAGCGATCTCGGGAACGGAGAATCCCTGCTGGGCGATATCGATCACCCGGTACCGTTCGTAGATGCGGGCAGAGACCGTCTTATCCCGGAGCTTGACCTTGAGCAGCTCCTTCTCAAACTTGCGAAGCTTCCGCAGGAACACCTTGCTGGTGCGTGCCATGGCGCATCCTCATAAGGGATGGCCCAAAGTACGCAGGAAAACCATAAATAGCAAATATTAGTTGGACAGGCACTAGAGTGGGCAGAGGCCGCCTTAGTGACCGAGCAGCAGAGAGCAAAGGCGTGCTTAGCAGGCCCTTGATCACTCATTGTAACAGTATCATTATCGCTACGAGTACTAGCTTCGTAACCCAATGACAAAATGTGAATCTTGCCCTGTATTCATAGGGTTGATTAGGCACGGTCTCTTTCAACTGAGACAATTCACCCACCAACGGGTTTAGCAGGACCATTGTCAGATTCCATGCTGTATTCGGAACGAAGTGATGGATCAGACGCGCCCATCCTTCGGTGACCTGCCCCAACTGAAGGACTTTAGCATCTCTTCAACGCACTGACTCTCCGGACAAACCATGACAGGTACTTCTGCCTGAGGTAAACAGCGCTTGTTTCGGGGCAACAGGTTAGCACTGTTAAGAACCTAGTATGACTACTATTGGTGAATGATTCATGCCGACGGGATTGAACATACTCGGAGTGAGAATCGATCCAGTGTCGATGCAGGATGTGATTGAGTGGGTGCGCGATGCCATTGACACCAGGGCATCCGATTTGTACATCTTGGTTGTAAACGTTGCGAAACTGATAAACGCTCGCGAGGATTCGACCCTCCGCCAAACAATTGACGAAGCTGACCTGGTCGGCGTCGATGGAATGCCTCTTGTTTGGTACTCGAAGCTCTTGCCTCAGAGTCTCCCCGAAAAGGTGAGTGGCGTCGACATAATGATGACAATGTTCCGGGAGGGGAATCACAGGGGCTGGTCGTTCTTTTTCCTCGGAGCTTCCAGTCGAGTAATTGATGTCGTCTCTAGGAAATTCTGTGCCGAGTTTCCTCACGCGCCGCTCAAAGGGCATCGCGACGGTTACTTCAGTGAAATGGAGGAATCTGCAATCGTCGAACGGATCCGCCTTTCTGGCGCGAACATCCTTCTGATAGGATTCGGGAGCCCGCGAAAAGAGATGTTTGTTAGGCGTTGGAAAGGTCAACTTGGCGTGAATGTTGTTCATGGCGTGGGCGGGAGTTTCGATGTGTATGGT
>DATJQB010000391.1:0-6329 GCA_035506075.1 Bacteroidota bacterium | reverse complement strand
ATCGGTTCTCCCCTTACATTGAACGACGTATTGATGAGAACGGGACAACCGGTCTGTCGGTCGAACTCCTCAAGCAGACCGTAAAACAGCGGATTATCACTCCGGTCAACTGTCTGCAAACGTGCAGAGCCGTCGACATGTGTCACGGCCGGAATCTCGCTTCGCTCCGGCCGGACCTGTGCCGTGAGCAGCATATACGGACTTGGTCTGTCGATCTCAAAATACTCGCCCGCTCGTTCAAGCATGACTGCAGGCGCAAACGGACGGAAGCTTTCGCGAAACTTGATCTTGAGATTCACCCGGTTCCAATTCTCTTTGTTCCTCGGATCCGCCAGGATGCTCCGGTTTCCAAGCGCCCTTGGCCCCCACTCCATTCTCCCCTGAAACCATCCTACCACGTTCTGGTCGGCAATGAGGCGAGCGCTTTCAGTGAGCAGGTCCTTTGCTTCCCATCTCGTAAACGGGATTCCAGAGCCATCGAGGTACTCCGCTATTTCCGCATCTGAAAACTCAGGACCCAGAAACGCATGCTGCCACACAAAGTTCCTGGCATGACCAAGTAGCGAATTATAGATGTGAAATGCCACTCCCACGGCCCCTCCAGCGTCTCCCGCTGCCGGTTGGATAAATACATTCCTGAAAGTTGTCCGGCTCAGGATCTTTGAATTCGCGACACAATTGAGTGCAACGCCTCCCGCAAGACAAAGGTTCTCAGATCGCGTTTCGCGTTGGAGGTGGAGCGCCATCATGACCATGAGCTCATCGGTCACCTTCTGAATCGATGCGGCCACATCCTTGTGGAATTGTCGCAGAGGACTCTCGGGCTCACGCCGGGGTTCGCCGAACAAGGTCTCGAACCGTCTGCTCGTCATCGTCAATCCGGAGGCAAATGCAAAATACTCCATGTTCAGCTTGTAGCTGCCATCCGGCTTCACTGAGATAAGGTGTTCCATGATGCGGTCGTAGTACACAGGTTTCCCGTAGGGTGCAAGCCCCATGACCTTGTATTCCGCACTATTGACTCTGAAGCCGAGATAGTACGTGAAAGCCGAATAAAGAAGACCGAGTGAATGAGGGAAGTGTATGCTCTTCAGCAGTTGAATGTCATTTCCTTTGCCGTACCCATACGTCGTCGTTTCCCATTCACCGACACCGTCGGTAGTGAGGATGGCGGCCTCACTGAACGGAGAAACGAGAAACGCACTCGCCGCGTGCGACATATGATGTTCTGAATACAGGATGGGCCCGTCATAGTCCAGGTCTGCCCTGATCATTTGCGGGATCCATAGTTTCTCTTTCAGCCAAACGGGCATCGAGGTCAAAAATGATCGGTAGGACCATGGGAATGTTGCCAGATAGGTGTACAGCAACCGTTCGAACTTGATGAGCGGCTTATCGTAAAATCCAACATAGTCCAGCTCTCGTGCCGAGATGCCCGCTGTGCGAAGACAATATTCAATTGCGTGAGCGGGAAACGCCGGATCATGTCGTATCCTTGTAAATCTCTCCTCCTGAGCAGCCGCAATAATCTGTCCATCACGGACAATTGCCGCTGCAGCGTCATGATAGAAACACGATATTCCGAGTATCGTCATGCGGAATCAGAATTGCCGTTTGCTTCGTTCGACGTCCTGCGTCTCTCCGATCTTCCTTTTCCAAAATGTGCCCTCGTTCCCAATTCGCCTTTCAAGAAGATCCTTCCCGACTATTTTCAGAAAGAGGGCCGCGGGTCCGATGACCAACCCATAGACGAGTGAGAGAAGCACCAATGCGTTTGCCTTGCCGATCGCCCTGGCCAGTGCCATCCACGCCCTGCGAATACGGCGCAAAACACCGTTCGCCGGTTTCCCAGATGCTTGTTCGGGAATCGGTTCGTAGCTCCATTTCTTCAGGAGGACCGTCACTCGTTCATTACGATTGCTCATCTCACTGCCTCATGAGTCATCTGTCCCTTTTGCTTCTGAATGCGCTCAAGAATCGCCCTTGCATCAGATTGTTCAGGATGAACGAGAAGGATTCCTCTCACAACCGACTCGGCCTCGTCCAGCTTCCCTGAGCCGGCCAACGAGACTGCAAAGAGCTGTTGCGTTTCCACGATTGTCGTTGACGGAACCCCGTCTGCATACTGAAGGGCCTTCTTGAATTCAACTGCGGCATCTTCGAATCGGTTCTTTTTCAGATGGAGAAAAGCAATTGCCTGCATTGCGTGAAAATTCGGTGATATCTTCAAAGCCCGCTGGAATGCTCGTATGGCATCGTCATCCTTTCCCACCCGCAGAAGCAATTGCCCCAGTCTCAAAAGAGGGGAATTGTTGAATGGCGTAGCCTTCGCAAGGCAGCGGTACTCTTCGATAGCTGACCCTACCTCCTCGCGTTTTTCATACATCTCCGCTGCCTTCACATGGGCCTGCTCCCACGATAGTTCCCGCATAAGGCAGGACTTCGCAAGTCGCTCAAGCTCGGTCTTTGGATCGAACGAACGCACGCCAATGCCTCCCTGTTTGAACGGCCAGCTGTTCATCAGGACGAACAGCCGGATCGAGGCCATCGCGGAATCAAGAGCCGTCACGCCGGTACCTGCCCGCAACTCGAGCTCATTTGGCTCTGGCAGAGCATGCCATTGTTCGCGCGAAGCAAGGATGCCATTCCCCCTCATTGCATCGTAAAAGGACTGTGCGAGAAGGAAATAGCCATCCACATTCAGGTGAACGTGCTCCAGAACGAATTGCGGTCCTATGATCTGGTGCTCGGAGCGTACAGTGAGCAGGCTCTCAGCATCCGCCACGGGGATTGAATGCTTTCGTGCAACCTGGCGGATGATTGTGTTGAACTCCGACGGAGCACGAAATCGCAGTGCGTCCTGATCCTTAGCAAGCTGATACTCCCTCGCAGCAACCCGGTATTCCCCCTGTCGTTCAGCGATTTTCCCCAGCAGGAAATGCGTCATCGCATACGACGAATCGATCGATGTCGCCGAAGAGAGTTCCTTCCTGGCAGTCACTGGGTCATTCGACGCAAATGCCTGCTCCCCTGCCAGTTCATGATTCTGAAACTCTGCCAGGCCCGTCTGATGAAAACCGTGGACCGATGAAAACGGAGCGAGGCCGCTCAGATTGCTCACGAGCGTCGCAAATACGAGACGAATCTTGTGCGCTTCTGCAACGTTGGCTATTTCCTCGATATTTGCCGTGAAGTTGTCCCTGGCAACTGCGTAGTCCGGAGAATCAAATGGAATCTCCTTGTTCTTCACCATCCCTTCCATCACAGTCGCTTCTCGCCCCTCATTTTGACGCGATGTGAAGAGCCCGCGTATCCAGTCTATGCAATCGCGCATAAGCAGGAACGACCTGACATGCTCCAGCCAAAGGTAGGTCTGGATCATCCACCTGCTCTTTCCGAGGGCTTCGGTCGAACCTACGGCAAGTGCACCGTAGAACTCGTTATGCCCACAATACACAAGAAGTGCATCAGGCTGATAGTTGACGAGTTCGTGCACAAAATCAGCAACCGTGTAGCTGCTTACCGCAGTGATGCCGAGATTAATGACTTCGACATTCTTCTGCGGCCAGGTTGCCTGCAGCCGGTCTCTCAGCAAACTCGGGAACGAACCGTTGAACATATACGGATAGCCAAGTGTCGAAGACTCGCCAAGGCAGAAAATCCGGAATGTATTCTCGCCTTTCGCTTTTTCGAAGAGCTCATTCGACACCATCGCTTTTACCTGGAAGGTGCGAAAGTAGCGGTTCGTGACGTCCGGATTAACCCCATAGTAGGCTTTGCCATTCTGGTTGGTTTCGATGAACAGATTGAGATTCCCTCCGTACTCAAGGACACGGAGAGAACCCTCGAGTGCCGCAAAGAACGCGAGCGGAACGAGGAACAGCACAGCTCCAAACACCCGAGTCCGGCGAACCTTGGCTGGAGTTGACTGGTCCATCTCAGAATGCAATTTTTTGGGTGGGTGGTTCGACATTCAGCCAATCGATCTGTCTGTCGAGGAAAGGCACAGCGAACATGCGGCCCCCAAATCCGAGGACCCGGAATGTCATCATCGGGATTGGGCTCACCTTGATCTTGCTCAGACGATCCTGAAAAATCGTGAATCCGCGTTGCTGGCCTGATTGTGCAAGAAACAAGTTGGTAAGGCGTTTTTCCTTCTGGCGAAGAAGTTCACTGCGGGCACGCGCCTTTTTCGAAGCATACACCGTGTCGGACGGCTCGGCGCGAGTATCTTTCGACATCAATTCAAAATACACATATTCCGCGCCTTCTTTGACGGGTCCGTATTGTTGTCCCACGAGCATCTGCCCAGCGATCTCCCCTACCGGATAGCGCTCGGATACAGGAAACGCATCAGAGATCCCCTTGCGTTGACGCAGCATCTTGTCGCTGCACCAACGGCTGATGACCTCTGAAAGCGGCTTCCCGCTCTGAATTTCGTTCAAAGCCTGTTGCATGTCGTCCAGCGAGCTCGTTCTCAATTCGCGGATCTGGACCTTGGGGATCACAAATGCGGAATCCCCGGATTGCATGAATGAAAGTACTTCAGCATCTGAGACCTTCGCTTCCCTGCGTAGAACGAGCCTCATGGATTGCTCGAGAAAATTGTCGTGCCACTGCTCGAGCTGTCTACGAACGGCCGGAAATCGGTCGAGGCCGCGCTCAAGTGCTTCCTGGGCGAGCAATTCCTGCTGCACCCACACACGAAGTACCCCGTTTACATGCGAAGGAATAGCACGAACGGAGATGCTGTCAAGTGCAAACCCCTTCGTGTAGAACTTCTCAATGACCTCGCCAATCGTCCAGACTGTTGATCCCGCGACGGAGAGCGTGTCTTTCAACTGTTGCCCGCAAAGTTTCCGGATCTCGCGCACCATCGTCTCGCTCATCCCGGTCTTTCCGCTCACGGGAATCGCTGCGTAGACCTTCTTCAAAGCGTCCGTCAGCACTTTCAGAGCAGCTGGTCGGGTGTATCCAATCTTATGCTTGAGCGTCTCCGAGACATAGTCGTTGAGTCGCACCTCCTCTTTGCGCTGACGAATCCGGTCTTCTATCCGCTCGTGCAATACGGAAGGTTGAAGCGAGGAAAAGAATGCACTTCGCCTGGACCGTTCGACCTTCATGATGTAGTAACCGGTCCCTGACCGGATAACAGGAGAAATCTGGCCCGGGGAGAGATTATACGCCGCTTTCTCGATCTCCGGCGTCGCGTCTCCCCAGATTATCGTCGCTGTGTCCCTCACGGCATGGAGCGACGGATCGATTGTGAGCCTGTTGAAATCACGCGCTGAAGCAAGCTGCTTGCGTAAAAACTCAGCGTCCTCCCTCTTGTCGCAGTAGATGAACGACATGAGGATTTCCTTCTGGGCCTGAGCCATGCCAGCGGCGATCTCCTGAGGGGTCACGCGTACTTTGCCGCTTACCTCCTGGCGATAGAGCTCATCCCTGGAGAGCATTTTGCGGACCTCGTCGAACGAGAGTCTGAACGTGGAATCCTGGTCAAGCTTCCGTTCTTTCGCTTCCTGCGCCAGCAGTTTTTCGGCGATCAGCGAATACAGGACTTCGAGCTTCGCCTCTTCCAGCCGATCGGCACGATGCCGCTGCAACCCCGGGAGGAGTTCGAACCGTTCGAGAAATTCTCTCTCCGAAATCGAGCTCTCGCCCGCGCGTGCAACGATTCCTTCCTCCTGCCGTTCACTCTGACCCAATCCGGACGAAACGCAGAGGACGAGAAGCAACACAAGAACTCTATATGGCCTCTTGATCATTCGCTCACATCAGATACTGATCCATAAACAAAGCAAGGCGGGAGAACACTCCCGCCTTGCCCGAATAGTACTGCGACATCCACACCAGCGAGGTTACTTCAGCAGAACCATCTTCTTCGTATCGACGAACTTTCCGGCGGTCACCTGGTACAGGTAGACCCCGCTCGTAAGTTTCGATGCGTCGAAGCGCACTGTGTGTTTGCCGGCATCCATCTTCTCGTGCATGAGCGTCATGATTTCCTGTCCCAGCACGTTGAAGATCTTCAGCGTCACGACGTCCTGCGAAGGAATCGTGAACTGAATCGTTGTCGTCGGGTTGAACGGGTTCGGATAGTTCTGGCTCAACTCGTACGCCATCGGGATGGTCCAGTAGTCTTCCACAGCGACCACTGTCTTCGTGTGATTGGTGAAGTCCCAGGTATTGTAGAACTTCGGATTGATGCTGCCCCAATCGCTCGCAAGAATGTAGGAGGTCTGGGAATCATCGATATTCTCGATGTGATTATTCCCAAATCCGCCCTTGCCGCCTTCGTTGTCGCTGCCGCCGATACCGAATTTGAA